>CAYSDE010000068.1:0-9062 GCA_964429685.1 uncultured Pseudobdellovibrionaceae bacterium
GAACGGGGCTTCGGAAGTGATGGAGAGCGTCTTTGGCGAAGTAGGTCGTCATGCCAGCACCACCAGCGCAATCAGTCCGGAAACCGGGCGCAGGGCGCGAAGCGCAGAGAGAAACGAGGGGGAGCCATCCAGAGCGCGCCGCACCTGCTGCAAAAAGAGGCCGCTGGCGCCCAGCAGCCCCATGCCACAACTGGCGGCAAAAGCGTTGCGGTTGATAAAGGTGCCGGTCATGCTATCGAAATAGTCGGTTTTCTGCAGCCCCAGCACCGTGGTATTGCCGGTCAGATAAATGAACAGGGCATAGGCCGCATAGACTCCGGCGGCAGCAGTCAATCCGCCGAGCAGACGACGGGCCAGGCGGGGACTGCGTCCGGCCTGCGTCGCCAGCCAGAACAGCGCGCCATAAGCCGCCAGTTTCAGAATCCCGATAAAAGTGGCGCTGACATCAACACTCAAACTGCCCCGCGTCCTCCCCACCTCCTGCCAGACCGGATGGCCCCAGCCCATCGGCAGAGGCACCATCTGCAGCAGGGCCCAGAACAGGACTAACAGGGCGGGCCCCAGCAACCCAACCGGTTTTCCGAAGAAGTCCTGACCGGAACGCAGACTCCAGAGCAGCAGCGCCGCAAAACTGCAAACCAGCAGCAGCGCTTCAGGCAGCGGACGGGTACTGCCCAGTGGCAGCGGAGACAACACCAGAACAGCCATCAGCAGAAAGAACGCGGGCCGGGAGAAGTCGGTGCGGCGTTCGCTGTCCGGCAAACGGGTTGGCTCAAGCAACCTCGAAAAGTCCTTCCACTTCTACCGCCGCGCCCAGAGGCAGCGAGGGAACACCGATGGTGGTGCGGGCATGACGACCTACTTCGCCAAAGACGCTCTCCATCACTTCCGAAGCCCCGTTCATGACCTTGGCATGGTCGATAAAATCGGCGGTGCAGCTGATAAATCCGCCCAGACGCACCACGCGGACAACCTTGTCAAGAGTGCCCAATGCCATATTGGCCTGCGCCAGTAGATTGATGGCCGATTGGCGCGCCGCCTGCTGTCCCGCTTCAATCGAAACAGTGCCCCCGAGATGGCCGCTTGCCACCAGCTTGCCCTCCAGCAGGGGCAGCTGGCCGGAGATAATCAGCCAGTTGCCACTGCGGACAAAAGGCACATAGGCGGCAATGGCGGCAGCAGGAGCAGGCAGGACAATGCCAAGCCGGGCCAGCGTATCAGTTGCAGTCATTTTTCGCTCCTTCAATTAGAAATGGTCAATGGCGCGCTTCTCCAGCAACCATGAGGTCACCTTGTCGCGGATTTGCGTGATATTACGGGCGTCGTAATAAAGGGCATAATTGGCGTTAATATGCTCGACATCGACAACTCCGGCGCTCTGCACGGCGGGCAGCGTGGTCTGGGTCGACAGCTCCCAGGCGTTAATGGGAATAACCAGCAGGCGCTTGTTATCCTCCCCGGTTACCGCGCTGAGATGACGTTCCAGCTCAAGCCGCCGGTAAACGAAGGCCAGAACATAGCTCAGCGGGCCACGGATGAGGGAGGGCACGTAAAACAGGGTTTCGCCAATGGCGGCGGGCAGGTTGGCAGGGGGATAGATCAGGGTGATGGTGTGCGGAAAAGTCCCCATCGTCTGCAACCGGTGAGCCGCAGCAGCTGCGGTCAGAGATCCCGAACCCAGACCGACCAGATTGATGCGGCTGCCATCGACCTGCAGGGTGGCCTGCGCCCAGCGTACGATTTCTCCAATATCGCCAGGAGCTTCGTGGAGGGCTTTGTAGGTTGAATACCATTTGGTAACCGGGTTGGTCGTAATGACACTCCACAGACTGTCCAGACTGTTGATCCCGCGAATCTGTGACCAGAAGGGAAAGTCCGGCGCCAGCAAGCGGTCAAGGCGCGCCGAGTGATAAAAAACAACCGCATTATTACCACGCGGCAGAACCCAATCCAGCAATTGATCGGGCCGGATGAAGTTGGTGGCGACAATGGTGAGAGGCAGGCCTCGCGGCAGATTTTGGGGCAGGATGACATCAATCGGGACTTGGCGACGATCTGAAGTTAGAATGTGGGAGTGATAGGTCCGGTAACCGATGCCGCTGGCTGAAACCAGCGTCACCCATTCCGGCTCCGCCGCTGAACGATAGTCGCTTTTGTCGCCCGTCCTGAACTCCAGACTGGGCGTGAGAAGTTCAAGAGAGATGTAGAAGAGTGCGCCGATAAAAAGAAGGAACTTGGTCGCATGCCACAACGACCTCAGCGGCCAGAGATAATGACCGGCTTTGGCAGAGAAATCCTGTAGCATTCCAGAACCAGACATGGCGGCCCCTTCTCCCTTGTCAGGAGAAGAGCCTAGACGAGAAGAGACCGCCCGTAAACGGAAGAAGCGTCCTCAGATCAGCTGCACCCGGTTGTCGTGCCACAAGTATCACATTTCAGGCAGGTTCCGTTTCTGACCATGGTCATATTCGAACATTCCGGGCAGATGTCCCCTTCATAGCCACGGGCCCGGGCCTGACTGACCCGATCTGCCCCGGATGAACGCCGCATGACCACGCTGCCCGCCGCTCCCGCCGACATGAAGCTGTTGCCGCTGGCAATGGAGGCCGTAACCGTGGTGGTCGTGGTATACCCGCCGCCGACCTCGTCACCGGACGCCATGGCCAGTACCGGCGCTTCCATGTTGGCCGGCTGCTTGACAGTGGTGACATCGCTGGTTTTAAGCGTGGCGACCTTGAACTTGGAACGGACATAACCGGTGGAGGCAACCCGCCGCACGGTCTTTTCGGCTTCCTTGATGATGGCGCTCTGGATGTCACCTTCGCCGATGGACGACGGCACCATGTCTTCCGGAGTTACATGGGCGAGATCATTGCGCCCAAGATAGGAAATCGCCAGTTCGCGGAAGATGTAGTCGAGGATCGACGAGGCCATCTTGATGGTTTCATTGCCCTGCACCATACCCGAGGGTTCGAAACGGGTGAAGGTGAAGGCGTCCACATACTCCTCCAGCGGCACGCCGTATTGCAGACCCAGTGAGATGGCAATGGCGAAGTTGTTGACCAGAGAGCGGAAGGCCGCGCCTTCCTTGTGCATGTCGATGAAGATTTCACCGATGCTGCCGTCTTCATATTCGCCGGTACGCAGATAGACCTTGTGACCGCCGACAATCGCCTTCTGGGTATAGCCCTTGCGGCGATCCGGCAGACGGTGACGTTCGGCCTGCACTTGCACCACACGTTCAATAACCCGCTCGACAATACGTTCGGCCACCGCCGGAGCCCGCTGGGCCAGCGGCATTTCTGTCAGTTTTTCGGCGGTATCTTCAGCGCCTTCATTGTCGTTGGCGAGCCACTGCGCGTTGAGCGGCTGACTCAGCTTGGAACCATCCCGATAGAGCGCATTGGCCTTGAGGCCGAGCGACCATGACAGCAGATAAGCTTCCTTGCAGTCATCAATGGTGGCGGTGTTGTGCATATTGATGGTTTTGGAGATCGCCCCGGAAATGAAGGGCTGGGCCGCCGCCATCATGCGGATATGCGACTCTGCCGACAGATAGCGTTTGCCGATGCGGCCGCAGGGATTGGCGCAATCAAACACCGGCAGATGCTCGGGCTTGAGGCCCGGAGCTCCTTCCAGCGTCATCGCACCACAGCACCAGGTGTTGGCGGCTTCGATGTCGGCCTTGGAGAAACCAAGAGCGCTCAGCAGATCGGCATCAGCATCCAGCTTGAGGGTCTGGGTGACGAACTCCTCCCCCAGCGTCCACTTGTTGAAGGCAAAACCAACCTCGAAAGCCGAAGCCAGACCCTGCTCGATTTTCTCAATCGCCTCATCCGTAAAGCCTTTGGCCTTGAGGGCGACATGGTTGATAGCAGGAGCATCAGCGAGCGAGCCGTGACCAACGGCATAGGTCACAATCGCTTCAATCTGGTCGGGCATGTAACCAAGCTTGCGCAGGGCTTCCGGCACGGTCTGGTTGATGATCTTGAAATAGCCACCCCCGGCCAGCTTCTTGAACTTGACCAGTGCAAAGTCCGGCTCGATCCCGGTGGTATCGCAATCCATGACCAGACCAATGGTGCCGGTCGGGGCGATGACTGTGGTCTGGGCGTTGCGATAGCCATAGCGCATGCCCAGTTCAACCGCGTTGTCCCACGCCATGCGGGCTGCCGCGACCAGATCCTGATCCGGGCACTCCCGTGCCAGCAGGGGCACCGGAGTAAGATGAAGTTTCTCGTAACCTTCGGTCAGACCATAGGCAGCGCGACGATGATTGCGCATCACCCGCATCATGGCATCGGCATTCCGTTCGAAGCCGGGGAAGACGCCGAGTTCTTCAGCCATTTCTGCCGAGGTAGCATAGGAGACGCCGGTCATGACCGCCGTAATGGCCGCGCAGAGAGCGCGACCTTCCTTGCTGTCATAGGAATGCCCGGCAGCCATCAGCATGGCACCCAGATTGGCATAGCCAAGCCCGAGGGTACGGAATTCGTAGGAGAGCTGGGCGATTTCCTTGCTGGGGAACTGGGCCATCAGCACGGAAATTTCCAGCGCCACCGTCCACAACCGCACCGCATGGGTAAAGCTGTCGATGTTGAAACTGCCATTGTCATGACGGAACCGCATGAGATTCAGCGAGGCCAGATTGCAGGCGGTATCATCAAGGAACATGTATTCCGAGCAGGGATTCGACGCATTGATACGGCCGGATTCCGGGCAGGTGTGCCAGTCGTTGATGGTGGTGTCGAACTGGACGCCGGGATCAGCGCACTGCCAGGCAGCCAGCGCAACCTTGTCCCAGAGGTCACGCGCCTTCAGGGTCTTGGCCACTTTGCCGTCGGTGCGGCGAATCAGCGACCAGGGGCCATCGGTGCGCACGGCATGAATGAAATCATCGGTAATGCGCACGGAATTGTTGGAGTTCTGACCGGAGACGGTGAGGTAGGCCTCGCTGTCCCAGTCGGTATCGTAGGTCTTGAACTCGATTTCCTTGAAGCCCTGCTTGGCGAACTGCAGGGTGCGCTGAATGGCGTTGTCGGGCACGCTGGCCTTGCGGGCCTCTTTAATCGCGGCTTTCAGCGCCTTGTTGGTCAGCGGGTCAACGCCATCCTGAGCCGCGGCCATAACCAGTTTGAGATGCTTAGCGCAGGCTTTGGAGCCGGCCACCAGCGCGGCCACCTTCTGCTCTTCGGTTACCTTCCAGTCGATATAGGCTTCAATATCGGGATGATCGAGATCGACCGTCACCATCTTGGCAGCGCGGCGGGTGGTGCCACCGGACTTGATGGCGCCAGCGGCGCGGTCGCCAATCTTGAGCCAGCTCATCAGACCGGACGACTTGCCGCCGCCCCCCAACGGCTCACCAGCACCACGCAGTGCCGAGAAATTGCTGCCGGTGCCTGAACCATACTTGAAGAGACGAGCTTCCCGCGTCCACAAGTCCATGATGCCGCCTTCATTGACGAGGTCGTCCTTGACGCCCTGAATGAAGCAGGCATGGGGCTGCGGATGTTCGTAAGACGAGGCGGACTTGGTCAGCTCGCCCGACTGGTAATCAACATAATAATGACCCTGCGACGGGCCGTCGATACCATAGGCCCAGTTGAGGCCGGTATTGAACCATTGCGGCGAATTGGGGGCCACCATCTGGTTGGCCAGCATGTAGCGCATTTCATCAAAATAGGCGCGGCCATCTTCTTCGGTATCGAAATAGCCGCCCTTCCAGCCCCAATAGGTCCAGGTTCCGGCCATGCGATCGAAGAGCTGGCGGGCGTCGCGCTCACCACCGCCCCGCTCCGACTCCGGCAACATGGCCAGTGCCTGCTCGTCGGCGGCCTTCTTCCACAGCCAGACCGGCACGCGCTCTTCTGGCACGGCCTTCAGGACAGCGGGCACGCCCTTGCGACGGAAGTATTTCTGCACCAACACATCAACGGCCACCTGCGACCAGTGGGCGGGCGCAAAAACATTTTTCTGCTGGAAAACGATCGACCCGTCGGGGTTGCGGATTTCCGAGGTGGTCAGACGAAAGTCGATCCCCTGATAAGCATCCTGTCCGGCAACCGTAAAACGACGAGCGATTTTCATTGGCGACTCTCCCTACATGCGCCGCCCTCCTGACCGGACGGGGCGCCTCATTTACTCCAGAATGGAAGTAGCGACAGAATGTCAGAGTCCGCCGCCGAAGCAACCACAATTTGTGGTGTAAAAGAAGATAGACCCTATTGACGGGGTATCCGGCCACAGCTGAACCCGACTCCGCGCTTCCGGGGGATTCATAAAAGTTACCGGTTCGCCCCAGCCCGAGTCGCACAGCGTTTTGCCGTGAGTCGGAAAGGTTTGGCACCTGAATCAATTTGCTTGAAAACAGGACAGGGCCTGTGCTACCAAAGAACCCTCTCCCAAATGCCCGCTAGGGGCCAGAAATTGAAGGAATTTTTACGATGTCTCAGGACGCGACTGAAGTTTTTACTGGTGTTTCTCCCTACGGCTTCGCTTTTTCCCAAACAGCCCGTGAGCTGACCCTCTACGTCGCTACCCCCTATTCGTGGGATAAAGCAAAGGGTTTCGAGGCAAAGCGTCTGGCAATTGGCAGCACCGCTATGGGTATCCTGCACTATCAGGCGCCTGAGATTTGCCAAGCTCTCACCAAGGCCTTTGGCGGTGTCGCCAAAGCTGGAGACTGGCTGACCGGTCACCTGCCCGGCCAGACCCGCATGGGGTATCCGCTCGTCATGCTGGCCAAGGGCAAATCCGCCGCAGTCCTCACCGCTGCAGTCGCCGCCAGCAAAAACCGCTGTGTGGTAGCCTGATGCCTCATCTCAAAGACAAGTCAGCCCGTCATATCCCGCCACAGACGCATGGCCGAGTCGCGGCCACTCAGATAAGCTCCGCTCACTTGCCCGGCCCACGGCCCCTCCAAAGCTTCACCAGCCAGGCGCAGCCGCCCGCTCAGGCCGCTCAGCACCATCCTAACGCCCGCTTTCCCGGGGCGAGCGTAGGCAATGGCCCCGGCTGACCACGGATCGGCTCCCCAGCGCGTCGTCTTGCCTTTGACAAAAGCAGCGGTGACCGCCGGGCCGAAAACTTCGGCCAGACCGGTCAGGGCGTAGTTCAACGCGGCTGAGTCGCTCTGCCGTTCCAGCGCCCGCGCCTGCGCTCCGCCAACGGTACAGATAGCCATCGGCAGATTATGTGGCTTCAGCAACGCATCAATCACCCCGGCCCCGGTCACCGCCCGCAGCTTGGTTTGCGGCTGCAGACTGGCAAAAATGTCTTCGCTGAAGACCAGCGCAATCCGGTTAAGACTGCCCATCGGCAGAGCCGCCAGCGCCTCCTTGTATTCACCCGGCAATTCCGGCGTGATCGTAATGTCTCCCTTGGCCAGCAGCGCGGGTGGTACGGTCAGGATCACGCCGTCGGCCTGTAGCTGGGTGCCATCCCGCAGCGTGACACGGGCGGTGGTTTCGTCATAATCCACGGCTTTGACCGGCGCATTGGTTTTGACCGGAATACCTTGAAAGAGCCGGGTTACGGCTGCGCCCAAACCGCCCTTGACCAGCAGATCAAGCCCGGTGGAAACCCGGCCAAGAAAATCAGCCGGATCAATCTCAGCCAGTTCAGCGCCAGTGGTGTTGGGGCCGATCAGGCTGAGTGCCAGCAATTCCTGCTGGTCACGGGGCTTGAGCCGTTCAAGGCTGAGGCGGCGCTGGGCGCTGTTGGCAATAGCGGTCGCAACATTGCTCACCAGCATGTCAAAAGCCTGTTTGCGGCTCGAGGACAGCCGCTCCCCGCCCAAAACCGTCATGACCTGACTGCGGGTGCGCTCGAACTCAATACTTTTGCTCAGAAGAATGTTGGTCAGCGGGTTACGGTCATTGGAAAAAACCCAACTGGCTCCCCAGTCAAAGGGGGGCCCCCGTCAAAACTGGTGGTGTCGGTGTAAACCCGCCCCCCTATGCGCGAACGGGCTTCCAGCACCGTCACTTCGGCCCCGCGCCGGATCAGGGTTTCGGCGGCGGCCAGCCCGGCCACTCCGGCCCCGACCACAATCACCTTCAGCCCCCGCCCCCCGCTGGCCCAGCCCGGAAACGGAGAAAAAGCCGTCAAAGCGGCCAGTGTTTTGAGGCAGGAACGGCGGTTCAGTATGGTCATGGCCGCAGTGTGGCGGGATTGACGCAGACTGGCAAGCCGGTTTGAAGGAGGCTGATTCTGAAAATCAGCCTTGTCTTTATTCTTGCTTAACCCTCATGGTTCAAGGTCTGACTGCCATAAATTTGGGGGATACCATGAGTGCCGAGAACATCAGTGACGATTTCATCGAAAACGTAACCTTTGACGAGTTGACCGTTGGCCGTACCGCCAGCGTCACCCGCAGTCTAACCACGCAGGATATTGAGCTGTTTGCCTATGTCTCGGGCGACGTCAATCCGGCCCATCTGGACGCCAAAAACGTTGAAACCCTGAAAATGCATGGCGTGGTTGCGCATGGCATGTGGTCAGGAGCCCTGATTTCAATGGTACTGGGCACGGTTCTGCCTGGCCCCGGCACCATCTATATTGAACAGGATTTGCGCTTTATCAAACCGATCCGCCCCGGCGATGTAGTCACCGCCAGTGTCACCGTCAAAGCCAAGGCAACCGGCAAGCCATTTGTGACCTTCGACTGCCGCTGTGTCAACGGACTGGGTGAGACGCTGGTTGAAGGCCGCGCCGTGGTCAAGGCTCCTCTCGAAAAGATGCGCTGCGCCCGCCCTGAACTGCCGCAAATTGAAATTCAGGATCACGATCACTTTGCCGCGCTGCTTGAACTGGCTAAGGTCAAGGGGCCCATCATCACGGCGATTGTCCATCCGGTCAAATCGAATGCCATCGAAGCCGCCCATGATGCCGCCCGCGAAGGGCTGATTACACCCGTGCTAATCGGGCCAGAAAACCGCATACTGGAAGCCGCCGCCGCCGCAAAGATTGATATTTCCGGCTGGACGCTGATTGATGTCGAGCATAGCCATGCCGCCGCCGCCAAGGCCTGCGAACTGGCCGCCACCGGCAAGGTTGAC
>CAYSDE010000069.1:0-9043 GCA_964429685.1 uncultured Pseudobdellovibrionaceae bacterium
GTTCGGCTTTTATTCGACCGTGATGGCGGCGGCTACTATCATCAATCTCGGCCTCTTCCAGTGGCTGCGCATGACCCTGATGCGCTTTCTGCCCGCCAGCGCTGCGCCCGGTGCCCTGCAGGAAGCAGCGCTGTGGCTGTTCATGCTGCTATCGGCATCTTTGCTGGTGCTGGGACCGCTGACTTTTCTGGTGCCGCCTGGAACGTGGCAGTATCTGGTGCCGTCGGTGTTGCTGGTGACATGGGCGCTGGCGGCCTCTGAGCTTTCGCTGGGCCAACTGCGGACGCGGTTGCTGCCGCTGCACTTTCTGGCGTTCTCGGCAATCCGGGATATTCTTCAGGTCGGGCTGGTGCTGCTCTTTCTGCCGCTGGGCTGGCGGGCCGAAGGGCTGGTGGCGGCGGCAGTCATCGCCAATCTGCTGCCAGTCCTGCTCTGGTTTCCGCTGGCATGGAAAGGCGGCTGTCGGCCCCGCTATGATCGGGAACTGGTCAGAAAGTTCTACGCCTATGGTCTGCCGCTAATCGGGCTCTATGCTGTAGGTGCGCTGCTGGCCAATGCTGATCGTATCCTGTTGCCGCTGCTGGTAAGTTCCGAGGCGGCGGGGCTTTATGGAGCGGCCAGCTCGCTGGCCCGGCAGACGCTGACGGCGCTGCTGCAGGTTATCAATCTGGCGGCGTTCCCGCTGGCCATTGCGGCTTACAAGCATAACGATCATGCCGCCGCCCGCCATCATTTTGAAAGAAGTTTCATCCTGCTGCTGGGGGTCGGTCTGCCAGCGGCGGCTGGTCTGGCGGTGCTGGCGCGGCCAATCGCCCAACTGGTGCTGGGGGTGGACTATATCGAGGCGGCAACCCACATGATGCCGTGGCTGGCGCTGGCGGCTTTGTTGCAGGGACTGCGTACCTATTATACCGATCAGGCTTTTCTGCTGGTCGGTGAAACCCGCAAATGCATGAACAACCTGCTGCTGACCGGGGCGTTGACCTTGCCGCTGAGTGCCGCGCTGATTTACTGGCAGGGGCTGTCCGGGGCGGTCTACGGAATGACGCTGGGCTTTGCGATGTCGCTGGCCCTCGGCTGGTTTGGGCAAACGACCTTCCGCTTGCCGCTGCCGCAGCGCGAAACTGGCTGGATTGTGATTGCTACCCTGCTGATGGTGCTGACGCTCTGGCCGCTGCGGCAGGTGAGCGGGGCGGTGCCGGTGCTGGCGGCAATTGGCGCGGGCGGGCTGGTGTATATGGCGGTGATGTTGGCTGGTGACATTCTGCATATTCGCAGTCACAGCCTGAGCTATCTGCGAGAAAGACGGGCCGCATGATCTTCCGGCTTGAACCTTTCATGGCTCTGTTCGCCCTGTTCATGATGGTGGTAGGGCCGCAGACTTTTGTCCTCTTCCTGAGTGACCGCCAGATTGATGCACCGCTGAATGATCCGACCGTACAGGGCATCTGGCTGGTTTTTTATCTGGCCATGCTGCCGATAGCGCTCCGCTCGTTCGGTACGGTGGCGTGGATGTGGCAGCGGAATCTGGCCTTGCTGCTGGTTGTCAGCTTGACCACGCTTTCTTTCCTGTGGTCGGCGGACAGCATCGAGAGCCTGAAATATTCCGGCTATCTGCTGGGGACATCCCTGCTCGCCGGTGCTTTCGCCTTGCGCTATTCACCCGAGCGCTTCAATCAGCGACTGGCGCAGACCCTGTTGCTGGTGGCTGTGCTCTGCCTGGTGGCGGCGCTGTTCTTCCCTCATTTCGGGGTGATGAGCGGCGTCCATGAAGGGCGCTGGCGCGGAATATTCCTGCACAAGAACATCATGGGGCGCTTCATGGCGCTGGGTCTTTTCTCGAACCTTCTGGCCGCGTGGCTGGTCAGCGGACGGGAACGCTGGTTATATGTTGGCGGAGCGCTGTTCTGTGCCGGGCTGATGTTGATGGCGCAATCGGCGTCAGCGCTGGTGGTCACCGCACTGGTGGGTGCCACCCTTCTCGCGCTGCGGATATGGATGCCGGGCGATGGCTCGGGCATCCGGCGTCACGTCGGTTTCCTGCTGGCTGTTTTGCTGGCGCTGTTTCTGGCCGTGCTGCTGCCCTATTTTACGGATATGATCTTTGTCCTGACCGGTCGTGAAGCCGACCTGACCGGGCGCACCCTGATCTGGCAGGGCGTGTGGAACGCCATTATGGATCGGCCTTGGGCTGGCTATGGCAGCAATGTTTTCTGGACCCCCGAAAACGGCACGGCTTATTCCTATATCGGGGCCTATCTCAACTGGGATGCGCCCCATGCCCATAATGGCCTGCTGGAGCTGGCGCTGATGATCGGGTTGCCGGGGGCAGCGTTGTTTCTAATGGCGTTTATGCTGATAGCAGCGCGGGTCGGCAGATTGCGGCAGAGTTTGCCGCAGGAACACCCGCTACAACTCTTCGTCATCATCCTGCTCTTCACCTTCTTCGTAAACATTACCGAGGTGACGCTCATGCAGGCCAATAACGGCTTGTGGTTCTGCTTCCTTTACGTGGCGCTTCGCAGCACGCTGAGCAAATCCCGAGCGGGTTGACTCACCCGCGACGACGTATTTGCGTCAACAGGAAGTCACGCCGCGTGTGCGGCTGCCTTCGTCGCCGGTTCGCTGAGATTGCGTTCCGGGGTCGGGCGACCGATGGAGCGATAGATAAACCCGGCATTAACGACCTGCTGCGGATCATAGACGTTACGCAGATCGACCAGAACCGGTGTTGCCATCAGATCGCGCAGACGGGCCAGATCCAGGGCCTTGAATTCGTTCCATTCGGTTATCAGCACGACGGCATCGGCATTGTCGCAGATGTCATAGGCATCCTTGCCCCATGTAACATCCCCAATGACCTTGGCGGCTTCCTTCATGGCAACAGGGTCGTAGGCGTGAACCACGGCCCCGGCGCTCTGGAGCGCGCTGATGATGTCAATCGCCGGGCTGTCACGCATGTCGTCGGTATCCGGTTTGAAGGCGACACCGAGAACGGCGATTTTCTTGCTTTCAAGGCTGCCATTCAGGGCATCGCTGACGCGGGCGGCCATGGCCTGTTTGCGCGCATCATTGATCTCGACGGTGGTTTCAATCAGGCGCACTGGCGATCCGGCATCCTGTGCGGTTTTGACCAGAGCTAGCGTATCTTTGGGAAAACAGGAACCACCATAACCGGGGCCAGCCTGCAGGAACTTCTTGCCGATGCGGCTGTCCAGACCAATGCCCTTGGCAACGTCCTGCACATTGGCGCCAAGCTTTTCGCACAGATCGGCAATCTCGTTGATGAAGGTAATCTTCATGGCGAGAAAAGCGTTGGCGGCATATTTGGTCAGTTCAGCTGTTTCGCGGCTGGTAAATTGGATCGGGGTTTCAAGCTGGGCCAGTGGCTGATAGACCCGGCGCAGCAATGCCTTGGCGCGGGCCGAGTTGCAGCCGATGACCACACGGTCAGGCCGCATGAAGTCTTCAATCGCTGATCCCTCGCGCAGGAACTCCGGGTTGGAACAGACGTCAAAATCAGCATCGGGGCGGGCAGCGCGGATAATCCGCTCAACCTCGCTTCCGGTGCCGACCGGCACCGTCGATTTGTCGACCACCACAGTATAGCCGGTCAGAGCGTCAGCAATGTCTCTGGCGGCAGCATAAACATAACTCAGATCGGCGTGGCCATCGCCCCGGCGGGTGGGGGTGCCAACGGCGATAAAAACCGCATCGGCTTCAGCAACCGCCGTTTTGAGATCGGTGGTGAAGCCCAGACGCCCGGCAGCGACATTCTTGGCCACCAGTTCATCAAGGCCGGGCTCATAAATTGGAATTTCGCCCTTGAGCAGACGGGCAATCTTGCTCTCATCCTTGTCAACGCAGGTTACATGAACACCGAACTCCGAGAAGCAAGTACCGGATACCAGACCGACATAACCGGTACCAATCATCGCAATGCGCATAAGAACTGCTCCTGTCAAAAAACTTCAAACGGCACCATGGCCCGTCAAAACAACATCAATCGTGCGATAGAGGATGTCTACATCATCCCACAGCGACCAGTTTTTTACATAAGCCGTATCGTAGTCCGGCTTGTCCCGGTTATCGCCTGCACTGCGAACAGCTACTTGCCACAAACCGGTCAGCCCCGGCAAGACATTTTGTCGCAAACGTAAATCTTCTGCCGAGTAGGATTTAAGATCGTAATCAACGAAAACACGCGGCCCGACCAAACTAAGCTGGCCTTGCAAAACGCTAACTAATTGTGGCAGCTCATCAATCGAGAATTTACGAATGAAGTGACCTATGCCTTTAATAATTCGGGGATCGCATTTTAACTTGTAGCGGGCCTGCCATTCTGTCGCAACATCAAGATCTTCGCGGAGCAATGTTTTCAGCCGTTGCTCGCTGTCCTGATACATGCTTCGCAACTTCCAGATGCGGATGGCCTTGCCGTTAAGCCCCCGGCGATACTGACCGTAAAAAACCGGGCCGGGGTCGGCGATATAAATAATGGTGGCGGTGATGGCCATCAGCGGCAAGGCAATGGTAAGCGCGATGCTCCCGACCAGCAGATCAATACTGCGCTTGAAGGCCCGCCACGGGGCAAGACGCGGATTGACGGGGGTGATATGGCCGACCAACCGGGCCAGCCAGTGTTCGGGATGGTGAAGGGGGTGAAGGATGCCGCCTTTGTCGAGAACATAAAGCGCCTGCATCAAATCGTCTTCGGGACTTATCAGGGTGCCGGGAACCAGAATGGCGGTGGTGACGATTTCTCCTGCACGCAAATCGGCCTGCCCCCGGATCGGGAGCAGACCGAGCTGCGGGTTTTGTCCGAGACTGCGGATGACGTCGGCAACAGTGCGCTCCGGCCCGCGAATGAGCGCCGGCTTGCCCCAGCGCTTTCCGGCAATCAGCTTCTTGCGGATGATGTCTTCGCCGAGGGGAGAAAGGCTGGCGAACAGCACCCCGCAGATCAGGGCCGCAGCGGGAGACATTTGCATCTGCCACGCCGCCAGCGCCAGCAGCGGGAACCAGATCAGGGCGGCCATCCAGCGGCGACGCAGACGCTCGGCCCGCATCAGACCAAAGCCGGGATAAAGATCAAGCCGCGCCAGAACGAGGATGAACAGCAGGGTAGCGGTCAGCAGCAGCGCAAAGGCCAGACTGGTCCCGTGGGTTAGGGCTGTAGCCAGCAGACTGGTGACCAGCAGCAGCGCACCATCCCCGGCGATCAGGGCGTTACGACAGATGTCGGTGTGATCGGCAACCGGAACGGGGGCTGGCGCTTCATGCCGTCCCTGCCCCGTAACAACAGGGGCCGGAACTGGCGACATGAGGGAAACAGCGTCCATACCCTTGCTCTGCGCTCCGAAATGAAAGGGGGTAATCAGCGGCTTGTTTCTGCGCTGACTTTTGGTTAAGCAGGGCAGTCGCTACCACGAGTCCCGGAAGCCCTGCAAGTCAGGGCAAGCCCGAATCGTAACGTTAAGGGAATATGCGCAATGTCCAAGCCGACCGGAACAGAAAATTGCCCGATTTGCGGGAAACCAGCCCATAAAAGCACGGCCCCCTTCTGTTCTGACCGCTGCCAGAAGGTCGATTTGCACCGCTGGTTAGGGGGTGTTTACGCCGTTCCGACCGCCGAGGGGCCGGATCAGGACGAAAAGAGCGAAGAGTAAATGCAACTAACTATTGCCAGTGCCCGCACATCTGCTTATAAGAACGCCCACCACTCGGCGCCTGGGTAGCTCAGCTGGTAGAGCAGCGGACTGAAAATCCGCGTGTCGGCGGTTCAACTCCGTCCCCAGGCACCATTTCTTTCAACAGCTTATTCATCATTCGCCAACCGCCTTCTTTTGGCGTGTGGAAGTTTTGTGTGTGAAGGCGATGACGTTTTCGGCGGCGGCTGCGGAGAATCCTGTCATCTTGGTGCTGACGGCGGCGGCCGCAGCGTGGCGGCGCTGGAACTCAAAAACCTGAAACGTCAGAAAATACCCTGTAAAAATCCTGATAGCGGTGGCATTTCTATCCAAGTTACCTCCGCAGGCGGCATGTTGTGGCTCTATCGTTATCCCCTCACATCTCACCTGTATTAACCCAATATATCGCCCCTGATTTGACGCTATAGATGATCACATCAATTTCCCCTCCGGGAAGCTGCAAAGCAGCTGCATCGGCGGAAAAATAAGTCTTGAGAAGGTGTTACTTGGGCCACGTTGTGCAAGGCCGTTTCCGACAGAGTACACTCCTCCAAATTTGCAGGAGGCAAGATGGCGCGGGTGGGCCTCTATTTTTGCCGCAGTCAAGCCGTCTTGAATCTCCAATACTACAGGCACCGCTGATCTCAGACGACCCGATCGGGTAATCTCCACCAGCGGCGTGTTGCCGATCAGTTTGAGAATGCCGGGGCTGCCGGAAATAGCTGGGGTCATGGAAGAGCGCTCCTCTGCTGTCACCGGCAGAATGGCGCAGGATGGGCTGGTGGTAAACAGGTCTTATTTTCCTTCTCCCTCCCCCGCTTCTTTGCGGGGGAGGGCGGGGTGGGGGCTGTATGGGGGCCGAATCCTGCTATGACAGCCCTCATGGTGACGAGGGATCAACTCGAACAGCTTCTTGATGCCGAACGGGGCCGCCTTGTGTTGTGGCTGCCGGTGCTGCTGGGCTGCGGCGTCGCCAGCTATTTCGCATTGCCGGTCGAGCCGCTGGCGGTGTGGTCGCTGCTGGGCGTTCCGCTTTTGCTGACTCTGCTTTACGCGCTGCGGCGACGGGTATTCCTCAGGCCGTTCCTCTATGCCGTGCTGGCGTTTGTGCTGGGCTTTGCAGCGGCTGATCTGCGGACGGAGTTGGTGTTTTCGCCGGTGCTACCCCGCGCTATCGGGCCGGTGCCAATGGAAGCCACCGTGCTGGCGACTGAAGACATGGATGGCGGCGGAGTGCGTTTGTTGCTCGGCGAAATCAAGGCCGAGCGGCTGGAGCGGGTGGGAATTCCTTACAGCATCCGTCTGACCCTGCGCGGCAAAACGGCAGCAACGCCGGTGGCGATCGGGGCGCGGGTGCGCGTGCTGGCCAATCTGATGCCACCGATGGAAACTTCCATTCCCGGCGGGTTTGACTTCCGGCGGCAGGCTTATTTCAATCAGTTGGGCGCGATGGGCATGGCCCTGACTCCGCCGGAGGTGGTCGCTCTTGGTGTGGGGGAAGGGGAGGGACTGCAGGCCGAGCGCTGGCGTGAAGGCGTGAAACAGCGCGTTCTCGAACATATTTCCGGGGTCGAGGGCGCTATAGCCGTTGCGCTGATGACCGGTGAACGCGGTGCCATTGATGAAAAAACCAACGCCGATATGCGCGCCGCCGGTACCGCGCATCTGCTTTCCATCTCGGGAATGCATATTGGTATGGTGGCAGGGCTGGTTTTTGTTGGCCTGCGAATGCTGATGGCGCTATGGCCAAAGCTCGTCCTCTATCACGACATCAAGAAATATGCGGCGGTGGCGGCGCTGGTAACAGTGGTGGCCTATACCTGGTTTGTCGGCTCCCCTATCCCGGCCCAGCGTTCGGCGCTGATGACCGGACTGGTTTTTCTCGGCGTGCTGCTCGACCGGCGGGTGCTGACCCTGCGCTCGGTGGCGTTGTCGGCGGCAGTCCTGTTGCTGATCTTTCCCGAAAGCCTGCTCAATATCGGGTTCCAGCTGTCCTTTGCGGCGATGATTATGCTGGTGGCAGCGTATGAAGTCGGCCAGCAGCGTTCCGGCAGCGGCTCTGACGGGCAAGGGTGGTTCAACAAAGCCGGGCGCTATGTGGCGGGCGTGATTATTACCTCGGTGATTGCCGGAGTGGCGACCATGCCCTTTGGCGCATGGCACTTCAACCGGCTGCAACTGCTCGGGGTGCTGGGCAATCTGATTGCAGTGCCGCTGACCGGCGTAACGGTTATGCCCGCCATGCTCGCGGCTTATGTATTGATGCCGCTCCACCTTGAAGCGCCCGCGCTCTGGGTGATGGGCTGGGGCCTGAAAGGTGTGACGGCTAGCGCGGCGTGGGTGGCCGGATTGCCCGGTGCCTCCCTGATTATCGAGCGGTTCAGCTTTGCCGCGGTGGTGCTGATTACGGGTGGCGGGCTATGGCTCTGTATCTGGCAAACCCGGCTGCGGCTGGTGGGACTCTTGCCGCTGGCAATCGGTTTTCTCCTGATGGCCTTTCCGGTGAAGCCGGATATTCTGGTCAGCGCGGAAGGGCTGGCGCTGCTGCGTGCAGATTCCGGCAGCTATGCCGTTTCACGCGCACAGGGCAGCCGCATTGTGCGGGAAAGCTGGAGCCGGGCTTTTGCGGGGGAAGACGATTTACTCACTCCTCAAGCCGCCGGGGCCAAATGTGATCCGCAGGGTTGCATTTTTATGATTGCGGGGCAGGCTGTGGCACTGGTCAAGAAACCGGAAGCTTTGGCCGAAGACTGCCGCCGTGCCAGTCTGGTGATTGCGCCGACCTTTTATGTCCGCACCTGTCAGGCGGAAATCATTGATGCCAGACGGTTGCGACAAGGGGGAGCGCAATGGATAGAGTGGACAGGCGAGCGCTGGTCAATCGAACCAGCCCGTACCTTGCCGCCGAGGCCGTGGCAGGTCGGGTATAAAAAACAGTTCATGCCAACGGCTACAACTGTTTTCCCATAGATAGCCGTCACTCCGGCGAAGGCCGGAGTCCATGCTGGGGTAAAAGACGGTGTAGAAAAACGAATGCCGCAGTCGATACGGAGCGGTGGATACCACTAGTTTTTCTTAGTAGCAGGCGACAAATGAGGCGGCGCGTTTTCTTTTATGTAAGTCATAGCTACCCCATAAAAGTTATTAAAATTCTGAACAACTTCAGCCAGACTCAGATTATAAAATTTCTCACCATTTATTAGGTCATTTCTATGAAGATTAAGCGCAGGTACGCAAGGCTCATTCTGGCCGATGACCGTTTGATCGGAATTGATAAAGGAGTGCTTATAGGCGGTGACCTGCTCCCCAAGTTTGAGCCACCCGGAAGTAGAGTCCTTTTATCATTTGTGCCA
>CAYSDE010000070.1:0-9024 GCA_964429685.1 uncultured Pseudobdellovibrionaceae bacterium
CCCCCATCCCGACCTTCCCCCGCAAGCGGGGGAAGGAGAAGGAAAGAAGTGATGTTCCCCTTAATACCCCGCCCCTTGGGGCGGGGATCTTTTATTTAGCCAGCAAAAGCGAATCATTTTTAGTGACGTAATGGTTAAGACCAGCCTGTTTCTAACCGCATGATAATGCGCGAATTTATCTGCAACCCGCCCAATCAGCGCTCTTAATGGCTAACCGGAGCTGCCGGGGGCGTGGTGCTACTGCCTTCGGTGCCATCGCCATGAACAGCCGGGCCGGTGGTCAGGGTTGGGTCAAGTTCGGCCGGGGTTCCGGTCAGGGACTGCCGGAGCAGGATGATGCTGAGGCGGCGGTTTCGCGGGTCTTCCGGGGCGTTCTTGATGAAGGGCTCGCGGTCGGCCCGGCCAACCACTGTGGCCAGCCGGTCTTGGGCGATGCCGCCGGTCAGCAGCTCCCGGCGGGCGGCGTTGGCGCGGTCGCTCGACAGTTCCCAGTTGCTGTAGGTACCGTTGGGGTTGAGGTAAGGGGTGCTGTCAGTATGGCCGGAGATGGAAACCCGGTTGGGCAGATTGTTGACGGCTCTGGCGACCAGATTCAGCAACTGTCTGGTGCGGGCCTGCAATACGGCCGAACCACGGGGGAACATCGAATAGCCTTCCTGATCGACCAACTGAATCCGCAGACCTTCCGGGGTCTGGTCGATAATCAGCGATTTCTGCAGATCAAGCAGCTCGGGTGATTTTTCGATGGCCTGCCGCAGATCCTGCGCGGCTTGCTCAAACGCCTTGTTCTCGCGGTCGCGGATGGCCTGACTGATCTGGTCTTCGGTTGGCTGGGTGTTGGGTTGGGTGTTCTGTTCGGTGTTGGGCTCGGTATTCACGTCCGTATTGGCTTCAGTACCGTCTTCGGGGCTGCTTTCGTTTTCGTCGTCCTGCTGGGTCATGCTGACGCCCTGCGTTGCGATCGGATCGCTGACGCTGATCGGCGAACTTTGTGAAACATTCATGCCGGGAACGGTAATGGTCGCGCCGCCCAGCACATTCCCGGCCCCGCTGGTCACGGAATCCGAGGCGGTAGAGGGGGTGAAATAGTCGGCGATGCCGTTTCTCTGTTCTTCGGTAGTGACATTGAGCAGCCATAACAGCAGAAAGAAGGCCATCATGGCCGTCACAAAGTCGGCATAGGCAACTTTCCACGCACCGCCATGATGGCCGCCGTGGCCACCCTTGTTGATGCGTTTGACGATGATCGGGGCGCCGGGAGTATCTGCCATGTTCTACCTTTCAGGCCTCAGGCTGCGCCATTTGTCTTAACAATTTTTTAAGCAGACAGGCGGAATCCACTCGGGTATAGCAAATATCTGCTGATAAGGACGAAAGAATGTCAATTGATCCCCGTGCGCTCCGCTCTGTACTGTCAACCTATGCAACCGGTGTCGCCGTGGCAACGGCAGCGTTGCCGGATGGTCGGCGGGCCGGTCTGACCATCAACAGCTTCACCTCGGTTTCACTGGATCCGCCGCTGGTTCTCTTCTGTCTGGAGAAGCGGGCTGCTGCTTTTCCGGTGTTTTCTGCGGCTTCCGGCTTTGCCATCAATATTCTGGGGGCCGAGCAGGAAGCTGTCTCCCGCGCTTTTGCTACACGCGGGCAGGGGGAAGAACGCTGGCAGAGTGTAACCTTGCGGCAAGGGCAGCAGGGGGCTCCGCTGCTTGACTCTGCGCTGGCGGTGCTGGAATGTTCTCATCATGTGCAGCATGACGGCGGCGATCATGTTATTTTTGTCGGTCAGGTCGTCAATATGGCCCAGCGTGAAGGGGCTCCGCTTCTCTATTGGCATTCCGGCTATCGGTCTTTGCTCTGAAACAGGGTAAATTTCTCTTAACCACAATATTTCCGGCTGTTGTGAACGGTTGGTAACGATGTGGCAAGGCTTGGAGCGCACTCTGGTGAGTATGCAGGACGATAACAAAGAGCACGAGCTGGAACGGATCAAAGGGTATGAACCTCCTCCGGCTGATTATGCGCAGGCCGAGGAAGTGGTGCGCCTGCTGAATCCGGCTGATCCGGTTCACCTGCTCCGCCCCCAGATGATTCACGGGAGGGTCAATGATTTCCTGACCGGATTCCCGGGAGATACGGCCTATGCGGTGCGTGCCAATTTCGAGCCGCAGGTCATCGCACAGGTTTTCAGCGCCGGTATCGATTGGTACGCCTGCGACACCATCCACGAGATTGAAACCGTTCGCCGCGTTCTGCCCGATGCGCGGTTTATCTTCATGCACCCGATCAAACCGGCAGCGGCGATTGAACAGGCCTATCATAAATTCCGCGTCCGGGCTTTTGTCATTGATCACCCGGAAGAGCTGGAGAAGGTCAGGCAACATGCCGGGTCTGATTGCACCATTCTGGTGCGTATCGCCGGCCCGCCCGGTGCTTTGCAGAGTGAAGGCTACCGCTATGGCTGTGCCGTCGATCAGGCGGCATGGCTGGCCCGTGAGGTGGTGACAGCTGGTTACAAGCTGGGGCTATGCTTTCATCTCGGCTCGCAGGTGATGGATCCGGAGATGTATGACGAGGCGTTTCTCCTCGTTCGGGAAGTCATGTACCGTGCCCGCTTCATGCTTGATATGGTTTGCGTGGGCGGAGGCTTTCCGGCCATTTATGACGGGGTCTGGCCGCCCAAACGCGAAGAGTATTTCAAGGTTATCAGCAAGGGCCTGAAGCGTCTTCACCTGCCGCGCACCTGCCGGGTGGTTGCCACGCCGGGACGGGCACTGGTGGCCGATGCTGTGTCCATTCTGACAAAGGTCGAGCATCGGCGCGGCCAGATGCTCTATCTTAACGACGGGCTGATGGGCGGGCTTAGCAGTATCAATATTTCGTGGTGGCGTCCGCCGCTGCGCCATATCCGCCTTGACCAGAAGGTGTCGCGCCACATCGGCGAGTTTCTTTTCAGCGGGCCCGCCTGCTATGGCAACGACACCATGCCCGGCCCCTATTATCTGCCTGAAGATACCGATGCGGGCGACTTCCTTGAACTTGGCCAGATGGGCGCCTATGGCGGCAGCATGACTACGGCTTTCCACTGCAACCCGTGGCCGGAGATGCTCACCGTCGGCGATGATCCCCCCCTGCCAGCTCTTGAAGGGCAGGAGGCTAACTATCAGGGGGAACACCTTGACGTTGATGAAGATCAGGAAGAAAACCGCCCCTTCGAACGCGGCGGCACCGACCTGCCCGATGACTACGATCCCGAGGTCGAGAATGATTTTGAGGATTGGAGCGGGGATAAAAGATAGGTAGGCTTGTCGGATGCAGAACAGCAGCTTTCTTGGCCTCAGTGCCGCCGGATTTCATACGGTGGTTTGTCATGAGCATGGCGTACCGGGCGGGCGGGTGACGGTCTGTGTGCATGGTCTGACTCGCAACGGGCGGGATTTTGACCGGCTGGCGGCGGCGCTGGCGTCGGATGGACGCCACATCATCTGCCCGGACATCGTCGGGCGCGGCCAGTCGGACTGGCTGCCCCGGCCCGAATTATACAGTTATCCGCAATATCTGGCCGATATGACGGTACTCCTCGGCAAGCTCGGTGATGTTGAGGTGGACTGGGTTGGCACCTCAATGGGGGGGGCTCATCGGTTTGATGCTGGCGGCCCAGCCCCACACCCCCATTCGCAAACTGGTGCTGAATGATATTGGCCCGTTTGTGCCACAGGCGGCGCTGGCGCGGCTGGCCGGTTATGTCGGGCAGGCGCCGGAATTTGCCACGGCGGAAGAGCTTGAAGCCTATATCCGCCGTATCCACGCTCCTTTCGGTTTGAGCGAAGAGACTGATTGGCAGGAACTGGCGCAAAATTCCAGCCGCAGTCTGCCGGAGGGCCGTTTGGCCTTGGCTTATGATCCGGCTATCGGTCTGGCTTTTCAGGGGCCACTGACGGATGTCAATCTCTGGCCGCTCTATGACATGATCCGCTGTCCGGTGCTGGTGCTGCGCGGTGCCCAGTCCGACCTGCTGCTCCCGGAAACCGCCGCCGAAATGACCCGGCGCGGCCCTCAGACCCAACTGGTTGAATTTGCAGGCTGCGGCCATGCGCCCGCCCTGTTTGACCCCGCCCAGATCAGCGTGGTGCGGGCGTTTCTGGCGGCATAGTTCGGGTTGTTTGTGTGGCCTGAGCGCCAGTCTTTGAAAACTTTGTGGTTTGATTAAAGACCCTTTAACCGTCTTTGCTTATGGTGACCTATATAAAGTTAAAGTCGGGCAGTTCTCGGGGCGGGCGCAAAAATGAAAATTCGTGTCTTTGGGCTGGTCGCCCTTTTCCTTCTCGCAACCGGAGCGGTCGCCAAGGCCGACCCGGTGTTGCAGGGTATTCTGGCTGCTCCTTCGGTGCGGGTGGATGATGAGGTTCTGGATCGTCCTGCGCTGGCTGCCGCCTATGAAGGCCGCAACTTCGAACCGCTCTGGCTTGGCGCGAGCGGGCGCGTTGAGAAAATCCTTGATACACTCGAGAAATCCGCCCTGCATGGCCTTAATCCGGCTGATTATCATGTGGCGGCCATCAAGGCCCGGCTTGGCAATAGCGATCCGTCCCAGCGGCTTGTTCTCGATTTGATGCTGACCGACGGTCTGATGCGTTACGCCAGCGATGTGCGGGCCGGGCGGGTGAGCCCTCGGCAGGTTCGGGGCGAGCAATATACCCGTTCGCAGGTGGTGGATGCGGTAGCCGCGGTGCTGGTGGTGGCTGCGTCGCCGGATGTTGGTGCTGCGCTGGCTGCTTTGCCGCCGCGCTCCCCGGTTTATCAAGGGCTGGTGATTGCGCTGGCCAAACTGCATGAGCTTGAAGCACAAGGCGGGTGGGGGACAATTCCCGATGGCCGCAAGCTTGAACCGGGGGACAGCTCTCCTCGCGTCGCTGCCCTGCGCAAAAGACTGGCTGCGACTGGTGAACTGGGCGATGCCGCTGCCGAAGGGGAGACTTACGATTCCAAGCTGGAAGAAGCAGTTAAAGCCTATCAAATCCGCATTGGTATGGAGGCTGACGGCGTCGCCGGGCGGGGCACCCTCGCCATGCTCAACATTTCCGTCACTGAGCGTATCCGGCAGGTGATTGCCAATATGGAACGGATGCGCTGGCAGGCTGATGATCTGGGGGTGCGGTATGTTCTGGTCAATGTACCGGCTTATCAACTGGTGGCCGTCAGCAACGGGCATGTTGATCTCAACATGAAGGTCGTGGTGGGGCGTCCGGCCCGACCGACGCCGGTTTTCTCGGACACCATCCGCTTTGTCGAGTTCAACCCGGACTGGAGTGTGCCTTCCACCATCGCCCGCGAAGACATCCAGCCTCATCTGATTTCCAACCCGCTTTATGCGCTCGAGCACAAGAATGTGCGGATGTACAAGGACGGGGTGGAGATTGATCCGACCACGATTGACTGGCGCCATACCAGCGTTCGCCAGTTCCGTCTTACTGCGCCGCCGGGACCGCGCAACCCGCTGGGGACAGTCAAATTCCTCTTCCCCAACCGTTTTGATGTTTATCTGCACGACACCTCGGAACCCCGGCTGTTTGCCAAGACTGAGCGTGCCTTCAGCTCCGGCTGCGTCCGGGTATCCGATCCGGCGGCCCTCTCCAACTGGTTGCTGTCTGACAAGCCGAACTGGAGTGACGAAAAGCGCCAGTCGATCCTCGATAGCCGCCGCCAGACCCGCCTCAATATGGAAAATCCGGTACCAGTCTATATTACCTATATTACGGCCTGGTTGGGCGAGGATGGCCGTCCGGTTTTCCGCACGGATATTTATAACCGCGATGCCCCGCTGGCCGCTGCTATCGACAAGGCCGGAGACTCTCCCCGCCGTCTGGCCGTTTCGATGTCCCGCGCCAACTCCTCCGAGCCCTCGGTTGATCCGACGGCGGTAGCTGGTCAGGTCACGCTGGCTGCGCCGTGAAGCCGGATATGCTCGATTTTGGTGCAGCGGTTCTGAATGAAGCCTAACCCGGCGGCGCGGGCTTTGGCCTCGGCTTCCGGGGATTGCACGCCCAGTTGCAGCCAGACGGCTTTGGCCCCGGCAGCAATGGCCTCATCGACGATGCCGGGGGCGGCGCTGGCCTCCCTGAATATATCAACCAGATCAACGGGATGCGGAATATCGGAGAGCCGGGCATAGACCGTTTTGCCCAGCAGGGTCTGACCAGCCAGACCGGGGTTGATTGGCGCCACGTCATAGCCGTTGGCCAGCAGATACTCCATGACGTGATAGCTGGGACGCTCCGGTTTGTTGGAGGCCCCCACCAGTGCGATATGGCGGGATGAGCTTAAGAGCTGGCTAATTTCGGCTTCTTCAGTGGTGGTCATGACGCTTCTTCTCCCTTCTTAGGAACATGGTAACCAGATTATGGTTATCATGACTGTAACTATAGTGCGGAGTCTTTTGAGCAAGTTGATTATGTGAGAGGCGCGACCATGACCAGCGAAACCAGTCCGGTAGATTTCCGGCCTTTCCTCGAAGACCTGCTCCGCCTTGGCCTGCAAGGCTCGGAAGGCTACACCAACCGTCCGGTCGACCAGATCCAGCTTGAATACATCACCAATCCTTATGGCCGTCAGCCGCCGCACCTGATCGTATTTCCCGATGGGCGCATTGAGCCGATGACGTCGTTCCAGCTGCCGGTGCCGGGGTATGCCGCCAATGTGCTGGCGATTGAAGTGATGGGTATCATGGGGCAGGTGCCCACGCCAACGCAGCGCGAAACCATCGCCCGGCTGGGCAGGGAAGTGCGCCAGATGCTGCCGGGTCGGCTTGGCTTTACCGGTCACGCGGCGCTGGTCGCCAGTGCAACCGGGATGGAAGAGGCGGCGGTGGAGATTGACAGTTCTTCGGAGCCGCTGCCTTTCTTCATGAGCGAAGACAGCATGGGGATGTCACCGCAGCCCGTGTCGCGCAGCAGTATTGCTGTGCCGCCGCCCGCAGTGGGGATGTCTTCCGTTCAGGAATTGTTTGATGTTCTGGGCACACCGCAGGAGCGCCGCGCTCCGCTGCCACCGGGTTCGCTCTTCAATAGCAGCTTTGCGCCGGGTAAAGGCGCGGCTCCGACTGAAATCCGCATCCCTTTTAAGGCACCGACCATGCGCGATATTGTCCGGCTGGTCGTGGTGCCGTCGCATGATGCGTCCAAGGAAGAACCGGCGGATGCGAGCCTGTATGCGATTGACTCTCTGCGCAAAGCCGATCAGCGGCTTGGCATGAGTGACTTTCGCGGTCATTTTCTGCTCGCCAAGGACGGCCAGTTGATCTCCGGTCGCAGCCTTGAACTTAACGGTAATTGCTGGCCGGGCAAAAATGACGGGGCGATCCAGATTGTGCTGGCCGGAAACGGCAAGTCACCCACCGAAGCCCAGCGCCGCACCCTCTATGACTTTGGCGTCGCCATGCGCCGCCATTACGAGAAACCTCTGCAGGCTAGTGTGCGCGATGTCGTTTTTGCTGAAGGTATTCTAGGCATTGATCCCAATGGCCGCATGCAGGAGCTGCTGGCTAATGCGTCTCTCGTCACAGCCGACCCCGCCGCCAGAGCCGCCAAGACTGCGGCGCGGGCGGTTTAGGTCAAAGGCGTCAGGGGCGGCAAACTCGCACGCTCCCACGCTGAGTGACACAGTGGCCATAATTCGGACTCCACGGGTTGCTGTCGAGACGGGGAATATCCGCCGGAGCGACGTAGCGCGGGCCTCCGCCATAGCCCGGACCACCGTGGTGGCGTCCGTGATTTGCTATTGCATTTCCAACGACAGCCCCCACAACACCTGCGGCAAGGCTAGTAAAGAAAGTGGCCGCCGGGCTAGGCTGTTCGACAACAACCGGCGGCTGTTGTTGGGCGGTATTCGCTGGTACGTAGGTCTGCCACACTTGCCGCTGGCAATCCACGGCCCCAGTGCCGTCATTGCGAGGGACACAGTTGTCAGCCTGCGCGGGGGAGGCTGCCATCGCAAAGCTGGCGATCAAAGCAAGACCGAGGTTCTGACCTTTACTCATGATATTCTCCCGTCACTTCTGTTAAGTTTTTGGTAAGTTTTGAATGTACCACCTTTATACATCCCGCTGTGCCTGACATCAAGGCAAAAAAACGCACGGTAACCTTAACGGAATTTTCCGCCGAAACCTTGGTTTTCAGTAGCGGTGCCCGTAGCCGTGATGGTGGTGACGCCCGCCG
The DNA here is from genome assembly GCA_964429685.1 of uncultured Pseudobdellovibrionaceae bacterium. Lineage (GTDB taxonomy): Bacteria > Pseudomonadota > Alphaproteobacteria > UBA2400 > UBA2400 > CAYSDE01. Next base: position 8,211 of record CAYSDE010000070.1, read on the forward strand.
AACGGATAGAAACGCGGCACAACGATTAACGGGGGCGGCACGTAGACCGGCGGTGGTGGTACATAACCATAGCCCTGCCCGTAATTCCTGTAGACCGGGCCATTGCTGTACCCATTTGCCGGAACTACCATGCAACCGGCCAGACTTCCAAAAGCCGCCGCGCAGGCCCCAATCGCCAGAGTCTTTTTAATACCCATGATTCCGTCCTCCTGAGGATTTGTCCGGACTCCATATACCTGCCGGGTGAGGAAAGGCAAGGGGTTTGCGGTGATGTATGTGGTAATATAATACCGCACACAAAAACCCTTGACCTTTCAAGCCCTGTGCCGCTATAACCGCCGCCTGTTCATTCTCTAAAGCGCGAGTACTCACCATGAAAACCATGATGCTCAAGGCTGGCGAGATCCAGAAAGACTGGCTGCTGATTGACGCGAAAGACCTCGTCCTCGGCCGCTTGGCTTCCCAGATCGCCATGCTTCTGAAGGGCAAACACAAGCCCAGCTATACCCCCTTCCTCGATTGCGGTGACAACATCATTGTCATCAATGCCGAGAAGGTCGCTCTGACCGGCAACAAGGCCAAGAAGAGCATCTTCTACTACCACACCGGTTATCCGGGCGGCATCAAGGAGCGCACCAAAGGTGAGATCCTCGCGGGCAAAACTCCCGAGAAGCTGATCGTCAAGGCCGTTGAGCGCATGATTGACCGTTCGGCACTGGGCCACAAGCTGATGAGCAATCTGCGCGTTTATGTTGGAGCCGAGCATCCGCATACCGCCCAGAATCCCAAGGTTTTTGACTTTGCCAGCCAGAAC
>CAYSDE010000071.1:0-9009 GCA_964429685.1 uncultured Pseudobdellovibrionaceae bacterium
GGGAGGGCAGGTTCCAGCCTTTCTGGTTGCCTGCCTCCGGCAGGAAAATAGCAACAACCGGGTCTGTTGATCCTGTGCCTATACCGGAGTGGAATGGCATCCTGTTTGGGACTTTCAGTCTGGACGACGTAGCCGGGCCTGAGGCACTCATGCTTGTGAAACAGTGTGCCGCTGCTTCCCGATAATTGCTGCCTCGGAAATTTTATTGCTGGGTGTTGTTTTCTGCAAAGCATCTTCGTTGTTTATTAACAATGAGTTATGTCTTCACCGCTCCGTGCTCTGACAATATAAAAAATTGTTAATATGGCTGGCAAGGGCTTGTTAACCATTATAATAATATGGTTAATACGGATGTGGAGTTAACGTATGGCAGCCAAGAAACCAGCCGCACCGGCAAACGACGAGGACGACGCCAAAGAGGGGAAACCCGGCGAAGGCGGAGAAGGCGTTGATCTGCCAAAGAAAAAAGTCTCCGGCAAAAAGCTGGCGCTTATCATTGTCGCCGTTGTGGTGCTGATGGTGGGCGGGGGCGTTGCTGCGCTTTATTTTACCGGAAAAATAGGAGGTCATCCTGCGGCTGAGGGCGAACAGGCCGAGGGCGGCGGACATGGTGAGGGGGAAGGCGAGGGGGAACCCACCGGCCCGGTTTTCGCAGAAATGCCGCAAATCCTTATCAACCTGAATACGACTGGACGGCGTCCCACTTATCTCCGGCTCAAGGTCAGTCTGGAGTTGATGAAGGAAGCTGATCGCGCCAAGGTCACCGAGGCGATGCCGCGTGTGGTTGATACTTTCCAGCTTTACCTGCGCGAACTGGCGATTGATGAGTTACAGGGGACGGCGGGGATTGAGCGTCTGCGCGAAGAGCTGCGGCTGCGTGTTTCGGCGGCCATTTCTCCTGTCGAGATCAAGGATGTTCTTTTCAGCGAAATGATCATTCAGTCTCAATAGGATTTGGTCAGGCATGGTGTTTGCAGGTATGGTAGTGTCTAGAACGGCAAGACAGGCAGAACGGACCAGATGAGCGGCGATCCAAACGAAGATGCAGAAAAAATGGCAGCCGAATGGGCGGCCATGGCCGAGGGGGCAGCGGGCGATGCCGCTGATCCGATGGCCGCTGCCATGGAAGAGGAGATGGGCGGCACCGCCCGTGTTCTCAATCAGGATGAAATCGACTCCCTGCTGGGTTTTGATGGGGACCGGGGCAACGAAAACCAGTCCGGCATCATGGCGCTTATCAACAGCGCTCTGGTCAATTACGAGCGTCTGCCGATGCTCGAAGTGGTGTTCGATCGCCTCGTGCGGGTTATGTCCACCAGCCTGCGCAACTTTACCTCTGACAACGTCGATGTCAGCATCGACAGCATTACTTCGGTCCGCTTCGGCGACTATCTGAACTCGATTCCGCTGCCCGCCATGCTCTCGGTTTTCAAGGCCGAGGAGTGGGACAATTATGGTCTGATGGTGATTGACAGCTCAATGATCTATTCGATTGTTGACGTGTTGCTGGGTGGCCGTCGCGGGACGGCTGCCATGCGTATTGAAGGGCGGCCCTATACCACCATTGAGCGCAATCTGGTTGAGCGCATGGTGCATGTGGTGATGGCCGACATGTCTGCCGCTTTTGATCCATTGTCGCCGGTCACGTTCCGCTTTGACCGATTGGAAACCAACCCGCGCTTTGTCGCTCTGACCCGTCCTTCCAACGCGGCCGTGCTGGCGCGTCTGCGGGTGGATATGGAAGATCGCGGCGGCCGCGTTGAAGTGATCCTGCCCTATGCCACGCTGGAGCCGGTGCGCGAACTGCTGCTGCAGATGTTCATGGGTGAAAAATTCGGTCGCGACAGCATCTGGGAAACCCATTTGGCCAATGAGCTGTTCTCGACCGATATTGATATTACCGCTGTTCTGTCTGAAACCACAGTTTCCCTCAATGATGTGCTGAACTGGAAAGTCGGTTCGCAGGTTCTGTTCAGCATGAAGAAGGATGATCTGGTGCAGCTGCGTTGCGGGGAAGTGCCTCTGTTTGAAGGCCGCATGGGGCAGTCCGGCGGCTGTATCGCCATTCGTGTGGAAAAAGAAGCACCCAAAATGAGTACGGACGACCAAGTATGAGCCAGACTATTCCTCTGCTACTGGATGGTGTCATTATTGTTCTGCTGCTGGGGACGATCATCACGGCCAGCGTTCTGTCCTCCCGCCTCCGGATCCTGCGGGACAGCCGCAAGGATTTTCAGGAGATGATTGCCAAATTCGATCAGGCCACGGCGCGGGCTGAAGCCGGAGTCAAATCCCTGCTCGCCAACGCCCATAAGGCGGGCGACGAATTACAGGGGCGTCTGGATCGGGCCCGTACGCTGCGGGACGAGCTTTCGAGCATGATTGAGAGTGCCGACAGTCTGGCCCGGCGGCTGGAAAGCGCCAGCGTCAACACCCGCGCTGGTACTCGCACGGCTGACAAACCGGCAGTGAGTGAACCACCTCTTTCTACGCAACAGCGGAGCATTCCTGAGCCGCCGCCAGTAGCTCCGGACCCGCGTTCCAAAGCCGAGCGTGATTTGCTGCGGGCACTCGGTCGCAAGGAAGGATCATGAAGATGACGCCGTTGCCAGCCAAACGGCTGATCCCGTTGCTGATCGTAACCTCCTTCGCGATGCTGGGCCTTCGTGGCTATGATTTCTGGCAAGGCTGGACCGATTCCGACCACTATGGGTGGGGGAAACCGGCCTTGGCAGAAGAGCATCCTCCTGCCGCCGCGTCGCATGCGGAAGCCGCGCATCCTGCGCCAGCTACGCCGCCCTTCGCTGCCCCTGCACCCCACGCTTCACCAGCAGAAGCAGCTGTGCCGGAAGCTGCAGCAACGCCGGACTCAAAACCGATGCAGACCGAATTTACGCCGGATGAGGTGCATGTTCTGCAGAATCTGGCCCAGCGCCGGGAAGAACTCGACAAGCGGGCGCTTGAGATGAACCAGCATGAGGCCTTGCTGACTGCCGCCGAGCAGCGGATTGACGGCAAGATCAAGGAACTGGAAAATCTGCGCAGCGAGTTGCAGAAATTGCTCCAGCAGGTCGACGGGCAGGAGGAAGAGCGCATTTCCAGTCTGGTCAAGATTTACGAAACCATGAAACCGCGTGAAGCCGCCGCCATTCTTGAAGGACTGGAGATGAGCGTCGCATTGGTGGTGCTGGAGCGGATGCGGGAGGCCAAGAGCGCCCCGATTCTGGCCGCGATGGACCCCCAGAAGGCCAGCAAGATTACAGTCGAGATGAGTCGCAGTCACCAGCTGCCAAAAATACCTGAATAATACAAACAGAAACAAATGGTTATGTGATTGCGCAGAATAAAATTCGTTTTTGTTTACCTTGTTAACCTTTTGTCAAATACCACCCTGCATAACTGGTATTCCGTAGAGGTTCTATCAAGGGCCAACATTCAGGAGCAGGCCAATGTCAGTCGATAAGAAAATGCCGGTGCTGGTTGTCGATGATTTCCCAACCATGCGCAAGATTATCCGTAATCTTCTGGAGCAGCTTGGCTTCAGTAACATTTTCGAGGCCGAAGATGGCGCCGACGCCCTGCGCAAGATGCGCGATAGTGGCGGCCGCGGCCATTATGGTCTGGTCATTTCCGACTGGAATATGGAGCCAATGACCGGTCTACAGCTTCTCAAGGAAGTGCGGGCGGATAACGGACTCAAGGCCACGCCGTTCATCATGATCACCGCCGAGAACAAGACGGAGAACGTGATCGCCGCCAAGCAGGCCGGGGTCAACAACTACATCGTCAAGCCGTTCAACGCGATTACGCTGAAACAGAAGATTGAAGCCGTTATCGGGCCGATTGACTGATGATCAGCCAGACCAGAAATTGTTCAGGGAGTAAAGTATCATGAATCAGCCGGCCAAAGCGGAAAAGCTTGTAACACGCGATCAGGTGGCTTCCGCCATTTCCACCCTGATGGGGAAACTGACCTCGCAGGTGCATGTCCAGCAGGACAAGATTGTTACCGAGCTGTTTGATCTGGCGGGCCAGATTGACGGGCTTTATGCCGAGCTGGCGTCGATGCAGCCGCAAAGCATGAAGGGTGACCATATCCAGAATGCCCATGACGAGTTGTCAGCAGTGGTGCAGGCCACGGCTGAAGCTACTTTCTCCATCATTGGCGAAGCCGAGAAGCTTGAGAAACTTGGCAAGCAGTTGCCACCGGAGCAGGCCCAGATTATCAGCGACAGCGTAACCCGCATTTATGAAGCGTGCGGTTTTCAGGACATCACCGGTCAGCGCATTACTAAAGTGGTGCGGACGCTGAAGATGATCGAAGGCAAGGTCGACATCCTGATCGGGGCTCTCGGGGGGCATCGCAGTGAAGGCGGTGCTGCTGCAGATACCCGTGCCGGAGACGAGTCCCTGCTCAACGGCCCCTCCATGCCGGGTCAGGGCATCAGTCAGGATGAAATCGACAAGCTGCTCGGTTTCTAGAGCACGCTGACACCACGCCCCACAAACAGAAACCCCGGCGGTAAGGCCGGGGTTTTCGTATATTCAATATCATCTCGGGCAGAATGTCCTGAGAAGCTGATCAGCATTGAACCTTTCGTATTCTTCCTTGCCGCTCTTATAGCGGGTAACGGTAAGGTCAAACTCTTTGCCGATCAGCGGCTGGGCGTCAGTTCTCCACCCGTTGCAGTGCTTGCTGATATAGACACCGTTGTGCATCTGACCGGTTTTTACATTTTTGAGGTCCACATAATAATGCTTGGGAGGGTCTATGCCGACGAGTTGAAAGCGGCCTGAGTATTCGCCAACTTTCTGAGCTTGAGGTGGGGCGCATGCTGTTAGTGCAAAGGTACTAAGTGCAAGCGCTGAGAAAAACGTTTTTACTGATGTTATGTGTGATTTGGTCATGGTTCTGTCTCCTCTTTGAACAGGTGTATCGCATCGGCTGTGGCAAATGGAAGTGAAAGTGAAAGTATTGTGACAATGTCTGGGAGGCTCTTGGTTAAAACTATCTGGGAGATGAACAGGCCCCCGTTTAATAGGGAAATAACAAGGAACTTTTACGAGATCCACACTGCTAACCGTTGGTATAACCTTTAGTCAGGCGACTGGCCGGCGAGGCTACTGATTTCTTTGGCAAAAGTTTCCCCCTGCCAGTCAAAATCCGCGCCGATGATCTTGCGGATCATTTGCAGGTCGGGGCTGACCAGAATGCTTTCGGGGAAACGGACGGTCTGGAAAATATCCTGCGTGATTTCCTTTCGGGGGTCGGAAACAATCAGGACATTGGCGGGCAGTTGGCCATTGCTGAATAAGCCCGGATGCTCATCCTGCATTTTCTCGATGAAGCCGCGCATGGCTTCCGGGTCGTGATCGGCGGAGATGGCGAGCAGGGTGAGGGTGTCCGGGTGGCGGCGGGCGAGTTCCAGCAGCTGCGGGAATTCAACCACGCAGGGCGCGCACCACGAGGCCCAGAAGTTAATCAGCACCACCCGGCCCCGCAGACTTTCGCTCTGAAGAATGCTGTCGCTGCCCCACGGCGTGAAGGTGAAGGCGGGTAGGGGCATATCTGTATGGTTGTTGGCCGGGGACGGGTTTTCAGGCGCAGAGACAGGGGGGGCTGTCTCCCAGCCGAAACTCAGCGCAACAGCAAGGGTTGCCAGAACAACCAGAATCAGAAGATTACGCAGCATGGCGACGCCCCCGGTACCAGAGTCCGGCGATCAGCAACAACTCGGCCAGACAGAAGGATACCAGCCCGGCGGCAATGCCGGTGGTAAAGCCGTAAGAGTGCAGCCCGATTCCAAGCAGGTTGACGCCGAACCAGGCCAGCGCCACGATCACGGTTAGAAAGGCGCAGCCGGACAACCACGCCAGATGTGACAGCTGGCCACCAAGCCGCCCATGCTGCAGCCAGAGCAGCCACAGCACGATCAACAATGCCCCGTTTTCCTTGGGATCCCAGCCCCAGAAGCGGCCCCAGGACTGATCCGCCCACACTCCACCCAGCAAAGTTCCAACTGTCGTGAGTAATAACGAGATAAGGGACAGCCGATAGAGCAGGGCCTTGCCCGCCGGGTTATCGGTTCTGCGTGGTGCCACGGCCAGCAATCCATGCGCCAGCAGCGCGGTGACAATGCAGAGGCCATACCCGGCGGTGATGCACAGCACATGGGTGACAAGCCAGAAATTTGTGTTCAGCACCGCGCTCAGCATGGTCAGGCTTTCGCCGTCGGTTTCAAACAGCGGCGCCAGCGCCAGCAGCAGGGCCGCAGTCAGCGCGCCGCCGAGTGCCAAAGCGGGCTTGCGGCTGGTGGCTGAAACGACAAGACAGACCAGCCCGATGATCAGTCCGACAAAAAGCAGCGATTCATAAAGTGTTCCGACCGGAGGACGATTGAGGATCACAACCCGCAGTGCAATGGCGGTGGTGTGCAGAGCGCAGGCGATTGTCAGAACTAGTGTGGTTGCCGTTTGTGTCCGCCTGACTCCCCGCAGGGCAAAAAGGCCGAGCAGCGCTGTCAGTCCATAAAACACGCCTGCCAGCGGATAGAGATGCAACCGGTCATAAAGGATTTCAGCAGTCAGCCGACGCCCCAGCTCCTCATCATGCATCAACTGGCGTGTCAGCATGACTGCTTTCTCGGTGGTGCTTTGCCAGATTTCGCTATCACCAGCTCGATAGGCCGTTGCCATGTCCTGCCAGACTTTCAGCAGCTCGGCGATCTGCGGGGCGCTTTGTCCTTCAAGCATGGTCTGCCACGGCGAATACCATTCGCCCGCGCTGTCCCGCCAGACCGAGGGGATGACCCGGAGCAGGATATTATGGGCGCCGCCTTCGCGCAGTTTGGCAAGAGCATAGACAAACCCGGCCAGCTGCTGCTGGGCTGGCGTCAGCAGATCGGGATTGGCAGTGGTGGCGGGCGTGAGAAAGCCGCGAACTTTCTCGATCAATTCCGCCTCACTCTTCATCATATCGACGAAGTTAGGGTGTCGCTGCATGGGCTCAATGTTGACTTCAGCCGGCACGGCAACGGGGAGGGGCAGCAGCAGCGACAGGCTTTGTAGCAGCTGGTTGAAAATCAGTACCTGACTGTGCAGATCGACCAGCGCCTGTTCATCCTTGCTCAGCTCTTCCTGTTTTTTCTGGAGCAGCGCTTCCACCTGATCTGCGGTCTTGCCGAGGCCCGGCGCCAGTTCAGCGAGCGAAAAACGGTGGAAGCGGCTGGCGTCACTCAGGCCGAGGGCGGCCCGCAGCGCTGGCCGTTCTACCGTAAACAGGGACTGATCGGCAGCCGCAGCGGGATTAAAGAGGACTTCAGCCAGCCAGACAATCGCCGGACGGCCTTCAAAACTGTCGGCGCCGGAAATCCGGTGCAGTTCAATAGCGGCAAAGCGTTCGAGCGGCTTAACTCGGCCATTCTCCAGCACCGGAATTTGCGCGAAGTCCTGATACTTCAGGCTGTCTGCAGCTTTGGCTACAGGGAGCAGGCCAAACAGGATCAGGAAGGTGAGGAGTATAAACTTCATGGCGTCGCCTTGGCGCTGCGGCGTTGCCGGAAGAGGATGAAGAGATGCAGCAGCAAGCCAACTGCCATCAGTCCGGTGGCCAGATAAGGGAACCAGCGGGCCCGGTTATAGGCAACTGCCAGTACGGTGGCCTGACGCCCGTCCGCGGTTTCCGCAAAGGAGGATTGGTAGAGGGTATAGCCGAGCAGCCGCAGCGGTTTGTTCATCTCAATCACGGCAGGCCATTCAAGAGCGCCTTGCTTCACGATTACTTCCGAGCGGTAGGCGCGGGCGGTTTCGGTGCCGGGATAACTGGTCTTGCTGAAATCAGTCAGCTTGATGCTGAAGGGCAGTTCCCGGCGGGCCTTGCCGAAATGCAGGGTATAATTGGTCCCGTTGATGCTGAATTGGGACGTTGGCCCTTCTTCAAACAGCAGATAAGTGCCGTCAGCACTGCCCTTGCTCCCGGTGATGCGGAAGGTGAAGCCGGGGACATTCACTTCATCCTGCTTGGCCAGTTCGGTTGGTGCAAGGGTCAGGGTTTGGGCTGCACCCTGCAACTGATTGTCGGGTGCGCCATCCGGGCGGCGTTCAATCCTGCAATTGCGGCAGACCGATAGCACTTCGAGATGAAAGGGGAAGTTTTCGCCGCTGAGGCTGGCGCCGGGCAGGATGTCAGCGAAAGCCACCCGTCCGGCCAGCCGGTCGCCCGCAGCAATCAATAATTCGCGCTGGTGATAGTCGGACACAATGGCGCCACTCTCTCCTTCGGCGATGGTGATGAAGCCCTCTTCGCTGAATTGAGCAATCAGCATCCCGCCGCCCAGCAGCAGCAGGGCTCCGGCATGGGTCAGGTTGATGCCGGACTTGGCCAGGCTCCACTGGCTTTTGAGCAGGAATTTGCAGGTGAGGGACAGGGTGATAAGCGTCAGCACGGTGTAGCCAGCGGGGAGGGGGACGTACCCGCCTATCCACAGAAACCAGCTGTTGAAGAATGTCTGTTCGGCGACATAGAGGCCAACCTCCCGCTGTGCCAATGTTCCCGCCACCACCAGCAACATCAGGGCGGGCAGCAGCGCAAAGAACAAGCGCGGGCTCGCCAGCCAGAGGGCAAGCCGGTGCAGGGCTTTGGGGAGAGAAGATGGAATCATGGCCGCCCTATTTAGGGCCAGAAACAGGAACAGTCAAAAGACAAGCACAGGGAAAGCGCAAAAAGAAAACGGTAGTAGCGCTAGACGAAGCTGAGGACGCTACAGCCACCTCCGCAGACAGTTTCCTGAATTACCTTAAGGGCTGGAGCGATGTTGATAGCGACTGCCCCACCAACAATATGGGTCGCCGCCGCCGCCGTGCTGACGCCGTTATTACCATCAGCCAGCGCCCGCAGCATCAGAAACCCGCGCATAAAGGCGATGAAACCGATAATCTGCACGAAGACCAGAATCGCCGCCATAACAGATTCGGCGTGTTCCAAGGTTGAAGTGCTAACACCGGAGATGC
>CAYSDE010000072.1:0-8966 GCA_964429685.1 uncultured Pseudobdellovibrionaceae bacterium
CCGGCGGATAGGCATAGCCCAAGACCTGCACTTCCGGATCAAGCCCGAAATGCGTGACGTAGAAATCATGCAGCGCTTGCGGACTGTAAGCTGAGGACGCCAACCCCTCCTGAGCCAACCTGCCTGCAGTCCAATGTACCACATAGTCCGTCCCGCTTTGTGCCTGCCCGGCATCCGGGCCGTAGAGATTCGTCCATCCGTTGAGCATATCGGACATGGTACTCAAACCTGCCAGCAGACAGATCAGCAGCAGAATCCGGACACCGAGAGAAAGAGACTGCCATTCGTTCTGAACCTTCATCAATCCCGCCTCTTCGACAGCTGCACCAGATGATAAAGCGCCCACAACAGCAGCAGCGGCACTACCGGCAACCGGGTGGCCTGATTAAGCTGGGGAACATAAAACGGGGCCAGATAAAGAGGCAGGATAACCTCGGCATCGCGCAGGCCCCAGCCATGTTCGCTGGCGCTCTTCAGCATCACCAGCAGTGGCACCAGCAACAGCACCAGATCATAGGCATAGCCATGGGGCACGATCAGCAGCGCCGCCAATAGTGCCGCCGCTAGGGGTTTCTGCGGATCTATCGACAGCCGCGCACAGCTGACCAGCCCCCACAGCGCCAACAGCGCAACGCCCCCTTGTGCCACCAAAGCCTCGACCGGAGTAAAGCCGAACTGCCGCACGGCCGCATAAGTGCTTATCATCGTACTGGGACGCACGACTTTGAAATCTGTCAGCCGGTCAGACGCCGCCTGCAAACTGCCGAGATAATCCTCCCAGATTTCCGGGCCATAGGCGTAGACACTCAGGCCAACCAGCGCCACCGTAAAAACGGGAGCCGCCAGCACCGCTACCCATGACCGCCGCAGAATCAACCAGAGCGGGATGACGAGTCCGAAATGCGGTTTGAAACTGGCCAGCGCCAGCACCGCCCCCAGCCGCACTTCCTTCAGGGGCAGACAGGCCAGCGCCAACAGGTAGAGCGCGGTTAGTAAAACAGTGTTCTGGCCAAAATCCAGCGCCAGCCATAGCCCGCCAAACCCCGCCGCCACCGGCAACGCCCAGATCTGGCGCGGAAACGCCAGCACCACGGCGACCGCCAGCAGCAGCAGACTGCCGCCTTCATAAATCAGCCACGCCTCGGCAAAGGGCTTATCCCCCAGCCATGCCAGCGCTGGCAAAACCAGCGGCGGATAAAAGAGAGACTGGGCAATGGCCTGATCGGGCCGTAATTCACGCAGGGTGTCCTGTTTGGCAATTTCGGCACGGTCGTAAACCTTGCGGGGATCTCCCGTTGCCACAATACGGCCCGCCGCCCAGAAGACCCGGAAATCCCCGCCCAGTTCGCTGTGCAGAACATCATCCTCGCTCATGGGAGTAACGCTCAGCAGATGAGGCACCTGCTGCGTCCACCACGCCAGCGCCAGCAGCGCGACCAGAACGACAACAAAGGACGGAATGAAAAGCGGGCGGTTCATATGGCTTCTGTAGCCTGCTTTGCCCGGCGACTCAATCAGCTCAACGTGCTGCAATCATCGACATGCTGTCAGACAGGCGATGGCGCCGCATGGCCGAGGCTACCCGGTTGGCATAGCGACTGCCCAAGGCCGGCGTGAGGGAGTGATAGCCCGCCACCCCTGACCACACGCTGCCAGTCAGATTGATGCGCTGGCGGAGAATCCAAGCCGAAACCGCGATATTGGCGCACCCGTCTTCCCGCAGCCAGCTGCGGGCGGTTGGTGACGATACATTCCACTTCTGGGATAGCATGGGAAGCCATGCCGTGTTGATCTGCATGATGCCGATGTCGTAACTGCCATTGCGGTTGGGGCCGACTTCCTGACCGATCCGCCCGCCTTCCACCTGCATGATGCCGAGCAGGATACCGGGCGGCACCTGATAGGTTTGCGCCGCGATCAGCAGACAGGCCGCCAGAACCGCTCCCCCCATGCTCAACCCCTCGCCCGCAACGCGCCCAGACCGGCAGCGGACTGGGTAGTCGACTTCTCGGCAGGAAGGTTCAGATAGCGGGCAAAGGTGGTCAGAAGTTCGGACTTGGCCTCGAAGCTGTCCCATACCGTGTTCATCGGCATTTCGCCCCCATGCCGGGCAATCAGCTGATCCCGCTGGTCTGGCGACAGCTGCGACAGGCGATCCGCTTCCGCAAAATGGGCTTCAGCATAAATCTGGCCGGCAGCATGCAAACAGGCTCCGTAGACCGCATGCCAGTCATCCAGCGCCGTGCCCTTGCCAGTCAGCAGCTTGGTGGTCTCAACCGACTTGTACTCCAGCTCCCACGCCACTTCCGTCACCAGCACCAGCGGGTTGCGGCCAAAGTTGTAACGAGTGACGGCATGAACCACCGGAGGCACCGCCTTCAGCATGTCAAGGCCGAGGCGGGCCTGTGTGGCCGAGCCCAAACCGGGCATGAGGTCTTCGCGGCGGGCCCCATCAATAGCGATCTGGGTAACAGCGGAAATGATCTGGCTGGCCATACCGCTGGACTGCATCAATCCGGCAGCGCGGAAATGAGCCCCGACAATATCGCTCACTGCTTCAAGAATGGCATAACGCAGCGGCTCTCCGCTCCAGCGTGCTATATCGTTAGCGCCGATTTCAAGAGTCGCCGCCGTGGTGCGGCCAAGACTGACCACCTGCTGCACCAGATGTGCAAAAGCCCGCGCTTCATCAGCAGCAGAAACCGCCTGTCCGCGTTCACGCAATCCCGAGGCAACTTCACTGACCGCAGATTGCAGGGGCGCCCCGATACCGCGAATGGTCGCCACCAAAGCCTGCGTACGGCTGGGCTGAACAGGTGTGCTGGCTGGTGGCGGGGAAACAGTTGCGGGCAGCTGGGCGCGGGGTTGAGGCCGAGTCAGACTCTCGAGCGGATCTTCCCGCCCGCGCCGCCTGCTCTCAACCCAGCTTCTGACCATGCGCCGTATCCTATCCTTGAGTTTCCGCAACCATCACCAAAGCAACCGGTGTGTTAACTCTAAGTCTACCTTGATAAGCTGATTTGCCTTTTTGGCTAAGCCTTGGCGACAGCAAATCCAATTTTTCGAACCAGCGTTGCAGAACGGTTAAAAATTACCAGATTATTACCAATAATGTCAAGCTTTTAAGGTTTTTTAAGGGACAAACGGGCTTGTCCACTCTCAATAATGCGCCGCCGCTCCAGACTATCCGCTTGACTCCATGCGGCTATTTCCTCGCGTGAACGACCACAGCCCTCACAGAAAGTCTGCGCCGGATCAAGGCGGCAGACCTTGATACAGGGGGAGGAAGGCAGAGGAGGGAGTTGCTGGTTCATGTGACTAATTTGCCGCGAAACGGCCGATTGGACAAGAGTTTGCAGCCCCTGCCCTCTCGTTAACCATTTTGTCACCCCCCTCGGCGAGAGTTACTCGTGAAGGTTCAAGGAGTGCGTTCAGGTGTCTGATCCTATTGGCAGCATCGTCCATGTGTCCGGCTACGCTGTAGAAGGCGTTGTGCTGGTGCCATCGGGTATCAGCCCGACTTCGGACATGAGCCGCATTCCCCGCATGGGCTGTCTGGTCCGGGTCGAAACCCCGGCTTCAAAAGTCTATGGCATCATCTCGTCACTCGAACTGCGCACCAATACCGGCTCCAGCGAATATGGCTGGGAGGCAGCGGCCAAAATCGATCTGCTCGGCGAAATGCTGCCGGTGCCGGGGACCGATCTCTGGCGCTTCCAGCGCGGTGTTTCCATCTATCCGGTACTGGGTTCGCCGATTGCTTTGGCGTCCGACGAAGAAATGGGCCGCATTTATGCCAAGCCCGACAAGCCGTCGGTGCGCATCGGCATGCTTCACCAGAACAAGGCCATCCCTGCTTTCGTCAAGATCAACGAAATGATGGGCAAGCACTTTTCGATTCTTGGTACCACCGGTTCGGGTAAATCCAGCACCGTGGTGCTGATCCTGTCGGCCTTGCTCGACAATCTGCCCAAGGCCCATATCGTGCTGATTGACCCGCATGATGAATATTCACAGGCCTTTGGCGATCTCGCCGAAGTCATCGCGCAGGATACGCTCAAACTGCCCTACTGGTTCATGAACCATGAAGAGCTGTGCGAAATCCTCACCAGCAAAAACACCAACTCCACCGATGCCGAACGCCTCATCCTCAAGGATGCAGTAACGGAAGCACGCAAGCAGTATATGGGCGAAAGTCCGCGCTACATTCCCAACGTCGATACCCCGGTGCCATTCCGCATCCAGCATTGCTACAAGATGATTGAAGAGGCGATGGGGCGGCTGGAGAAACCGGAAGGCGCCCAGCCTTATCTGCGTCTGCTCACTCGCATTGACAGCCTGAAGAATGACAGCCGCTATTCCTTCATGTTTCAGGGCATTTCCATCTCGGACAACATGGTGCCGGTGCTGGAGCGCATTCTGCGCCGCCCGGTCAACGGCAAACCGATTTCCATTCTCAACATGGCAGGCGTTCCGGCGGAAGTGGCGGATGTGGTCATTTCCTTCGTCTGCCGAACCATTTTTGCCTCGGGCATCTGGGCGCCCAATCCGCGTCTTGCCCCAGTGCTGCTGGTCTGCGAGGAAGCCCATCGTTACGTGCCGCGTGATGACGGAGCCGGTTTCGCTCCCACCCGCAAAGCCATTGCCGCCATCGCCAAAGAAGGGCGCAAATACGGTATTTCCCTCGGCCTTATCACCCAGCGCCCGTCGGAAATTTCCGAGAGCGTTCTCTCGCAATGCGGCACCCTGTTTGCCCTGCGCATGAGCAACGACAAGGATCAGACCTTCATCAAGCACGCCATGCCCGAAGGCTCGGACGGCTTTCTCAAGATTCTGCCCACTCTGCGGACACAGGAATGTGTGGTGGTGGGCGAAGGAACCGAAATGCCAATGCGGGTCAAACTTGATGATTTACCAGCCGACCGTCGCCCGCGCTCGGACACCGCCGACTTCGCCAACACTTGGAAGACCGGCGAAGACAACCCCAACGCCCTCATCCAGACCGTCGAAAACTGGCGGCGCCAATCCAAGTGGTAAAACAGGACTGCACTCAGGCCCAAGCCGGGGCCTTTTTCTGCTACGCGGTTTCCATATGATTAATCTTGCGCTGCCCGTAAAAATCCTCTAATCACCAGTAAATCAATCAGTTATAAGGAACAGCCCATGGGTCTGGATCTGGTTCCCGCCGGGCGGGACATCCCCAACGATGTGAACGTCGTCATCGAAATTTCGATGAACGCCAACCCCATCAAGTATGAAGTCGACAAGAAGTCGGGCGCGCTGTTCATTGACCGTTTCATGTCGACTGCCATGCATTACCCCTGTAATTACGGCTATATTCCTCATACCCTGTCCGGTGATGGTGACCCGGTGGATGTGCTGGTGCTATCGCCGTTTCCGCTGCCGCCCGGTTCGGTGGTGCGCTGCCGGATGATCGGGATGCTCCGCATGACCGACGAGGCCGGACCGGACGAAAAGCTGCTGGCAGTGCCAGTTGACAAGCTGACCCCCATCTATCGCAACGTGCAGTCGCCCCGCGACCTGCCCGCGCTCACGGTTGACCAGATCACCCATTTCTTCGAGCATTACAAAGACCTCGAACCCGGAAAATTTGTTAAAGTTTCGGGCTGGGCAGAAGCAGCAGAGGCCCGTCAGGCCATTCTCGACGGTATTTCCCGTTACAACGAGATCAAGGAAAAGCCGGCCTTTTAATTACCCGCCAAATCCGCTAAAAACTCCCCTGTTGAAAGGGGAACACCATGTCGCGTTACAATTTCAAGGCTATTGAGCCCAAATGGCAGGCCTATTGGAGTCAGCACCAGACCTTCAAAACGCCGGATGACCGCAGCAAGCCCAAATATTACGTCCTCGACATGTTTCCCTATCCGTCGGGCGAGGGTCTGCATATTGGCCACCCCGAAGGCTACACCGCCACCGACATTGTAGCGCGGGCCAAGCGGATGCAGGGCTTTAACGTGTTGCATCCGATGGGCTGGGATGCTTTTGGTCTGGCCGCTGAACGCTATGCGGTGCGGGTAGGGCAACACCCGGCGGATGTGACCCGGAAGAACATTGACATTTTCCGCCGCCAGCTCAAAGCCATCGGCTTTTCCTATGACTGGGAGCGCGAGTTCTCCACCACCGATGAAGACTATTACAAATGGACACAGTGGATCTTCCTGAAGCTGTATGAAAAGGGCCTCGCCTATCTGGCGGAGGTGCCGGTCAACTGGTGTCCGGCGCAGGGCACCGTGCTGGCCAATGAAGAAGTGCAGGACGGCAAGTTTATCGAAACCGGCGACCCGGTCGAGCGCAAGCTGATGCGCCAGTGGATGCTGAAAATCACCGCCTATGCCGACCGTCTGGTTGACGATCTCGACAGCCTCGACTGGCCTGAGAGCATCAAGGAGATGCAGCGCAACTGGGTGGGCCGCTCGGAAGGAGCCGAAGTTCAGTTCCGGATTGACGGTCATGCGGACGGGTTTGAAGTCTTCACCACCCGGCCCGATACGCTGTTCGGGGCCAGCTTCTGTGTTCTCGCCCCCGAGCATCCGCTGGTCGCCACCATCACTACAGCCGCCCAGAAAGCTGAGGTGGAGAAATACCAACACTGGGCCAAAAACATCTCCGACCGCGACCGCGAGATTGCCGCCGCCAAGGAAAAGACCGGGGTTTTCACCGGGGCTTATGCGCTCAATCCGGTCAATGGCGAGAAGCTGCCAATCTGGATTGCCGATTATGTGAAGATGGATTACGGCTCCGGCGCCATCATGGCAGTACCTGCTCATGACGAGCGCGATTATGACTTTGCCAAAAACTTCGCTCTGTCGATCAAACCGGTAGTGGAAGGCGGCGACGTTACGCAGGGCCCTTATTGCGGCCCCGGCAAAGCCATCAATTCCGATTTTCTCAATGGCCTCGATACCGACGCCGCCAAGAAGAAAATGATTGCGTGGCTGGTCGAAAAAAATATCGGCAAGAGCCGCACCACCTACAAGCTGCGGGACTGGCTGTTCAGCCGTCAGCGTTACTGGGGCGAGCCCTTCCCGCTGCTGCATGGCAAGGACGGAAAAATCCACGCTCTGCCCGAGGACGCCTTACCGCTTACCCTCCCTGATCTTCAGGACTACCGCCCGACCGATACCGGCGAGCCGCCGCTGGCCCGCGCTACCGACTGGCTCAAGGTCAAAGTGAACGGGGAAGAGCTGATCCGCGAAACCAACACCATGCCGCAATGGGCGGGCTCGTGCTGGTATTACCTGCGCTTCATGGATCCCAAAAATTCTTCCGCCTTTGTTGGTCGGGAGGCTGAACAGTATTGGGGTCAGGTCGATCTCTATATCGGCGGGGTTGAACATGCGGTGCTGCATCTGCTCTATGCCCGCTTCTGGCACAAGGTGCTGTTCGACTGCGGCCTTGTCTCGCATAACGAACCCTTCCGCAAGCTGTTCAATCAGGGCATGATTCTGGCCTATAGCTACAAGGACGAGAAGGGCAAGTATTTCAGGCCTGACGACGCCGAGCAGCGCGGCGACCGCTGGTTTGTCAAAGGTACCGATACCCCGCTCCACAGCCAGATTGAGAAGATGGGTAAGTCCAAGCTCAATGTCGTCAATCCCGATGCAGTGGTCGAGAGTCACGGTGCCGACTCCCTGCGTCTGTATGAGATGTTCATGGGCCCGCTGGAGGCCACCAAGCCATGGCAAACCAACGGCATCACCGGGGTTTACTCGTTTTTGGAGCGGATCTGGAGCTGGGTGATTGATATTGACTGCGACCAGCTGGTCTCCGGTTTTGCGGATGCGGCGGAAGACAAGGCCCCGCTCGAAATCCGCAGGGAGTTGCACAAAACCATCGCCAAAGTCACTGCCGACATCGAAAATCTGCGTTTCAACACCGCGATTGCCCGCATGATGGAAGCGCTCAACCTTTTCAAGCGCGAGAAGACGGTCAACAAAGGCGTGGTGGATGTTTTTGTCCGCCTGCTCAGCCCCTTTGCCCCGCATATGGCAGAAGAGCTGTGGGCCCGCCTTGGCCACACCGAAAGCATCGCTTATGCCGCGTGGCCGGTCTTTGATCCGGCGCTGGTGATCGAGACGACCGCCACCATCGCGGTACAGGTCAACGGCAAGCTGCGCGCCACCATCCAGCTGCCCAAAGGAACCCCGCAGCCGGAGGTAGAAGCCGCGGCTCTTGCTGAAGACGGCGTCATCCGCGCCCTTGACGGCAAGCCACCGCGCAAGGTCATCGTGGTGCCGGATCGCATTGTGAATATTGTGGCATGAGGAACGGTCAGAAACACATTGCGGATGTTGTCGGGTACTATCACAACCGCGCCGCTGAATTTACGGATAAGTTTCTGGGCTTCTCAGTTGAGCAGGCACTGGGTGATCTGCGGCACTATCTGCCCTCAGCGCCTTCAGAAATTCTGGATGTGGGTGCGGGGCCGGGGCGAGATGCCATCTGGCTGGCCCAGCAGGGTCACAAGGTGACAGCAGTGGAACCGGCCGAGGGCTTGCGCCTGTCCGGCCAGCAGAAAAGTGCGGGGCTGAATGTGGTTTGGCTGGATGATCGCTTGCCGGAACTGGCTGTGGTCGCGGCCCGACCGGCGCGCTTCGATTTCATCCTGCTCAGCGCGGTCTGGATGTTCCTTCCCCCTGATCTCCGCCGCCCCGCCCTTCAGTCGCTGGGCGGGCTCCTCAAACCACAGGGTCGCATCGGCATGACGGTACAAAAAGCCTCGGCAGAAAGACAGGAGCTGAAGTTCTTCACCCCCACCGAAGATTACGCCGCACTGGCCGAATCCGCCGCACTGCACATGGAAGCCTGTCTCGACGTCCCCGACTCCCAAGGCCGCCCCGACACAAGCTGGCAATCAGTCGTTTTCTGCCAAGTCCTTTCACGTTAACAATTAAATCTCTTTCGGGTTGTATTCCCCGCCGCTTGCGGCGTAGTTTTGTGGGATG
>CAYSDE010000073.1:0-8949 GCA_964429685.1 uncultured Pseudobdellovibrionaceae bacterium
TGCCGGAGTTTCACCAGCAGCAACAATGGCGGGCGTTTCTGCCGCCGGCTGTGCAGCCATATAGTTTACATAGTAGTAACCTGCGCCAGCTGCAGCGATAAAGCCGATTGCGGCGAAGGGGAGAACTTTTGACAGAGCGGATCCGCCTCTGTTGCGTGAAACACCCGGATCGCTGTCTCGACCATTCTCGGGGCTGTCGCCCCAAGACTCTCCGTCATCAGCGCCATCATCATCAGCGTCAGTTGCAAAATCATGAACGGCACCCTCAGACTCGAAATCATCTTCAGGCTTCTGGTTGGGTTTTCGTTTTCCGAACATTTCTTTCCTGCTACTTTCTCTGTGGTTTCGATGTTTATGACTTACTTGGCTTCGTCGCTCTCGCGGACAGATCTTACGAAGAAGAGCCCGATTGGCGTACCGACAGCAACGCGAACCAGACGCTTGGTCGCCGCAGCCTCATCATCCACAAAGTTGGAGATGGAGTCAGCCGCCTCGCCAATACCAGCATACATGGCATCGCTTGAACTGCTCTTTTGCGTGCTGGTCGTGGTGGTGGTTGAGGCACCACTGGTAGTAACCGTTGATTCTGGCTCAGACAGCGTCTCGCCATAGGCTTTGACAAAAGCTGCAGCTGCAGGAAGAAGCGCACGCTGCAGAAAACGCGGGTCGACTTCGGTGACGACACCGCCGAGCGTGGTGTCGGGGTCAACGGCGAGAATGTCAGCCGCATATTCCTTGTTGCGGAAAACAATAGTCTTGAAACGGATCAGCAGGTGGCTGCGGAATGTTTCAAACGTACCGATGACCTTGCTTCCGGCAAACGGCCCGGTCAGTACTTGTGCCATAATCGGGCCCGGAACGTCAGAGTTTGCCTCCATGGTCATATGGGCGTAGTACATCGATCCTGCCGGGGCGATTACTCTACCTAGTGATTCTTCGGGGACGCTACTGGAGTCTCCATCGCCGCCAGCCGACACGGCAAGCAGATCGGCGTTGGAGATACCTGTATTCACCTGCTGCATGCCCTCGGGCCGCCACCCGGTCATGAACATTTCCATCTGCTGACGATACGCGTCGGAGAGGGCATTGATTGCTTCGGGGTTGATCGGAGGTGCTGGCGGAGCAACCGGCTGCGGTGTCGGCTGCGGCGTATCATTGCGGCGAACCAGAGCCTCAAATTCCTTGAGCGGGTCGTTACCCTCCGTCGTCGTTACGGAAGTATCAACAGTCGGGTTCATAACCGGAGCGTCGATGACTGAGGGAACAGCTGTATCACCTTCGGCCCGAGCTTGGGCAACCCGGTCACTGTCAGACTGTTGAAGTGCCTGCGCATATTCGGGGGTTACTTCCCCCCCGGCGCCGGCCCCAGTCAGCCTTGATCCGGTATCGACCACAGGAATGTTTGTGGTTTCGCGCTCTGGCTTACTTCCCAGAAAGTGCATGCCAGCCATACCGACACCACCAATCAGGGCAACAACCGCCACCAGCTTAAAGATAGGATTCTTCAGCAGTTGGCCAGCAGAGGTTCCTCCAGCACGACGGTAGCGCGGGGCACCCGGGGTTTCGTTAAAATCAGTGCTCATTGTTCGAGTCTCCAGCGGTGATGGCTTGTGGGCGTTCAATACGGGCGCGTACCATCAGACCCTGATCTGACAGTAGAAGAACCGGCGTATCAGGGATAAGATAGACGGTTGTGCCGTCTCCCGAACTGGCGCTGCTCGACCACGCTGGGGAAAGCAGACTGTGCGGCGTTCTCAGATATATCTGTCCGGCAACTTCCCAAGCCGCACTACGCGAATCAATACCTTTGACATCAAGACGCTTTGCCCCGGACGGGGGATACCCATCGAGAACCGACATCAGCACCGGATCCCCGGCTACAATCGAGAGCGCCGACTCAAAGCGAGGCGGGCGGGCGTTGGGGCCAAGAGCGGGGATACGGACGTCGTAACGGTAGTAAACTTCCTTGTTACCCGAGGTAACTTTAAAGATCACTGGAGCCGCGAGACCCTGCAGCTGAATGGTCAGGTTCCCCTCGTTGAAGCGGTTGAGCGGGATAACGCGGAGGATATGCTTGTCGTCCTGTGGCACACGTACCTCAAACTTGCCAGCGAAAGCAATGTCCTTGATCGGCCACGGCGCACCAGTTGCATCAAGAACCATGATGGTGGAGACGTACCCGGCTGCGAGCTTGATTTCAGGCATTTCGCCACTTGGATCAAGTGACACGGTCTCAACCTTAACGACCGGCGTTGGGCGGGAGGGGTCAAGCGGGGGCGAGCCGGTTGCCTGCTGAAGTTCGGACATGCGACCGATCAACTGCTGGATTTGATCCGGTCGCAGAGGCATGGTGGAATCAAGTGCACTCTGGAAGGCAAGATTGGTGAGCGTGTTCTTCTGCTCCTGCTCTGCAGCAGCCGGAGGAGTGACAAACTGATCAAGACTCTGATCTTGAGTAGTGGCCCCCACCGCTACCTCCTGCTGCGGCGATTGCTGGGCTATTGCCGCACCAGCAAACAGAAGCAGGCCGGTCACCAAAGTGAGGCCGAAACGGGCAGTCATAAAACGCATGGTCAGCATATACAAACTCCTGATTGCCAACCTGTTTAGACGGTTCGCAGTCCGGCTTCAAGAGCAACTCGCAAACAATTTATCATTCCTGCAAAAATGTGTCCCAAATGTCTAAAATACTCCTAAATTCATTGACATTGAGTCTGGAGTAATATCGGGGAGTGATTCGCTGTTGCCTTGTTAATTATCGATCTTGATGCGCCACTGGGATATGGCCAAACCGCTTGGATTAACGTCAGCTTTAACCCGTTCTATCGATATATCTATGGTGTAACGAGGTGTGGCGTTGTTAACAATGCTGGTTTCTCGTACCTGGGCAACATAGCGGACGATATAAGTGTAGATACCATTGACGAGACCTCGTTGTAGTATCTGCGGGGCTTGAGCGGGGTCGCCATAAAGGACAAGTCTGTCATTATCAAGGCGTGAGATTATGCTGGGTCTGCCCCCATAGGAGGTTTTCATATAGCGCATGAAGGATTCCCATCCCCGATCTGTAAAGGCGGGGCGAGTCTCTTTGAGGCGCATCTGATAATCATGAAAGCCCATCGTGGTCGAATGCGTCATGACGTCAACCAGCCAGAGACTCACAATATTTTCGTCAACCGGTTCATCAACCGGGGGCGGGGTTATCAGTTTATCATCGCTGGTGGTTGGCAGAATACGGGTTGCGCTGCTGCTGAAATGTGTCAACAGGCCGACCAGAATGATGAGCCCGGCGACGGCGATGGTGTTGAGGATGCGCAGCAGGCTAAGAGTTTTGGCACCATCCTGCAGGTAGGCATTGCTCAGTCTTGAATTACGAATACTTCCAGCCGTGGCCCGGTCGGTGCGTTTGACCAGACTGACCCCTTTGGAGGACTGCGATGATTGAGCGAGCGACGCAGGGTGAGACATGGGTTACCTGGTAATTTGAGTGATGCCAAACGCATAACCGGCTAACGAATCTTCGGTTGGAATCTGGGCTATTTTGAGGGTCATTCCACCTTTGCTCACACTGCTCTGTCCCGTATAAACGTCAGTGAGGGTAGCTATTTCCACGATCCAGTAATAGCGGTTCTTCTCATCGTATTCAGAGGAGATAACCGCTGTGACAGGTACCGTCGTAACAAATTGGCGTTGTTTGACAACGTTATCAATCAGCCCGTTTTCCTTCGCGCTGTTAACAAAACCACTCCAGCCTTCCGGGGTAAAATAACGGCTGGCGCGGGTCATGCGCTCAACCACGTTATTAAAGTTGTAGGTAAAGATTTCGCTGACCGCGATTTTGGCCCAGCTGATGACAGCGTCACTCCCCAGATTGGGAGTGCTCATTGATTGCAACGGCCTGACCTGCCCCCCCGCGTCGGTTTTCAGAATAATGTCAGTTCGGTTTGAACTGATGACAAAGGCAGCGATGGCAGCTGTCAGGACAACATAGGCCATCATGGTTCGCCATGCTTTAACGACAGCCTGATCGGCAGACACAAGCGGACGGGGTGGGTGTTTGACGGGGGGCTTGTTTGTGGCTTTGACTATCGGTTTGGGAGGGGGGGCACTCATGGTGTTGAACCTCCGGGCGCGGGTGTGGCGGGGCCATCAGGGCGAACGTTTTCCAGCTTGGCGATGAAGTAGCCATAACGTGATTCAACCGAGCGGCTGCGTTGTGCCACAACTTGAACTGTATAGGGCTGTATAGTGGAGGGCGTGTTGTCGACTCCAAGCTTGACGGTAATCAGCACAGGAATTTGCACCAGCCATTCGTAGATGCTGGTCTGCTCGTTCACGCCCTGCATCAGAATTCCGGCCGGGCGTTGGGGGTCAAACTCGGCAACGAAGGATTTCATCTGGGCGGCAAGCTGCTCAGGTCTCGTATCTCCCAAAACAACAGCCTTCTGGATAACTTCAATAATGCCGGGGAGGAACAGCGCGCTCAACTCGGTTCGACGAAAATCCTGATCCAGATAACCAAAAGTCAGGCTGTTGACTACGCCTTTGCCAACACGGCTGAAAATCTCGTCATCGGGGGCATTGGGGAGGTCAATTGGCATCAGGGCTTCCACGCGCCCGTCTACGGCAGCGACGAAAAAACGGTCTTGCGGGTCGGCAGTAATGACAATCCATGCATTTGCACCGATCAGGCCAATCAGGGTGAGACCCAGCACAATCGAGAGATTGAGCAGGGAGCGATAGGCGTCACGGTGGAAGTTGAAGCGGCTCTGCGTTGCTACCAGCGTGTCGGCCGGGGGGGCATAGACCTCGGAATCGCGAATACCGCCGCTGGCAGTCTTGCTGCCAAGCAGACCAAAAACAAGCTTGAGAATATCCTGAGCTGTCATTCCAGAGAACTTTCCGCCAGTAGCTGGTGAATCCCGATACCGAAGCGGCTGGCCATGGCCCGAACCCGCATGATGCGCAAATCAACCTTCCATGACTGGCGATATTGCTGCCTTGTATCATAGAAGCTGAGATCAATAGTCATTTTTACGTGCCATTCATAGCGGTAGCCATTAATCCCTTGCTTAACGATTTCAGCGCGGGTGCCTGGTCGTAATGTTGTGACCACCACCTTGGGTTGTTCCGAGGCATCTTCAACGCCAAAGGCGCCGATGGTTGAGAGTACCTTGGCCTCGTCCAGCGCATTGGTGAAATCCGCCCAGCCGGGAGTGGTAAAGTAGGCTCGGGAATTCTGCAGGCGGATCAGGTGGTCGTAATAGCCGAAGGTCAGCGTGTGGGTAACGGCTTCCTCTGCCCAGTCGCGGATTTGTGCGTCGGTGAGTAGTGGCTCGCTGAGTGGCAGTTCCTGAATGACTTCATTATTTTCCCGCATCGGGAAGTAGTAGTCACGCGCTGCCGTGAAATCGAGCAGCTTGAGCAGCATAATGAGGAGAGTGAGGATAACGGCAATCTGTCCTAAAACGATATAGAGAATCGTTTTGTAGTTGTGCTGATAAAAAGCGTTCCGTCCCATGATTAAAGCCAGCCCGTCAACCTTGGCGGCGGCTGGTGGCGCTGCTTGTTGCGCAGGCCTGTCTTCGCCTTTTTTGCTCAGGCTGATTTTGGGGGCAGGGGCGGGGGTAGATGTCATGTCGTTCTTCTTACGTGATTTTTCCAGATTCGTCGAGACTGGACAGAGGGTCTTAATGCTAGCGTCCCAATACTTGCCAGCTTATTAATGCCAGAAGCGCGGTGGCCAGCGCAGGGCCGAAAGGAAACTCGGCTTCGCGGCCCGTCTTTTTCCACACCAACCCGAAGCCAAGGCCGAGGAAACCGGACAGAAAAAGAAAGAGAGCCGCCGATTCCGGGAGTAGCCAGGGAGCAGCTGCGGCCATGAACTTGACATCGCCCCAGCCCATCATGTCTCGTCCGCGCAGTCTGGAGTAGCCGCCAGCAAGTGCAATCCCGACTCCGGCGGTTTGCAGAAAACTGAATAGCAGATCAAGAGGGGTACTTTGTTGCAGATAAGCCC
This sequence comes from uncultured Pseudobdellovibrionaceae bacterium, assembly GCA_964429685.1. Taxonomy (GTDB): domain Bacteria; phylum Pseudomonadota; class Alphaproteobacteria; order UBA2400; family UBA2400; genus CAYSDE01. Next base: position 6,020 of record CAYSDE010000073.1, read on the forward strand.
AGCCAAGCCCAAGCAGGCCAACGGTCAGGTTGGCACCGTCTGGGATAAAGCCTGTTTCAAGGTCTATGGCGCTAATAATTGCCAATACGCAGACCAGTCCGGCCAGCAGGGCAGCTTCCGCAGAAATGCCGTAATGAAAGCCGATTACGGCGGTTAGAAGAGCGGAGATGGCTTCGATCGCGGCATAACGCCCCGATACAGGAGTCTGACAGCAGGCAGAACGGCCTTTTTGCCAGAACCAGCTCAGAACCGGGATCAATTCGGCAGGGCGTAGCTGGTGCCCACAGGCGGTGCAGTGCGAGGAAGTCAACCAACCCAGATTCCGGGGCCAGCGCCAACTGGCCATACCGGCAAAGCTGCCCAGCACCAGCCCCGTCAGAAACCCGCTCAAGGCTCCGAACCAGCCGACCGTTCCGGCAATTACCCATCCACTTGCTGCATCAGTCATAGGCAGCACTATAGGTGATTCGAACGGTTTAGCTGCCTTCTTTTTTCTTGCTCTTCGGGGTTAATATAGGAGGAGGCAGTTCACTTTTTGGTGAACGGTTCTTCCGGCGTTCAACTTTCATTTGCAGCTTTTCCGTAACATCACCACGATGCCCCTGAATTTCACCGGCCATGTGATCAAGCCTCTCGTGCAAGGCTGCCGTCCGGGCCACCACAGACTGTCCAGCGCCCTTCTGCGCTAGGCGATTAAGCTGCAAACGAAGCGGACATTCCAGTTCGCTGGCTGGGCGCAGATATGCGGCTCTGCTGCTGGCTCGGCTTGCGGGCAGCGTCCTCTCCGGTCTCAGACTTGCAAGCGTAACGAGCTTCCAGTTCTCCCGGCGCGAAGCTGGCAGGGCGGGAGTGACGGGTTTCCCAGTCGGTCGGACCTGTTGACCCTTGCCGTTCTGTATGAGCCCGGCAGGAAGCGTCCGGCCAAGACTTGCCACCTCAATGTCAGCCGCACGGCGCGCCAGCTTTTCCGTCATGAGGTCAATCTGCGCCAGAGCTTGCTGCGCACTCACCTGCAAATCGGGCGTGATGGCATGGCGTCCCTCGGTATAGGCATTAATCGCCGCTGTCTGTCGCTCGATTCGGCTGAAATCGGCACAGGCCTGATCAATGTCCTGCGTGAGTCCATCAAGGGCCACATGATCCTGAACCGTCAGGCCCCCATCGTCAAAGCCACTGGGCGGACGGGGAGGTATAAAAGCCGCCGGCGCATTGACTGTGAAACGGCGATTCTCACCCGGTTTACGCAGCTTCGGCCCATACCCATCCGCATCTCCGGCACGGCGAGCCCCCGGTTTGAGTGCCGACTCGCCAACCTTCGACCAAAAAGGACGAAAAATGCCATAGAGGGAATAGCTGGTCTTTATGGCAGCCGAAGGCGCCCTGAACTGTAACAGCAGGGCCTGAAAACTCTGGCTTGGATGCATCGAGAACATCGACTTGAACATCTTGCCCACCTCCTTACACGTCCGCTACACTTGGATATATAGGCGCTTCCGGAGGAAAACTGTATGAATTTTTTATTAAAAGTTTAAGCAGGGTGCTGGCGGTTTTGTGGAAAAAACTCCAAGTCTTTGCCCGAAATTTTAACAATTTTCGATAGCTTGGCTGGATGAGCTATGGTAGAACTAAAGACATAGCGGGAGGGCCTCTGATGCTCAGAAATCGTGCTGTTGCCTTGTTTGTTGCGGGATTATTGGCGTTTGCGCCGTTGCCGACTTTGGCCGCTCCGCCGCCTGACCCGTGCGCGCCTGACGTCATGACCGACCTTACTAATTCGGCCCAGACCGGGTTTGACAACCTTAACGGGCTTGTGACAAGCCTTATGAAGCCCCCACAGTCAGCCGCCAGTTCCGGCTGTATGCGTGACCTTTTTAATATCTGGGATACCGATCTTTTGGGAACGCTGGGTGGCGCTATCGCTAGTTTTATCAGTAGTATTTTCCCTTTTTCGTCGCTACTGCCCGGTATCACGCTGACTGAGGCTTCTGTTTATAAGCCTATTATGGCGATGGTTAATAAGATGATCAGTAGCAACCTTGACAAGCTGGTCTGTCAGGATCTCTGGAAAGGGATACAGGGTGCGATGGGGCCTGTAACCATCAACAGCGATGGCACCTTTGGATATGGTGGGCCGATGGGTATCAGCTTCACGGCTGGTACGGGGGGTATCACCATCCCTTGAGAGTTTTTCGGGTGGCGAGGTGCTTTTTCTCCGCTACCAGTGTTTTACGAGTCGGCTCTTGGGAGCTGTGGAGTCAAGAGGTGATATGAGTAAGCACCTGTGCCAAAGATTTAGCCGGTTGCTATGCTTCCTTGTGGTAGCAGGTGGCTTGGTTTTGGAGGGAACGACCCCGGTTCTCGCCGATGACTACGTGTCGCTTGATGGTAGCCCTCTTAGTATCGCAAAGTCTGTTGGTACGGTCGCTTCTGGCGATACCACAGAGCATATGTCACTGGAGTTCTCACCCTATGCGACGTATCTGCCCTATGGCGCTGTTTGTCCGGCAGGTACCCGCTATCAACTGGAGCTTAAGCGCGCAGCCTTCGTGACCACAACCGGGGCGTTTTCCCCGATGGATGTGGTACTCAGTCTCACTCCCTTTGATATGGCGGGAACCGGCCTCTCCCCAAATTGCAAAGTTACCGTTCCGATGACACCGGGGGTGACGACCATTACTTTGCCGGAAGCGCACGATGTGACGACAAAGTACTGTGCGAACCGTTGGGAGGTAGTAGGCGGTTTCTGGGATACTTCTGCGATACCTCTTCCTGTGTGGGTTGATACATATGACTGGGTTTACAGGTGTATTGGTGAGTTGCCTTTGACTGTCACTCCGGCACCGACTGGGCTTTGTGATATTTCTACGGACTACTTCATTGACGAAACCGGGGCTTTCAGAAAGCCTGGCTCCTTCTATGTTAACATTACC
>CAYSDE010000074.1:0-8819 GCA_964429685.1 uncultured Pseudobdellovibrionaceae bacterium
TGGGCAGTTGCGCCAATGGCGGCGGCTATTATCACTACAGTTATTCCGTCGTGCGCGGCTGTGACCGCATTGTGCCGGTGGATATATATGTGCCGGGCTGTCCGCCGACCGCCGAAGCGCTGGTCTACGGTATTCTGCAACTCCAGAAGAAGATCCGGCGCGATGCCCGGATTGCGAGGTAGGTCATGACTGCTGCTGTCCTCTCGCCACTGCTTCAGGAACTGCATGACGCCCTGCCGCAAATGCTCGGGCGTGACTTCATCAAGGCCGAGTTTGCCAAGGATGAACTGGTGGTGACAGTACGCCGGGAGTCGATTGCGCGGGTGCTGCTGACCCTGCGTGATGAACCCCGCGCTGCCTTCACCTGCTTCATTGATATTTGCGGCGCCGACTATCCCGAGCGGGAAGAGCGGTTTGAAGTGGTCTATCACCTGCTCAGCCTGCATCATAATTCGCGCATCCGCGTCAAGGTCACTACTGATGAGGATACCCCGGTACCGACCGTCACCGATGTATTCAGCGGGGCAGGGTGGTTTGAACGTGAAGCGTGGGACCTGTTCGGGATCTATTTTTCCGGTCATGCCGATCTGCGCCGCATCCTGACCGATTACGGCTTTGAGGGGCATCCGCTGCGCAAGGATTTCCCGCTCACCGGTTATGTCGAGCTGAGTTATGACGAAACGCAAAAGAGGGTGGTCTACCAACCGGTCAAACTCACGCAGGATTACCGCAATTTCGACTATGTCAGCCCGTGGGAAGGCATCACCAAAGTCATGCTGCCCGGCGACGAGAAAGCGGTGATCCCCTTCGGCGCTGAGGGTGATCCCCGCGTTCAGGCGCAAAAAGACAGTGTTCAGGCGCAAAAAGACAGTGCTTTGGAGAAAAAAGCATGAGCGAGACAACTGACTCCCGCACCAAACCCCTGACCCTCAATTTCGGGCCACAGCATCCGGCCGCGCATGGGGTGTTGCGTCTGGTGCTGGAAATGGATGGGGAAATTGTCGAGCGCGCTGATCCGCATATCGGCTTGCTTCATCGTGGCACTGAAAAACTGATTGAGTACAAGACCTATCTGCAGGCGGTGCCCTATTTCGACCGGCTCGATTACGTCGCGCCGATGAATCAGGAACATGCCTTTGCGCTGGCGACCGAGAAACTTCTGGGCATCAAGGCCCCGCCCCGGGCGCAGGCCATCCGCGTGCTGTTCTGCGAGATTGGCCGCATTCTCAATCACCTGTTGAACATCACCACTTTCGCGCTGGATGTCGGCGCGATTACCCCCGCGCTGTGGGGCTTTGAAGAGCGCGAACGGCTGATGGAGTTTTATGAGCGGGCCTCCGGGGCCCGCCTGCATGCCAATTATTTCCGCCCCGGTGGCGTGGCGTGGGATTTGCCGGACGGTCTGGTGGATGACATCTGGCAATACACTGAAGAATTTCCCAAATTCTACGCCGACCTTAACCGCCTACTGACGGAAAACCGCATCTTCAAGCAGCGGACGGTGGATATTGGCATCGCCAGCAAGGCCGAGGCGCTGGATTGGGGCTTTTCCGGCCCGATGCTGCGCGGCTCCGGCGTGGCGTGGGATCTGCGTAAATCCCAGCCCTATGATGGCTACGACCAGTACGAGTTTGACATTCCCACCGGCAGCACCGGCGATTGTTACGCCCGCTATCTGGTGCGGATGGAAGAGATGAACCAGTCCCTCGCCATCATCCGGCAGGTTCTGAAGTCTCTGCCCGCTGGCCCGGTCAAGGTTAATGACCATAAGGTGTCTCCGCCCAAACGCGCCGAGATGAAGCACTCGATGGAAGCTCTGATCCATCACTTCAAGCTTTACACCGAGGGTTATCATGTGCCCGCTGGTGAAACCTATGTCGCGGTTGAAGCGCCCAAGGGCGAGTTTGGGGTTTATCTGGTGTCAGATGGCAGCAACAAGCCCTACCGCTGCAAAATCCGTGCACCGGGGTTTGCTCATTTGCAGGCGATTGATTTCATGGCCAAGGGCCATATGCTGGCCGACGCCGTCGCCATTATCGGCTCTATGGATGTTGTGTTTGGAGAGATTGACAGATGATTGAAGCCGGTCAGCCTCAGGGCGTTGAACAGCCCAAAACTTTCGAGTTCAGCACTGCCAATCTTGAGCGGGCGAAGGCAACGATTGCCAAATATCCTGCAGGCAAACAGCAAAGCGCCATTATGGGCCTGCTGCATATTGCGCAGGAGCAACAGGGATGGCTGCCGACAGCGGCGATTGCCTATTGCGCCGATATGCTGGGAATGCCGCAAATTCGCGCTTTTGAGGTTGCCAGTTTCTACACCCAGTATGCGCGGCGTCCGGTTGGCCAGCATCATCTGCAGGTCTGCACCACTACGCCCTGCTGGCTGCGCGGCTCGGCGGCGATTGTCGCCGCGATTGAAAAGAAACTTGGCATCCATATGGATGAAACGACGGCGGACGGAAAATTTTCCCTCTGCGAAGTCGAGTGCATTGGTGCTTGCGTCAACGCTCCGGTGGTTCAGATCAATAATGATGTCTACGAAGATTTGTCACCCGAAAGCATCGCCGACATTCTGGACAAGCTGGCGCGTGGCGAAAAAGTCCCCCGTGGCTCGCAGATTGGCCGCCAGAATTCCTGCGCTGAAGGTGGTCCGACTACGTTGAGGGGAGAGGGGTAATGCGTACCTTTCTCTTGGCCTTGCTCTTGTCGTTTATGCTCGCTGGTTCGAGTATGGCCAAATCCTTTGTTCCTGATGTTCCTGTCGTTGATGGCAACTTTAGTGCCTCCTACCTTGGGGATGGGACAGCACAACTTATGGTTATGAAGCCTCCAGCGGAGACTTCCTTCATTCGTTATGAGCGGATTGAGGGGCCACTGATTAACTGTGCTGAAGAACTCGCCCCTCCGAAAGAACTGGCGGTACAACCTTATTACTACCCGGAAGTTGGAAGTGACGCAGAGTATCGTCAATACCTGGATACAGGGTTAGTCTCGGGCTCCACTTATTCCTATAGGGCATCAAGCTTGGATAAAGACAGGAAGGTTCTTGAAATTTACCCATGTGTGGCTCTTATTGCCGAGGACGTACAAGATGCTCGCTGACAGTGACAGAATCTTCACCAACCTCTACGGCTTCCACAGTGCCGACCTTGCGAGTGCGCAGAAGCGGGGCGACTGGGACAATACGGCGGCGATTCTGGCCAAGGGGCGTGATTGGATTATTGAGGAAATCAAGAATTCCGAGCTACGCGGGCGGGGCGGGGCAGGGTTCTCGACCGGGATGAAGTGGAGCTTCATGCCCAAAATATCGGATAAACCCAGCTATCTGGTCATTAATGCCGACGAGTCCGAACCGGGCACCTGCAAAGACCGCGACATTATCCGCCATGATCCGCACAAGCTGGTTGAGGGCGCGCTGATTGCGTCTTTCGCTATCGGGGCTCATACCTCCTACATCTATATTCGTGGCGAGTTTTATAACGAAGCGGTTGCGCTGCAGAAGGCGATTGATGAAGCTTATGCCGCTGGTCTGATCGGCAAGAATGCCTGTGGCAGCGGCTGGGATTTTGACCTCTTTGTCCATCGCGGGGCAGGGGCTTATATCTGCGGCGAGGAAACCGCGCAGCTGGAATCCATTGAGGGCAAAAAAGGCCAGCCGCGCAACAAGCCGCCTTTCCCGGCAGGCGCGGGTCTGTGGGGCTGCCCGACCACCATCAACAATGTTGAAACCATCTCGGTGACGCCCACCATTCTGCGCCGTGGTGCGGCGTGGTTTGCCTCCTTTGGTCGTCCCAAAAACCGGGGCACCAAGGTTTTCTGTATCTCCGGCCATGTCAACAAGCCCTGCAATGTGGAAGAGGCGATGAGTATCCCGATGAAGGAGCTGATCGAAACCCATGCTGGTGGGGTGCGTGGTGGCTGGGATAATCTGCTCGCGGTCATTCCCGGCGGCTCGTCCTGTCCGATGCTGCCTAAGGAAGTCTGCGAAACCGTGCTGATGGATTTTGACGCCCTGCGCGAAGCGCGGAGCGGTCTTGGCACCGCCGGGCTGATCGTCATGGATAAATCGACCGACCTGATTTACGCCGTTACCCGGCTGGCGCGTTTCTATGCGCATGAAAGCTGCGGCCAATGCACGCCCTGCCGCGAAGGCACCGGCTGGATGTACCGCATCATGCAGCGCATGGTGAAGGGTGAGGCCGAAATTCACGAGATTGACATGCTACTGGACATCGGCACCGAGATTGAAGGCAAGACCATCTGTGCGCATGGCGACGCCTCAACCTGGCCGATTCAGGGCCTGATCCGTCACTTCCGCCCACTGCTGGAGCAGCGGATCATGGATTACAAGAAACAGAAGGCGGCCTGAGCATGACTCCCAAAATTCCCAACGAGTCCGTTACCATCCGCGCCTATCGCGGCGATGTGGATTTTGCAGGTCTGGTTGCTTTTCTCGCTTTCCAATACGAGCATGAACGCGACATGCAAGGTGGTGATAACCGTTCGCATGGTGGCAAGATGGCTCCGGCTTATGCAACAGAGCTGCTGAATATGGTTGAAGGGCGTAGCGGTTGCCTGCTGATCGCCGACATTGGCAGCAATCCGGTCGGCTTTGTTGGCGCTTACATGATGACCGATCCTGACCCCGCTCTGAATGATGCCGCCCGCGTGCATGGTTATATCCGCGACCTTTTCGTTCTGCCCAACTGGCGCCGCATGGGGGTGGCCAAGAAGCTGATCGATGCGGTTGAGAGTCATTTTCGCAAGAACGGACTCAAACATCTTCGTATTGCCGGACCGGCACAAAACACCTCTATGGCCAATCTCTGCAAAGGCGAGAAGTTTACGCCTTACTCCATCGTCTATGATCGCGAAATCAAACAACCCGGCTTCCATATGGTTGACGGCCAATACGTGAAAGGAACCTGAACATGGGCTATGATGGAAATCCGGCCAAGCCGTTGAAATTTTTTGTTTTGGCATTCCTTGCCTTCATTGCTGTCTCGGTTGTGTCCGGCAGCTTCTATACGGTTGAGCAGGGGCAGGTTGGCATAAGACTGCGCTTCGGGGCGCTGGTTGGCGTAGAGGAGCCCGGCATCGGCTTCAAGATTCCTTTTGCCGAAATCATCCGTCCGATGTCGGTCAGAACCGAGAAGATCAGGTTGGACCAGATTGAGTCCTATTCGAAGGATATTCAGGCGGCCATATTGCAGATCAGCGTCAACTTCCATGTTGAACCGGCCAAGGCCGGAAAAGTCTACAGCACACTTGGTCTGAACTATGCCGACCGGGTCATCGTGCCGACGACGCTGCGGATTGCCAAGGAAGTTTTCGGCCAGTACAACGCCCAGAACATCATTGCCGAGCGGATGGCGTTGGGCCAGCATATCAGCACCCGGCTACGGGACGAATTGTCGCCCCACGGCATCGAGTTCGAAAGTTTCCAGATGGAAGATGTTTCCTTCTCGCATGAGTTCGAACAAAGCATTGAAGCAAGGATGCAGGCCGAAGTTGAAGTTGCCCGCCTGCGCCAGAATCTTGACCGCGAAAAAGTGCAGGCCGACATCGCCCGTACCCAGGCCGCTGGCCGGGCCGACTCCCTGCGGGCGCAGGCTCAGGCCGAGGCTGACGCGATTGCCCTGCGCGGCGCGGCAGAAGCCAAGGTCATTCTGGCCCGTGGCGATGCGCTGAAAGGCAACCCGCAGCTGATCCAGCTGACACAGGCGGAAAAATGGAACGGTGTTCTGCCCAGCACCATGCTGCCGACCAATACCCTGCCGATGATTGATCTCAACACCCCCCGGAGCGAACGTTAGTCATGCCCAAGCTTACGATTGACGGCATTGAAGTAGAAGTTGCCCCCGGCACCTCGGTGCTGCAGGCGGCGGAACAGATCGGAATTGAAATTCCGCGCTTCTGCTATCACGACAAACTTTCGGTGCCCGCCAATTGCCGTATGTGTCTGGTTGAGCAGGAAAAGGCTCCCAAGCCGGTGGCCAGTTGTGCGGTTGCGTGCGCCGACGGTATGGTGATAAAAACCAATACCGAGGTGGTGCAGAAGGCCCGGCGCGGCGTGATGGAGATGCTGCTGATTAATCATCCGCTTGATTGCCCGATCTGCGATCAGGGCGGCGAGTGCGATCTGCAGGATCAGGCGGTTGCCTTCGGCTATGACCGCTCGCGCTATGAAGAAACCAAGCGAGCGGTAACGGACAAAGAGCTGGGCCCCATCGTCAAGACGGTGATGACCCGTTGCATCCAGTGTACCCGCTGCGTCCGCTTCCTTGAAGAGATTGCCGGGACACCGGAACTGGGCCTGACTGGTCGTGGCGAAGATGTGGAGATTACCACCTATATCGAGAAGTCCCTGACTTCAGAATTGTCTGGCAATCTGGTTGATGTCTGCCCGGTGGGCGCACTGACCGCCAAACCTTATGCATTCGTCGCCCGCCCGTGGGAACTCCGCAAGACCGACAGTGTTGACGTGTTTGATGCCGTTGGCAGCAATATCAGCGTCCAGTGCCGGGGCGGAGAAGTGCTGCGTGTATTGCCCCGTCTGAATGAAGAGGTGAATGAAGAATGGCTGGCGGACAAATCCCGTCATGCGATTGACGGGCTTAAACGCCAACGGATCGACCGCCCCTATGTGCGGGTTGATGGTCAGTTAAAAGAATCCAGCTGGGATGAGGCTTTTGCCGCCATTGCAACCCGCCTCAAGGGCGTGGCTGGCCATCGCATTGCCGCGCTCGCTGGCGATATGGCTGATGTGGAAAGCCTGTTTCTGCTCAAGGCGCTGCTGGGCAAGCTGGACAGTCCCCATCTTGATTGCCGTCAGGATGGCGCTTCGTTTGATACCCGCAGCGCGGCAGGCTGGCGCTTTAACACCACCATTGCCGGGATTGAACAGGCCGATGCCATTCTGTTGATCGGCACCAATCCGCGCCATGAAGCGCCCTTGATCAATGCCCGCATCCGTAAACGCTGGCGCAAGCTGGATTTGCCCATCGGCCTTATCGGTGAGAAGGCTGATCTGACTTATACCTATTCTTATCTGGGCGCGGGCCCGCAGAGCCTGAAAGATCTGGGCAGCTTTGGCGAGAAGCTGAAGAAGGCCAAAAAGCCGATGCTCATTCTCGGTATGGGCGCGCTTGCCCGCCCTGACGGAGCCGCCATTCACCAGCGCGCCCGCGAGATCGCCGAACAGTTCGGCCTGATAAAAGAGGGCTGGAACGGCTTTAATGTGCTGCATACTGCTGCCGCTCGCGTTGGCGGTCTTGAAGTCGGCTTCGTGCCGGGTGAGGGCGGACTGGCGACGACCGGCATTCTGGAAGCCGCCAAGCGTGGGGAAATTGACGTGGTGTTCAACCTCGGTGCGGATGAAATTCCGGCTTCTGGGTTCGGCACAGCCTTTGTGATTTATCAGGGGCATCATGGCGATCAGGGCGCCCATCGGGCGGATGTCATCCTGCCGGGAGCGGCCTATACCGAGAAGAACGCGCTTTATGTCAACACCGAAGGCCGTGCCCAATCTGCCAAACAGGCCGTCTTCCCGCTGGGGGCAGCCAAGGAAGACTGGAAGATCATCCGCGAGCTGTCCACACAGCTTGGCCAGACGCTGCCCTATGACACACAGGGCGAAATCCGCACGGCACTGGCAGCGCTCAACCCGGTTTTTGCCAAAATCGGACAGGTTGTTCCGGCGGAGTGGAAAACGTTCGGGGTAGCGGGCGCTTTGAGCGACAAGGCTTTCTGCAACCCGATTGAAAACTATTACATGACTGATCCCATCAGCCGCGCTTCGGCCACCATGGCCAAATGTACGGAAGACATTCTGCCGCTGACCAAAAAGACCGGTTGTTGCGGCAGCTGCACCTGTGGAAGGACGGGCACCGATGCTTGATTTCCTGCTTTCGATTGCCATTACTGTCGGGCTGGTGCTGCTGATTGTGGTGCCGCTGCTGGTCGGCATCGCTTACGTCACCTATGCCGAGCGCAAGGTGCTGGCGCTGGTGCAGCTGCGGCGCGGCCCCAACCTTGTCGGCCCCTTCGGTTTGCTGCAGCCCTTTGCCGATGGACTCAAGCTGGTGATGAAGGAAACCATCATCCCGAGCGGAGCCAACAAGGTGCTGTTTGTCGCTGCGCCGATCCTGCTGTTTTTCCTCAGTCTGGTCGCATGGGCGGTTATTCCGTTTGATGCCGGTCTGGTGCTGGCCAACATCAATGTCGGCATTCTGTATCTGTTCGCCATCTCTTCGCTGGGCGTTTATGGCATCATCATCGCGGGATGGGCTTCAAATTCGAAATACTCTTTTCTGGGAGCCATGCGTTCGGCAGCCCAGATGGTCAGCTATGAAGTCTCAATCGGATTTGTCCTCATTACCGTGATGCTGCTGGCGGGGTCGCTGAACCTGAGCGAAATTGTGCAGGCGCAATCCAGCCGCTTCGGGGTGCTGGGCTGGAACTGGCTACCGTTGTTCCCGATGTTCATTATCTTCTTCATCTCCGGTCTGGCGGAAACCAACCGTTCGCCCTTCGATTTGCCGGAAGGCGAGTCCGAACTGGTGGGCGGTTTCAATACCGAATATTCCTCCATCCCCTTCGCGCTGTTTTTTCTGGGCGAATATGCCAACATGATTTTGATGAGTGCAATGACCAGTACGCTGTTCCTCGGCGGCTGGCTGTCGCCGATACCGCTGGAGCCTTTCATCTGGGTGCCGGGGATCATCTGGTTCGTCCTGAAAATCTGCCTCTGCCTGTTTGTCTTCATCTGGGTGCGGGCAACCATGCCGCGCTACCGCTATGACCAGTTGATGCGGC
>CAYSDE010000075.1:0-722 GCA_964429685.1 uncultured Pseudobdellovibrionaceae bacterium
GGCCCGCGAGAAAGACACACGGGAGTCAAGAGTGGCCCGGAGCAGATCCAGCGCGAAAGCAGGCGTCTCGCTCTGCAGGCGCGTCAGGCGGTTGGCCAGTCCCAGATACATCAGGCGAGGCCTACCAGACCCATGCTGGCGGTAGTACCGGTAGCCTTGACCCGCCTGATCCGCACCGGAAGAATAGCCCCGGCAGGTAGTGACGAAAAGGTAACGTCGCTGCCGTCATCCTGCAGCGTACAAACCAGCGTGCCACCGGCTCCGGTGTAAACAGCGCGGGTTATCTGCGCCAAATCATTGGCATCATCCGGCGTAATCGCAAACGCCCGAGTAGCCGGAGAATCGAGCCCACTGGTATGGGTTGAGAAGATGTCAGCCATGTTGTCCTCCGTGACAATTGTGTCAGAACTAAGATTGTTCTATTTTTAGGGCGTAATTTTGAATATATGGGTAAGGTCACTACGACCTTCAGGAGGTGGGATGTGTCACATATTCAAACAGACTTGAATGCCGATGGCGAACGCCCCAGTTCGCTTCAGCACGGCTATCGCATCAGTCTCAACCTGACCCGCCGGGTGATCCGCCGGGTGATCGAGCTGGATGAGTTCGTCTTGACCCAGCCAGTCCGGCAACCGGCGCTGCCACGTGCCAGTGTGGTGCCTGATGCGGTGAGCTTCCAGTTCAGCCTGCGCATGTTGCGACGGGTTGTGCGGCGTCTCATC
>CAYSDE010000075.1:732-8818 GCA_964429685.1 uncultured Pseudobdellovibrionaceae bacterium
GTCACCCCGTTACTGCTGCGTCAGACCGGCTCGCTGCCTGCCATGCTGCGAATAACAGCAGCGGCAGAAGCAGCGCCGGTCGCGCCGCTGGCCACTGTCATCACCGCCCGCAGATAGCGCTTGCTGCCGCGATAACCGACCCGCTGCAGCGTGTTGGCGCCACCTGCTGACGCAACAGCGGTAAAACTGCCGTCTAGGTCGGAAGCGGTTGTGGCTGAGAAAGTTGTGCCATCGTCGGAATGCTCCAGCGCCGGCGTGTGGGTGCCGTTGGTATAGGCCCCGAAATAGACCACCAGCGCCGCTGCGTGATAGCCCTGCAGATCAACCGCTGCCCCGTTGGCAGTGCCAGTAGCCCGGACCGCCGGTTCCAGCGAGTGGGCAATGTCGATGTTGTTCTTGATGTCCTTGACAGTCATGCTTCATTCTCCTCAGGAGGCCGAGAAACGCATCAGCTTGATGGCGTCGAAGTTGACGACATCGCCGCCCACGCGCTTGGTGGTGTAGAATTTGACATTCGGTTTGTCGGTATAGGGGTCGCGCAGCAGACGGATGCCGGTGCGGTCAACAATCGTATAGGCCTCGTTGAAATCGCCGAAGGCCAGTGACAGCGAATTGGCGGCAATCGCCGGCATGTCTTCCGAGAAGAACACCGGGAAGCCCAGCAAGGTCGGCGGCTGGCCGCTCTGCAGGCTGATCTGCCAGAGATAATTGCCATCGCCGCCCTTGAGCTTGCGAATTCCCGCCGACACCGAGCGCGGCATCAGCCAGCTGGCTTTGGGCAGGTAACTGGCCTTCAGCTTGTAGATCATGTCGAGCAGCTTGTCCGCCGGGTTGGTGGATGCAAACCCGCCTGCAGCACCGGAAGCAATATATTGCAACTGCCCCCAGCTGCGTGCCTCATCATCATTGCCGGAGACGCCATAAGTCAGCAGACCACGCGGCTTGGTCACACCGTCGCCATTGATGAAAGCATCGGCCTCGCGGCGGGCAAAACGGTCAGCGACTTTGGTCGCCAGCCATTCTTCCACATTGATCTGGGCATCATCCAGCAGTTTCTGCGAGGCTTTGGGCTGAGCCGAAATCTCGTGAACCGGGATCCGCACCTTGCCGAGAGACGGCGTGGCTGTCTCGGCGCGGGCGGCGGTTTCGGCCACCCAGTTGGCTTCGGCCTCGTTGCGATCCGACAACATCTCCAGCGCATCGGACGACACTTCCATGACAGTGGCCAGCTGGCGCAGCGGAGTCAGGTCGCGCTGACGCTGCACAATGCGCTGGGCCAGTTCGGTCGGCACCAGATAGCCGCCCTCTGGGTCATTCCCGGCGGTCATCGCCTTCTTCTCGAGCGCAATCAGTCCGGCATCCTGCCCCTTGCGGACAAAAGCCGAAAACGCCTTGCCGTGTTCATCGGCGTTGGGATCATAGGCGGCTGTTTCCAGTCCGCGAGGGGCCCGCTTCAGCGCAATCTGCTGACGGGTGGCTTTTTCCTGCAAGGCGTCAATCACGGCGCTCATGCGCTCGACTTTTTCGCGGGTGACAACATCGGCGCTGCCGGTCGATTTGATCTGGCGCAATTCTTCTTCATGACCGGCCTTGAATGCCTGAAACTGACGCTGCAGTTCATCAAGCGTGGCGCGGGCATCGGGGACATAATCCATGCGAACCTCATTCGTGGTTGGAGAGGGTGGAAGCGGAAACCGGTGTGGCGGCCTGCAGCCAGACAATCATCTGCTGCATCTCCTCCACCAGCGCGGCGCCCGGCTGCAAAGCCTTGACCTCACTGACCCGCGCCGCTTCCAGCGCGGGGAAAGTGACAAGGGAAATTTCGTAGAGCCGGATGCGCTCCAGCACCCGCAAACCGCGCTGGCTGTCACGGCGCACCCGTTCGGGCTTGTAGCCGATGGAGAGGCCGGTCAGCGCGCCGCCTTTGACCAGAGCATAAGCTTCGGCGGCACGGGCGACATGTTCAATGAACAACTGCCCGGTGACATAGAGGCCCCGTGCATCACTCTTCAGAAACCGCCAGACCCCAATGGGCTGGGCGGCATCATGCTGCCAGAGCAGCGGCGGCGTGCGCCCGGCCTTCTGCCATTCGGCCAGCGAGGCTTCAAATGCGCCGGGAGCCACCATATCAGCCTCATGGTCTTCGACATCATAAAGACTGGCATAACCGGAAATCTCGCCTTTGCCGCTGGCATGCGCCTTGAGCGCAAGACTGGTCGGCATGGTTTTCAGAAGCGGCATGTGAACCTCATGGCTGGAAGTTGGTTTGTTGTCTGTCTGCCCCCACCCCGCCCTCCCCCGCCAAGAAGCGGGGGAGGGAGAAGAAAACTCAGACCCCATATCCCACCGCCTGCCGTTTTTCTTCCGTCGTCAGAAAATCGGCGGCGGTGATCCGGGCCCAGAGGGCTTCGCGGCGAGGAGCGAGGGCTGAGACTTCATCAAGATTGGGCTCCAGCCGCAGGCTCTCGCCGAACATTGGCACCAGCCAGCTGTTCAGCGCATCGCGGAGGGAGAAAGTCAGCGGCAGGATGGTGTCTTCATAGAAGGCCAGCCGCGCTTCCTTGAAATTGGAGAATGTCTGGGCATCGGGCAAACCGATCAACTGGGCGGGCACACCAAAGGCCAGCGCAATATCCCGTGCCACGGCATCGCGGCCCTGCCGCCAGTCCATGTCTGCCGGAGTGAGTGACATACTCTTCCAGTCGAGGCCTCCCTCCAGCAGTAACGGGCGACCCGCATTGGCGGCGCCCTCAATCTGCTCTTCCAGTTCCTGCTTGAGACGGCGGTACTGGTCATCGGTGAGCAGCGCGGGGCCGTCCTTGGGCGCATAGACCAGCGCACCCGAGGGCCGGGCGGCATTCTGCAGCAAGGCCTGATTCCAGCCGCTCGCGGTATTGTGCTGATCGATGGAGAGCAACGCCGCTTCCAGCGGCCCCTGCCCATACCAGTCATCCGTCGGGTGAAAGCCCTTGAAGTGCAGCACATCGGCCTGCCCGCTATGCGGATCGGCCTGCCAGCGTACGGACTTCCCTCCCGCCGTATATTCATACGCCGCCGGAACACCCGCCGGGCCGGGCACAATCTTCATACGGTCAGGACGCAGCACCCACAATTCACGCGGCGCCGTACCATCCACGCGCACCGCCTCCAGATAAGCATTGCCGCTGATCTGATGGTAGCTGACCAGTGCTTCCATCAACTGCGCCTGCCCCATCTGCGGATTGGGTTTTCCAAGCAGGGTCAACAGCGGATGCTCCACCAGTTCTGCCGTGTCCTCATACAGACACCACGGAATGCTGGCCACACTCTGCGCGATTTCACGGATGCAGCGAAAGGCAATCACGTTGCGGCGATAGGCCTCTTCCGCCAGCCGGTCATAGCGGCGCGGCGTCCAGCGCGCCTCCCCCCAATATGATGATGCTGAGCAACCCGCCGGAACGGCTGCTTTTCTGATTGGGAACGGTTTTGGGCTTGAACCAGTTACGCATGAGGACTCCTTGCTGTATCTAGATTTGCCGCACCCGGGGGGCGGTGTTTCTTAAAAGAAGTTCCGACAGGGCCCAGACCAGTGCATCAACACGGTCGGGAGATTCACCTGCCAGCAGAGACGGCGCAAAGCGGCACATCTCGTCTTCCAGCGCGGGCAGAGGGCCAACATGATGCACCAGGCCGCGCTCATAAAAGGCCGCCACCGGCTCGGCGCGGAGCATCTTGCCGCGACTGGCACGCACTGCATGAAAGGGCAGCTGCGGCGCAATCGCCCGCAACACGTTTTCCACCAGATCACCGCCCTGATTCACTTCACCAATCACCAGATCGGCTTCCAGACTCTCATACAGTCCGGCCACCCGCGCCGCCCAGTCCGAGGGCGCATAGCGCCCACTGAGATCAGCCAGCACATAAGCCTGACCATCCGCCGCCAGACCCGCCGCGACAATCCCGGTACGGTCGGAAGCGGCAGCGGCAGTAACGGCAGGATCAATGGCAATCACGATACGGGCCAGCGGCGGCGCGGCTTTAACCCGCAGCGCGTCCAACTGGCCATGTGTCCACAGCGCCCCCGGTACATCGTCAATCAGTTCGGCATAAAGTTCCTGCCGCCCGAGACGGGTGCCGTCATAGCGGGCGCGCAGTTCGGCCAGCGCGGCGGGCGCCAGATGAGCGGCGTTGTCAAAAGTAGTTCCGCGAGTCACCACCACGCCTTGCCCTTCACGCGCCAGCAGGTCGCGAACCAGTGGGGTCGGACGGGGCGTGGTGGTGACAATCAGGCGAGGCGTGCGCCCCAGCCTGAGCCCGAAACGCAATTGATCGAACGCATCACCCTGTCGCCACGCGCCCAGTTCATCACACCATGCAATATGATGCTGGGGGCCGCGCAGACGCTCGGGCGCATCAGCGGAAAAGAGTTTGCAGCTACTGCCGTTCTTCAGAAATATCTCACCTTGTGAGCGGTTCCACGTCTGCACACATTCCGGCGGCAGTACCGCCAGAATGCCGCTCTCTCCTTCAACGCAGGTATCCCGGGCATCGGCGGCGGTAGGGGCGACAATCGCCCCGCGCCAGTTCTCATGCCGCAACAACTGCCAGACAAATTCCTCCGCTCCGGCCCGGGTTTTGCCGAAGCCGCGCCCGGCCAACAACAACCAGCTCTGCCAGTTCTCACCCGGTGGCGGCAACTGGCTGGGGCGGGCGGTGGTCAGCCAGTTCAACCGGGCCTGCAGCATCGCCTGCTTTTCTGCAGGCAATCTCGTCCAGCAGCGTTTGTAAGAGGGTGAGCGCGTTTTGGGTGGTGGCGCTTTGACGGTCATCCACGCTCCTCTCTCCCTCCGCACTCCAACCCAGACGCTCCTTGGCCCAAGCCAGCGTAGCCTGCACACTCTTGCCGCTGCGGGCCAGTTCATGCAGGGCTTCCATCACCGATGCATCAGCCAGCGCAGCACCCCGCTCCAGCTCGGACTTGTAGACGCGGCGAAATTTGGGCAGCGTGCGCGTATCAAGCGAGGCGCAGAGGCGGTGAATCAGCGCCAGCGGTACCCCACAAGCAGCCAGACGCAACACCTCCGCCCGGCGCTCGGCGTCGGTCAGCGTGGTCATGATGATGTCCTGAAATAGGTACTGAAAGCAGGCGGCGCGGTAGCTGACATCCTGAGATGCGAACACACCGCGCCGTAGGAATGTCAATACACGAGTTGGCCGGAAATGTCAAGAACAAAAGTCGAACATATGCGCGTATGCAGGTTCAGAGAAAGCTACCTGCTCCCCCCACCTCACCCCGCCACTCGGCCTGCTGCCAGCGGATAGACCTGTCGCAGTTCAAGTTCGAAGCGGCCAACCAGCATGGAGGCGACGGCTTTGAAGGCCTGCACGAATTCCTGCGGGCGGCTGCGGATGTCCCCGGCCTGCCAGTTTTCGGCGAAGTTCAGGCAGATGTCCTGCAGGCAGGTAATATCGCCGCGAAATTTGGCAGCGGTTGACTTGAGCGAAACATTCTGCGACTGGATCATCGGGCGGCACACCAGCAGATCCTCCAGCGCCAGATGGACCGCCAGCTTGCTGGTCAGTTCCTCCAGTTGAGCGGCGATCAGATCAGCCTGCGTGCTGATATTGGTACTGGAAAGACTGGCCGCAATCTTGCGCACCAACATAACAATCTCGTCGTGCTGCTCTTCAAGGACATTCATCTTGCGCATCGCATACTCCACACGGGAAAGACAGAAACATACCCGCTTATGTTTAAGAATATGCTTCAAACCATAAAAGGGCTTTAAAAAATTACGGCAACATTGTGTTTCTCCACAAGAAAAAGGCGGCCCGGATACCCGCAGCCGCCTTTCATCCCTGACAACAGATCCTCAGCCGAGTTTGTCAGCCAGCGGATAAAGCTCGTTGTTCTCACGGGTAATGCGCTGGGCGAGGGCTTGGGCGATACCGGCGAACTCCTTGGCGAAGCCCGCTGTATCAGCCGCAATCGCGCTCTTGCTCCATTTCTTGGTAAAACCGACATAGACGTCCTTGATCCCGCTCATTTCGGTCTGGAACTTCTTGGCAGTGCCGCTGGTGGCCGCGTCAGGAGACGCAATCATCTGCGGATAAAGCACACTGTCTTCCATCGACAGGTGAACCGTCAGCTTGCCGGTGATGGAGGTGAGGGTATTGCTGATGTTTTCGACTTCAGCGGCGACATTGCCGGACAGCGACTTCTGGATTTTGCCGACCAGCCCGACCAGTTCGTCGTGATGCTGGCGGAGTTTATCAGTACGGGCCATAGTTGGATTCTCCCACAGGTTACACTGGGAAGCATCCTACACGCACCCGCTTAACACAAAATTAAGTACAAAATCAGTCCGCTACGTCGATATAGCCCCGTGAGATCGCCCGTTTGACAGCGTCAAAGGCCGTACGGGACTCTTCAAACTGTTTGCGCAACTGCTCCAGCTGGGCTGCATGCGGGGCGCTAATGGCCTCGCCTCCCGCCAGAAAGCCAGCGGCGGCGGCAATATACTTGACCCGCGACTGAGCCACACTTCTGGCCATGCCGACAAAGGTGGTGCGGTTGAGCTTGGGCAGCACCGCATGAATAATTTCGCGGTTATTGGCTGTAATCGCCTGCTCGACATTGTCGAGGAACTGGCGCTGCTGCCGCAGCTGGCTGGAGTCGTCCATAAGTGTCATCGCCTTTTCTCCCCCCACCACTCCAGCTTCATCATGGAGCATCTCGCGGCCGCACATCAAGGGGGGAACATGGTTGATCCTGCGTTTACCATAGCCTCACTGGTAAGGCAGCGCAACCCGACGCCAAACGCCAGGCGCGGGTTCGTAGCGGGAAAGAGTGCGGTCAACAAAGCCACTGTAGCGCAAATTAGTCAGTGCGGTATTAACCGCTGCCAATAGCCTTGTTTCATCGCCTCTGACCGGAAAAGCGTTTGCAACCAGCCTCACCGGTTTTTCCGGTGTAAGGTTGCGCAAGGTGCCGGGATTGTTGGCGGAGAAAACAGCAAACTGTGCCGCTTCACTGAAGGTCAGATCGGCCTTGCCGGTCTGGACTTCAAGCAGCAAGTGCGAAAAATCAGTCATCTCCGGCAGCGAGTCCAGCTTGGCGAGAGGGTAATCCTCCCCGGCAATCTGGGCGGCAGTCCCGCCGTCAATGGTTGCGATAGTCACAGTGGGCGCGTTTGCCAACTCCAGCTTGCCATAAAAACGATGGTCATCATTCCGTCCATAGGCATTAACAGCCGTAAAAAACAGCGGAGCCGTGTAAGCCGCAATCCTGACCCGTGGCGTGGTGGCCCAGAGCGGATTACAAACCATGTCATAGCGATTGGCCTGAAGTCCCTCCAGCATGGTGCCGGGGCCAACTTCCTCAACCCACGCAATTTTGACTCCCATATCCTTGCCCATCTGCTCGACAATGTCATAAGCCAGACCGGACAGCGTTCCGCTATTCGCATCCTTGCTGAGCTGTGGCGGATAGACGATATACCCGCAGCGGATGGTATTGGTCGCCATCACGCGGTCAAAGGTGGATTTGTAGTCGTCCGCTTGGGCGGGGAGGGAGAAGAGCAACACAATCAACAGGGCGAGATAGTTCATTATGCAAGGCCTCCATTACTGATAGGGCGGCGCAACCCGGCGGAATGAAGAGCCGGTTTGCGTCTTGTAGCTATCTAGTACTTTGTCAACAAAACCACTGAACTGCAGATTTCGTAGCCCCGTATTGATCATGGCAGCGAGTGAGAACTCATTGAGAGCAAAGAAAAACGATCCCGGCACAACCAAGAGAGGGCGGGGAGTTGATACTCGCCGTACCTCGCCGGGGTTTTTCCTTTCAAAATCCTGCATTTGTGCACCGTCGCTGATGGTCAGATCAGCTTTTCCGGTTTGAACCTCCAGCAACAGATGGACAAAATCCGTCAAATCGGGAAGAGAATGCAGTCTGGCACGAGGAAAAACATTCCGAGCAGTTTGTTCAGCCGTGGAGCCATCGATAACCGCAATGGAAATATCGGGCGAATCAGCAAGGGAAATATTGTCGTCAAAACGCCTGTCATCCGCACGAACATAAGCATCATAAGTGATGAAATACACA
>CAYSDE010000076.1:0-8761 GCA_964429685.1 uncultured Pseudobdellovibrionaceae bacterium
CCGCGACATCCACTCCCTACCTCCCGGCCATACCAATGCCTTTCCGCAGTTCGGCCACCGCCAATGACCAATACTTATAGTTCCCAGGCTTCTGTCATTCCCTTCACAACGGCCCCGGCATGAACACCCTGACTGCTCCGCTTGCCCTTGAAGACCTCTCTACGCAGTTGTCCCGCTATCTTGGATGCTTCCCGCAGGAGCGGGATGAACTGGCACTATTGGCAACCCAACTGGCAGAGCGAGACAGCGGACTGCTGACCAGAAAACACATGCGCGGCCACCTGACCGCTTCCGCGCTGGTGCTGAATGCAGCACTGACCCACACCCTGTTCATTCATCACAAGGCGTCGAATTTCTGGATGCAGCCCGGCGGCCATTATGAAGATGAAGAATCTTTATGGAGTACTGCCCAACGCGAAGTGGCAGAAGAAACCGGAGTTGGAAACATCCGCCTGCACCCCTGGCACCTGCAGCACGACCATCCGTTTGACATCCACACCCACCCGATTGCCGCCCGCCCGGCCAAAGGCGAGGACACTCATTTTCATCACGATCACCTGTATCTGGCCATCGCCGACAGCGACACGCTGGCCCTGCAGGCCGAAGAGATCGAGGGAGCCCGCTGGATCCCGCTCAGCGAAATACACTACCTGTCAGGAGATCGAATCACTGACCGCTTTGTGCCAAAGCTGAAGGAACTTGGGCTGATGACCTTATACTCGGCCTCATCCTTGGTTTAGAGCATCTTAACCGAACATGGATTTACCTCTCCAGCGTCCCCCCCGGCGCAGGCCGGGGTCCACGCTGGAAAGAAGTGCCGTATAGAAGGTCGTAAACCATAGTCCGTACGGAGAGATGGATCCCGGCCTGCGCCGGGATGACGGTAGAGAGGATGGGCACGGATTGTTTAAAACACTCTAATCAAGCCCGGTTTCTGAGTTCAAAAACCTCCGGCGCGCCCCACAGGCGGCTAAGCCAACCGAAAGCAGCCTGCAGATGGCGGCGCTGCAGGGTGCGGAGGCGGGGCATGAAGGAGACTTCTTCCTTGCCGGCCTGTAGTGCCAGAAAGCCGCTGAGATTGGCCAGCGCGATGATCTGGTCGGTGCGGCTGAAGGAGGTGGCCCAGACCGATTCAGCCATTTGCAGAACGTGTTCCTGCGCCGGGCCGCCATCGGCAGTGATGCCATTGATAAAATAGGTGAGGTCAAAGACGATGGGGCCAAAGCAGAGATTGGGCCAGTCGAGCAGCACCGCCCGACCGTCAACGCGGAACAGGATATTGTCCGAACGCAGATCAAGATGCAGTGGCTGGCGCGGGCCACCAAGGTGAAGGGTCTGCTTCTCAAGCAGCTGCAGTTGCGGCAAATGGGTAGTAATCCAGCGGCGAAGTTTTTCCGGTTCCTGAAAATGGAGCAGGAGCGACTCGAGGCACTGTTCGGACTCAAAACGGCTCCAGCCTTCTTCGCCCCGAAAGAGCGCCGCCAGCTGCGGCTCATCTTCTGCCGCTGTCAGACCTTCAAGCCCGAGTTGGTCTAGTTGATGAACGGCGGTGAGGGCAGCGCGGATTTTTTCTTCCGTCCACGGCAGAGCGGGCGAGGCCGGGTCAATCGCTTCAAGCGCCAGCAGCGACCACGGCTCCTCTCCTTCTGCTGAAGCCCATGCGCCCAGAAAGCGCGGTGCGACTTTTTCCAGCTGCGGCATGCGGCGGTAGACAGCCAACTCCAGATCGAAGGCAATTTTGCCATGCTCGGTCTGTCCGCCATGTGCCCCCTTAACAAAAAGTTTCCGTCCATCGCTCAAGGTAATAATCCATGAAGCAGCCGGACTGTAGCCGCCCCAGGCAATCCGAGCCTCCGTGATGGTGGCCCCGAAGGACGCAGCAAGGGTGGCACGCAGGGAGGCCGGGACAGTCTCCCAGTCCGGTTTTGGTTCGCGCAGCCCGGTCATGTGGTTTTTCCTCCGCAGATTTTCGCCGTTTTTCTGCAGGGTGGCGTTTCCCTTCCCAAAACATAAGCCCCGCAGCCGGGTGGGGCGCGGGGCTTGTGTCGCCGTGAGCAGAAGCCCTCAGCAAATCACCGGAAGAATTACTTCTTCTTGGCAACCTTCTTGGCTGCGGGCTTCTTGGCCGGAGCCTTCTTGGCTACGGTCTTCTTCGCGGGGGCCTTCTTGGCAGCTGTTTTCTTCGCCGGCATAGTTATGCTCCTAGTTTCTAGTTACGTAGAGAACGCACGATGCGTTCCGTGAGAGTATGTATCTCACAAAAAGGTGAACGGGTCGATAACGATTTTGAGATGGACCCCCCGCGGCATCCGCATCTCCGACAGCCACGCGGTGAGAATTTTCTGGATGCGGACATCGCGTGATGTGCGCACGAGGAGTCGGACGCGATGCTCACCGCGCAACTTTGCAAGTGGCGCCGGAGCCGGGCCGAAGATTTCCACGCCTTCAACTTGTGGCGATTTTCTGCGGATTTCTTTCGCTGCATTTTCTACCAGCACATCATCACGTCCACTGATGATGAGCGAAGCCAGTCGTGCGAAGGGTGGCCAGTGATGAACAATGCGTTGATCAATTTCGCGAGCGATGAAGGCTTCGCGGTCATGTCGTGCAAGAGTCTGAAACAAAAAATTGTTCGCAAGGTGTGTCTGCACAAACACACATCCGGGCAGCTCGGCGCGTCCAGCGCGACCACTTACCTGCTGCAAAAGTTGGAAGCAACGTTCTCCCGCCCGCACATCACCCCCTTCAAGACCGAGATCAGCATCAACGATGATGACGAGAGTCAGATTTGGAAAGTGATGTCCCTTGGCAACCAGCTGGGTGCCGATGACGAGATTGTATTTGCCGTTGGTCACATCATCGAGCGCGAGTTGCGTCTGTTTCCAGCCGCCCAGTGTATCGCTGGCAACCACGAGGATATGGGCATTTTCAAAGCATTCCCGCGCTTCCGCTTCAATGCGTTCCACCCCGGGGCCACAGGCCGCAAATGAGTCAGCCACCGCGCAGTGCGGACAGGTCGGCGGAAGTTTTTCATGATGTCCGCAGTGATGACAGAGCAGTCGGCTGCCGCCATGTCCGCCCCGATGCTCGACCAGCCACGCCGTACAATGAGGACAGGTGAGTCGGTGACCACACCCACGGCAAATGGTCAGCGGTGCGTAGCCACGACGGTTAAGAAAAAGTAACACTTGCTCGCCGCGTGCCAGTGTCTCGCGCACGGCAGCGATGCTGGCAGGGGCCAGATAGCGTCCGCGCTCCGGTTTGCTTTTCAGCAGATCGACCAGATGAATGGTTGGTAGTTGCGCGTTGGCGTGGCGATCGGGCAGAAAAACTTTCCGGTATTTTCCCTGCCGGACATTCACCTCGGTTTCAAGCGACGGCGTGGCCGAAGCGAGGATGACCGCTGCCCCCGCCATCTGCCCGCGCACCACGGCCATGTCACGGGCGTGATAACTGACGCCCTCTTCCTGTTTGTAACCACCATCATGTTCTTCATCGACCACAATCAGGCCAAGATCATGAAAAGGCAGGAACAACGCCGAGCGGGCCCCAAGAACAATCTTCGCTTCGCCCCGTGCCACCTGCCGCCAAATTCTCTGCCGCGCACCATGCGCCAGTTCGGAATGCCACTGCACCGGCTCGGCGGCAAACAGGATGGTAAAACGCGCCAGCATCTGGGTGGTCAGGGCAATTTCCGGCATCAGCACCAGAACCTGTTTGCCCTCCCGCAGGGCCTGCCGGATGGCGTGGGCGTAGACTTCCGTCTTGCCCGAGCCGGTGATCCCTTCCAGCAGAGTCACGCTGAAGGTTTTGTCTTTGACCGCCGTTACCAATTCGTCAGCGGCCTCTTGCTGGGCAACCGAGAGCGGCGGGGTTTCGGCTTCGGGATCCGGCAGCGGCGGTAGCGAATCCCCAATTTCGATTTCCTTGAGAGCGCCTGCCTTGATGAGATCGCGCACTACGCCCGCCGTGCAGCCCGCCTCCCGCGCCAACTCGGCTTGTGAGCGAGGCAGACCGTCCCCGGCCACCGCCAGCACCTGCTGGCGGGCGGGAGTCAGCCGCAACGCCTCCGGCGTGATACTATATATATAGTGTCGCTGCGGTTCGACCTCCTGAGCGCTATCAACAGTCAGCGCCAACTTCAGCACCAGACCGCGAGGCTGCAGGGTATACTCGGCGACCCAGTCGATAAAACGACGCAACTCGGCAGGCATGGCCGGAACCGCCACCCGCCGCTTGAGGGTTTTGATTTTGGCCGGATCAAGGGCGGGAGGGTTGGCACTCCATACCACGCCCAACTCGGTACGGCCTGCCACCGGCACCTCCACATAGTCACCCACCTCCACGGAACACCCGGAAGGCACCGTATAATCAAAGGCCTCGCCGACCGGCAGTGGCAACAGCACCTGCACCACCCGGTTGGTTTTTTCTGCCCTGTTGTCGTCAAACAGATTCATGGCTACATCTATAGCGCAGATTCCTGACGAGGCATCATTTATGAAGTTTGTCTGTTGATGCCGATAGGGGCTGGCGTAATTCGCGGCGGACTGGCAGAAGACCAGTCAGACCGTTCTTTAAAGGAAACCCGCTTCATGGCCGTCAAGAAAAAGTCTGAACCCGCCCACAAGACCGACGAAGCCGAGGTCATTGCCTATCTGACCGCGCATCCCGATTTTCTGCTCCAGCATCCCGGCCTGATCGAACATCTGTTACCGCCCGAGCGCGAACTGGGTGACAGCATCAGCGACTTCCAGCGTTTCTTCGTCCAGCGCCTCAAGGGCCAGATTGAGGATATGCGCGAAACCCAGCAGGCGCTGATTGCCGCCGGTCGGGCCAACGACATGAATCTGGGTCGCATCCACGGCGCCGCCCTGCGCCTGACCGAAGCCGCCACCCTTGACGAACTGGGCCGCATCATCCGCAACGAGATTCCCCATCTCTGCGCGGTTGAACGCGCCGTCCTCGGCCTTGAAGGCAACACCCTGCCGGACAGCGTTGCCGCCCTGCCCGCCGGTATCATCGAAAACTGGATGGGCCCCGCTGATACCATGCTGCGTTCCTACACCATCGGCTTCCCTGAACTGTTCGGCATCGACTCGGCAGCCATGCGCTCGCTCGCCATCATCCGCATTGAAATGCCGCAGCACCCGGTCAATGCCGTGGTTGCCTTCGGCAGTCATGACCCGGAATGGTTCACTCCCGATCAGGCCACCGACCTTATCAGCTTTCTGGGTGGGATCATTGCCCGGCGTTTGTCCGCCCTGCTGCCATGAGCCGGGCGCCAGCCCCTCCCCGCAAACCAGCGCCGCTGCCGCGACTGGTGAAGAACTGGCTGGCTGCACTGGAAACTGAAAAAGACTACTCCCCCGCCACCCTGAAGAGCTACCGCTACAACCTGCAGGAATTTGCCAATTTCTTGCGCGATCATAATAACAGCGCGACGGTGAGTGAAAAAAAGCTCCTGACAGTTGATCTGGAAACCCTGCGCAGCTGGCAAGCTCATCTGAGTGCCACCGGCCAGCAGGCAAGCACCCGCGCTGGTGCAACCTCCGCCCTCCGCAGTTTCTTCCGCTGGCATGAACGGATGACCGGCGAACAGAACCCGGCCATCGGCCTGCTACGCCGGAGCAAGGCACCGCAGCCGCTGCCGCGTCCGCTCAATGAACGGCAGGCTAACACTCTGCTCAATCTGCCAGCCCAAAGCAGTTGGGTGGGACAACGCGACCATGCGCTTTTCACCCTGCTCTATGGCGCTGGTCTGCGTATCAGCGAAGCTCTCTCCCTCAAAGTCGCTGACGCCAAAGCCGAGGTGCTGACTGTTACCGGCAAAGGCCGCAAGCAGCGTCAGGTGCCGCTACTGCCGGAGATTCGCACCGCCCTGCAGAACTGGCTGAGCTGGCGCAAGACCGCCCGCGCCCAGGATCCCCTGTTCATCGGCGTGCAGGGCGGACCGCTCAGCGCTTCAGTCGTACAAAAGACCATGATGAAGCTGCGCCGCCAGCTCGGCCTGCCCGAACACACCACCCCGCACGCCCTGCGCCACAGCTTCGCCACCGCCCTGCTCCGCGAAGGCGCCGACCTGCGCGTGGTGCAAGACCTCCTCGGCCACGCCTCCCTTGCCAGCACCCAGCGCTACACCGATCTGGATATTGAAACGCTGGAGAAAACCTATCTGGCTGCCCATCCGAGTGCGCAAAAGACCGGGGCCTAGGGCAACTTCTCAACTGCCCATTGAGCGGTGCGCTGTCGGTCATGAGTAAGGATCAGGTGTGAGAGATAGCGGGCCGGGGCTTTGATGACCTGATCAGCATCTCCCCAGCCAACATGAACCAGCGCCGCCCGCAGCGTGCCGCCATGCGAGACGATGACGACTTCACCGGGCGCGACCTCCTGCACCAGCGTTTCAAGCCCCTGCCCGACCCGTGTGACCAGCTGGTTAAAACTCTCGCCCAGCGGCGGCGCCGTATCAGCCCAGCCCGGCTGCTGGCGGAAAATAGTGGTGTAGGACGGGTCGCTCCCGGCAATTTCGCTGTGACGGCGACCGATCCAGTTGCCCCAACTCTGCTCGGTAAAAGCCGGACAAACCAGCGGCGGCCACTGTGCCGGTAGCGGGGCCCCTTCCTTAATCAATTCCTCTGCCGTCGCCAGTGTGCGGGGGTAGTCAGAGGTCATCCAGACCGCATCAGCAGGCAGATTCCCGGCCAGAGTTCTAAAATCCTGCCGGGGGGTACGGTTGATCTCGGCCTCACGGCCATAGGCAATCCCTGCTACATTCAGCAGCGGCGCATGGCGTAAAAGGTGAATCCGGTGACCCATTTAAGCTCTTTCCCCTGTCCGTACTTGATTCTGCCACTTTAAACGGGCAAAAAGAAACATCTTTTTCACGAGGTTAACGAATGCCCGCCAATCCCGCCCCCGCCCTTCCTGAAGTCACCGCCACCGATGCCGAGATTCGCCTGCGCGATGTGCGGTTGGCCAAGCTCGAAAAGCTCAAGGCCCTCGGCGTTAATCCCTATCCCTATTCCTTTGATGTCAGCGCTCGCGCTGCTGACCTGCATGCCAGATATGCAGACCTCGCGCCAGACACCGTGACTGGCGACACCGTCAAGGTGGCGGGCCGCATCAAGGCCCTGCGCAATTCCGGCATGTTCATTGACCTGCATGATGTCACCGGCAAGCTTCAGGTGTTCTGCCATGCCGATTTCCTGCCGGAAGACCAGCGCGCCATTCTGGAATGCCTCGACATTGGCGACCTGATCGGGGTTGAAGGGGTGATGCGGCGCACCAAGCGCGGCGAGTTGACTGTTAACGCCGTCAAACTCACCGTGCTGGCCAAAACCCTGCTGCCGCTGCCGGACAAGTTCCACGGCCTCACCGATACCGAAGCCCGCTACCGCCAGCGTTATCTTGACCTCATCATGAATGAGGATAGCCGTCTGGTGCTGCGCGCCCGCTCGGCCATTGTCCGCGCCATCCGCGACGAGTTGCATCGCCGCGCTTTCATCGAGGTTGAAACCCCGATGATGCAGATGATCCCCGGCGGTGCGGCAGCCAAACCCTTTGTCACCCATCACAATGCGCTGGATATGGATCTTTATATGCGCATTGCGCCGGAGCTGTATTTGAAGCGGCTGATTGTCGGCGGCCTCGGCGAACGCGTTTTCGAGATTGGCCGCAATTTCCGCAATGAAGGCCTGTCACCCCGCCACAATCCCGAATTCACCATGATGGAGGCCTATCAGGCTTTCACCGATTATGAAGGCATGATCGAGCTGACCGAAGGCCTCATCAGCGCTGCCGCAATCGCCGCCACCGGCACCGATCAGCTGCCTTACGGGGATGTGGTGCTTAACCTCAAGCCGCCTTTCCGCCGCGCCACCATGACCGAACTGGTCAAGGAAAAAACCGGCGTTGATTTCCTCGCCATCAATAATGCGGTGGAAGCCCGCACCGTCGCCAAAAAACTCGGCGCGCCGATTGAAGGCAAGGAGCTGTGGGGCCAGTGCGTTGAGAAGGTCTTCGGCGAACTGGTGGAGCCAACGCTGATCCAGCCCACCCATGTGATTGACCAGCCCCGTGATATTTCACCCTTCGCCAAGGCCCACAAGACCGATTCCCGTCTGGTCGAGCGCTTTGAAACCTTCTGTATGGGCCGCGAACTGGCTAACGCCTTCTCGGAACTTTCCGACCCGCAGGATCAGCTGGCCCGCTTCATGGATCAGATGAAACAGCGCGAGGCAGGCGACGACGAAGCCCAGATCATTGATCACGATTACGTCACCGCGCTGGAATACGGCCTGCCCCCCACGGGCGGCCTTGGCATCGGCATTGATCGTCTGGTCATGTTGCTGACCAACACCCAGACCATCCGCGACGTCATCCTGTTCCCCACGCTCAGGCCGCGTTAACCCTGTTTTGTTTTGACACGCAGGTCGGCTTTCCGTTAGGCTGAGAAAACATGCTGATTGGAATTCTTGCCACCGGGGCCCGCAATGAGCGGCTTTCAGAGCGTTATGGCAGCAATGCCGAAATGCTGATGGAGGCTTTGCGCGAAGTTTCCCCCGCATTCACCTTCAAATGCTTCCGGGTGCGCGAGAATGTTTTTCCTGATAGCGCCACCGCCTGTGACGGTTGGCTGGTCACCGGCTCGGATCACAGCGTGTATGAAGAACTGCCGTGGATGCTGAAGACCGAGGAGCTGTTGCGGCAGGCTTTGGCTGTGCATCGTCCGGTGGTTGGTATCTGCTTCGGCCATCAGCTT
>CAYSDE010000077.1:0-8756 GCA_964429685.1 uncultured Pseudobdellovibrionaceae bacterium
GGGCTTGACGGTAGCGCGGGTAACCGAATTATGAATGCCGCCGCGAGCGCCGGTAATCTGGCTGCCAGGCACATTCACGATCTTTTCCTGCGCATGATACATCATGACCATGCCTGCCATGACGCGCTGGCTGACCACCGCCCGCGCCACCAGCGCCCCGTTGGTATTGAAGACCTCAATCCAGTCATTATCCCTGATGCCGACTTTTCTGGCGTCAACTTCACTCATCCAGACAATCGGCCCGCCGCGTGACAGCGTCAGCATGTGCAGATTGTCGGAATAGGTCGAATGAATGCCCCATTTCTGGTGCGGGGTGATGAAGTTGAGGGTAAGGGTCTTCTCCCCGTTGTCATGGACACCCTGCATGGCCGCAATCGTATTGGTATCAACCGGCGGCTTGTAGGTCACCAGCGCCTCGCCGAAGTCGCGCATCCACGGATGATCCTGATAGAGCTGCTGGCGACCGGTCAGAGTGCGCCACGGAATGAATTCATGGACATTGGTATATCCGGCATTGTAGCTGACATGCTCGGACTCGATCCCGCTCCAGGTTGGCGAGGAGATGATCTTGCGCGGCTGGGCCTGAATATCGCGAAAGCGGATTTTCTCGTCTTCCTTGGGCCGGGCCAGATGAGTGTGGTCGCGGCCGGTAATCTTGCCAAGCGCCTGCCACGCTTTGACCGCCACTTCGCCATTGGTTTCCGGCGCCAGCGACAGCACGACTTCACAGGCGTCAATATCGCTTTCGATCTTTGCCCGCCCCTCTTTCTCGCCGTTGAGCTTCTTGAGGAACTCCACTTCATGCTGGGTATTCCACGCAATGCCCTTGCCGCCATTGCCGATCTTGTCCATCAGCGGGCCAAGGCTGGTGAAGCGCTTGTAGAGGTTGGGATAGTCGCGCTCGACCACTTTCATCGACGGCATGGTCACGCCGGGCACTGCGTCACACTGGCCCTGTTTCCAGTCCTTCACATCCAGCGGCTGAGCCAGTTCACCCGCGCTGTCATGCTGGATGGGCGTCAACACCAGATCCTTCTCGACCCCCAGATGTCCGGGCGCCAGCTCGGAAAGTTTTTGGGCCAGTCCCTTGTAAATATCCCAGTCGGTACGGCTCTGCCAGACCGGCGCAATCGCCTGTGACAGCGGATGAATGAAGGGATGCATGTCGGACGTGTTGAGATCGTTTTTCTCATACCAGCTGGCCGTCGGCAGCACGATGTCGGAATAGACGCAGGTGGTGGACATGCGGAAGTCCAGCGTCACCAGCAGGTCAAGCTTGCCTTGCGGCGCTTCCTTGTGCCATACAGCCTCACGATTGTCCGTCGCCCCCTCGGCCCCCAGATCCTTGCCCTGCACCCCGTGCTGTGTGCCGAGCAGATGCTTGAGGAAATACTCATGCCCCTTGCTGCTGGAGCCGAGCAGGTTGGAGCGCCAGACGAAGAGGTTGCGCGGCCAGTTATCCTGATGGTCAGGGTCTTCGCAGGACATCCGGAGCTTGCCGCTCTTCAGGTTCTCAACGGCATAGGCAACCGGGTCTTTGCCCTGCTGTTCGGCATCCTTCACCACCTGCAGGGGATTGGTCTGCAGCTGTGGCGCCGACGGCAGCCAGCCCATGCGTTCGGAGCGTATGTTGCAGTCAATCAGACTGCCCTGCCAGCGCGCCTTGTCGGCATACGGCGCCAGCAGGCTGTCAGGGCGGAGCGTTTCATAGCGCCACTGGTCGGTATGGGCGTAGAAGAACGAGGTGCTGTTCTGCTGGCGTGGCGGCCGCGCCCAGTCCAGCGCAAAGGCCAGCGGTAGCCAGCCGGTCTGCGGACGCAGCTTCTCCTGCCCGACATAATGAGCCCAGCCGCCGCCCGACTGCCCGACACAGCCGCAGAAAACCAGCATGTTGATGCAGGCGCGGTAATTCATGTCCATGTGGTACCAATGATTCATCGCTGCACCGATGATGATCATTGAGCGGCCCTTGGTCTTGGACGCATTGCCGGCAAAGGCCCGCGCCACCCGGATCACCTGATCCCGGGCAACACCGGTGATCTTTTCCTGCCAGGCCGGAGTATACGGCACATTGTCATCATAGGATTTTGCGACATTCGCGCCGCCGAAGCCGCGATCAATGCCGTAATTGGCGCAGAGCAGATCGAACACGGTAGCCACCACCACCTCGCGGTCTTTCAGCTTGAGACGGCGCACCGGCACATGGCGCAGCTGCAGCGCATTCTGCGTATTATGGGCAAAATGCTCATGCTCGATATGGCCGAAATAGGGGAAAGTTACCGGCAGCACGCCGTCATTGGCATCAGCCAGCGTCTTGCGCAGACGATGATCCTTGCTCGGCGCGATATTCCATTTGCCCTCTTCGCCCCAACGGAAACCGATGGAGCCCTGCGGCGCGATCACGTTGCCGGTTGTTTCATCCAGCGCCACGGTCTTCCAGTCGGTATTGTTTTTCTCACCCAGACCATCGGCAAAATCCGAAGCGCGCAGCATGCGGCCCGGAACATACTGGCCGTCCTTCTCGTCCAGCATGACCAGAAACGGCATGTCGGTATAGGTACGGCAATAATCGTCGAAATAGGGATCAACCTTATCGACGTGGAACTCTTTAAGAATGACATGCCCCATCGCCATGCCCAGCGCAGCATCCGTGCCCTGTTTGGGATTGAGCCAGATGTCCCCGAATTTTGACGCCTCGGAATAATCGGGCGTAATGGTGACAACCTGCGTCCCCTTGTAGCGGACTTCGGTCATGAAATGCGCGTCGGGCGTGCGCGTCTGCGGCACGTTTGACCCCCACATGATGATGAAGCCGGCATTGTACCAGTCGGCACTCTCCGGCACGTCGGTCTGTTCGCCCCAGGTCTGCGGCGATGACGGCGGCAAATCGCAATACCAGTCATAGAAACTCATGCAGACGCCGCCGAGCAGCGACAGGTAGCGGGAACCAGCAGCGTAGGACACCATCGACATCGCCGGAATCGGCGAGAAGCCGATGACGCGATCCGGGCCATGCGCCTTGACCGTGTGGATATTGGCCGCCGCGATCAGCTCGTTGACTTCCTCCCAGTCGGCGCGGACAAATCCGCCCATGCCACGGGCTTTCTGATACTCACGGCGTTTGTTCTCGTCACTCTGGATGAAAGCCCAGGCCTTGACCGGATCACCGTGCAACTGCTTGGCCGCCCGCCACAACCGCAGCAGCTTCTTGCGGATCATCGGGAATTTCAGGCGGTTGGCACTGTAGATGTACCAGCTGTAGCTGGCCCCTCTCGCACATCCCCGCGGCTCGTGATTGGGCATGTCGGGGCGGGTGCGCGGATAGTCGGTCTGCTGCGTTTCCCACGTAATCAGCCCGTTCTTGACATAGATTTTCCACGAACAGGAACCGGTGCAGTTGACGCCGTGAGTGGAACGCACAATCTTGTCATGCGCCCAACGGTTACGGTAGGCCGCCTCCCATGTGCGATCCTCCGACGAGGTCACGCCATGACCACCGGCAAAATCCTCCCGCCGGTAGTTGAAGAACATCAGGCGATCAAGAAAGTAGCTCATACCCAGGCTCCTTACGGATTCTTGTATTTGGCAGACGGACGCAGATAGGCTGCCCAGTTGAGGACGACGCACAGCACATAGAAGGCAGCAAAGCCGTACAACGCATATTGCGGCACGCCCTTTTCAATCTGCTCGCCGAAGACCAGCGGGATGATGAACGCGCCATAGGCCGCAACCGCCGACGTCCAGCCCAGCACCGGCCCGGCCTGCTGCCGGTCAAACACCACCGCGATGGTACGGAAAGTCGAACCGTTGCCGATACCCGCGGTCAGGAACAGCACCAGAAACGACAGGAAGAACGGAGTAAAGTAGTCCTGCGGCGCCGCTGAAGCATAGGCCAGCTGCATGTAATGCGCTGCCGCCAGTGCTGCAGCGACCATCAGGACGGACATATACTGCGTGACGCGTGCGCCCCCCAGCTTGTCCGCCATCCAGCCGCCGACCGGACGGATAATCGCGCCGATGAACGGCCCGATCCAGGCATAGGTCAACGCATTCGGTGCGCCCGGATTGGCGGTCGTATGAGTCAGGATACCATCCGGCCCCATCACATGCTGGAAGCCGAAGATGACCTTGATCGACAGGGGCAGCGCCGCCGAGTAGCCGATGAAGGAACCGAAAGTCATGGTGTAAATGACCGTCATGATCCAGGTGTGCGGGTGACTGAAGATACGGTATTGCTGCCGCACCCGCTGGCTGAGACCGGGAAGAACGGCAAGAATGGCCAGCGTCGCCACGGTCACGCCGGGCAGGACAAGCCACTTGCTGACACCAAAGCCCGAGCCATTGGCACTGGCTGGCAGCATCAACCAAAGCCCCGCCACCGAGGTCCCCAAACCGACCGCTAGCATAACCAGAATCTTGGCAAAGGAGGAAACCGGATTGCCGATCTGGGGCGACACCTGCTCGGCGCGGATATTGCTGATGAGAACCCAGGACAGCAGCACCAGCGGCACCAGAATGGCCGCCCAGACGAAACCGGCGTTATAAATCCATGTTTCCGACCCCGCCGGAATCTTGCCGATCAGCGTGCCGGAGTCACTCTTCAGCACCATCGGCGCGCCGCCGAAAATGCCTGCCGTCATGACCAGCGGAATCAGAATCTGGGTCGCCGTGACACCAAAGTTCCCCAGCCCGGCATTGAGCCCCAGCGCCAGCCCCTGCATGCGCTTGGGAAAGAAGAAGCTGATATTGGACATCGACGCCGCAAAGTTGCCGCCACCGAAGCCGCATAGCAGCGCCAGCAACTGGAACTGCCAGAGCGGCGTGTTGATGTCCTGCAACGCAAAGCCGGTTCCGATGGCCGGGATCAACAGCAGCGCCGTGGTCAGGAAGATGGTGTTGCGCCCCCCCGGCCATGCGGATGAAGAAGGAGCTGGGAATGCGCAGCGTCGCCCCCGCCAGACCGGCAATCGAGTTGAGGGTAAAGAGATCGGCCTTGGTAAAGGGGAACCCCAGATTCAGCATCTGGACGGTGATGACGCTCCAGTAAATCCACACCGCAAAGCCGCAGAGCAGACAGGGGATCGAAATCCACAGCGTGCGCCATGCGATCTTTGCCCCTTCACTCGCCCAGAAGGTTTCGTTCTCTGGTTCCCAGTTGGTGATGTCCTTGGCCATAACGGATATCTTCCTTTTCTAGTGTTTCTTTGCGGTGTCGAGTTCAGGAAGGAACGGCTTGTTCTCCGGATTCTTGCGGCGTTCCATCATCACCACAGTGATGTGCATCCAGGTCAGGGCCGTGGCCACCAGCGCGAAGAGCAGCATGAAGCAGCTGGTCCAGACATGAGTGAGATCGTTGAGCGCCCCGAAGGCAATCGGCAGCACAAACCCGCCCAGACCGCCAATCATGCCAACCAGCCCGCCGACCGATCCCACATGACCCGGGTAGTAGACCGGGATATGTTTATAAACAGCCGCCTTGCCCAGCGACATGAAGAAGCCGAGGACGAAGATCAATCCCATGAAAACCGGCAGGCTCATGGCCAGATCAAACTCAATGTTCCGGTCGATACCCTTCACGATATAATGCGTATTCGGATAGGACAGCAGGAACGTACAGATCACCGAAACGATGAAAGTCCAGTACATGACCCGCCGCGCCCCGTATTTGTCGGACAACCAGCCGCCAAGAACCCGGAACAGACTGGCCGGAATTGAATAGAAGGCGCCGATCATGCCTGCCGTCTTGATGTCAAGCCCGTAGGCCCCGACCAGATAGCGCGGCAGCCACAGGGCCAACGCCACAAAAGCGCCGAAAACGAAGAAGTAATAGAGAGCGAAGCGCCAGACCTGCAACTTCTTGAGGGGCTCCATCTGCAGCAGCGCCCCTTTGGCCTGCGTACCGGTACGACGACGCTCAACCAGCGACGGATCGTCTTTGGTGGTGAACCAGAAGACCAGAGCCATCACCAGCAGCACCAGTGACCATATCTGAGCTACCATCTGCCAGCCATACGCCACCATGATAAAGGGGGCGATGAATTTGGTGACGGCAGCGCCAACATTGCCCGCTCCGAACACGCCCAGCGCTGTCCCCTGCTTTTCTTTCGAGTACCATTTGGAGACATAGGCGATGCCGACCGCGAAAGAACCGCCCGCCATACCCACACCAAGCGCCGCCACCAGAAACTGCGGATAGGTCTGGGCATAGGTCAGTAGCCAGGTTGCAACGGCGGCCAGCAACATGACCACCGTGTAGACAATGCGTCCGCCATACTGATCCGTCCAGATGCCCAGAAAAATACGGATCAGAGAGCCGGTCAGGATCGGGGTGCCTACCAGCAGCCCGAACTCGGTTTCGTTAAGCCCCAGATTGGTTTTGATCTGTACGCCGATAATGGCAAAAATTGTCCAGACGGCAAAACACAGGGTAAAGGCGATTGTTGAAACGGTAAGAGCCCGGATCTGGTCAGAACGGGTAATACTGCCTTGAGAATCCGACATAATCCTGACTTTCTCCTCTTCCTGTCTCCAGAGTTCGGGATAGTTTGTCGCACCAGTCAAACGGGCGGTACTTGACTCTAATCAAGTATATAGACACAAATGCCCAAAAGGTAAGAAAGCGTGACATACTGAATACAGATGACTTGATTCCAATCAATTACCCCCCCTTTCCTTCACGCTATTCTGCCCCGGTTTTCCCAGAAATACGGTACACAGGCAGTCACATATGAATCATATCCGGGCGATCATCTGGGATCTCGACAAGACGCTTTATCCTTTTGATGAAGCTTTTGGCATCGCCAGCCAGCGGGCGCTGGTGAAAATGATTGTCGAGTTAAAACCCGAACTGACAGTGGCACAGGCAACAGCCTGTGCCGAGCCGACCTATCCGATGAAAACGATAGCAAAACTGCAATTCAGCTTCGGCCTAAATCCGAAAGAAATGTTTGACCGCTATTACAGCTATCTGGATGCCGGATTTCTCCGCCCTTCTCCTGACTTCCTGCAGGAAATGGAAGAGGCCAGCGCTCATGTCAGCTTCGGCATCCTCTCTCACTGTAACCGCGACTGGGCTAACCGGGCGCTTGAGCAGCTTGGCCTCGCCGCTTTCATCCCCCCCTATTACCGGATTACCGACGAAGACCTTTCTGGCCAGAACAAAGATGAGAGCCTTGGCCCGTTCCGGCTCATCCTGACACGGATGCAGGTAGACGCTGAGTCCGCCCTCATGGTTGAGGACAAGAACAAGAATCTGAGAATTGCCCGCCAACTCGGTATGGAAACCGTTCTGGTAACCAACGGCGATGAAATAACCGCCTGTGAACACGCGCAGCACGTCCATCAAACCGGGCATGCGTTCCTGTGCAGTTTTAACCAGCAGGCGCAGCGCGAGCGCTCCTCAACGCACCGTCGCCCTGTCCACGGCACCAGCTGTATAATATGAACGACGCAAGAAAGCTTATTCTGTGGGATCTGGATGGCACGCTCTGCCCCCATAACGAGCAGTTTCATCACAATGCCCCCCTCGCCGTTGCGCAGGCCGCCCTGAAAATGGGAGTGGATATGCCGCTGATTGCAGCGATAGACTTTGCCCGGCAGCATTATCCCGGACAGCGCACCGCCGTGCAGGCTTTTGCCAAAACCTTTGGCCTCGACCCGGAGATTCTGTTTCGCTACTACTATACTTTTCTGCGGGATAACTTTCTGGAGCCCGATCCGGCACTGATAGAATGCTTCCAGAACCATCTCCCCCGCTGTGAATATGGCGTTCTCACCCAAGCTCCGGAAGTCTGGGCCGAAACGGCTCTGCGCAAACTCGGTTTGTTTTCCTGCTTTACCCCCGGGTTTGTTTTTGGCTATCAGCATCTGCAACAGCGCAAGAAAACCGACCCGGTGGCACTGGCAGTTGTCGCCAGAACCTGTCAGGAGCGGTCTTATTCCCGCAGCCGTGTCGTCGTTGTTGACGATACTCTGAAGGTACTGGACAGCCTGCACGAACTCGCCGCCACCCGAATCTGGCTGAGCCCGGACAAACCGTCAGCGGGAGTACTTTCCGCTGCCCGCATTGAAGATGTATTCTCGCTGGTATAGTCAGGCAGAACTCACCGGGCGGATCAGTTCGGCTTCTTCGGGGTAAGGAACGCACGCATGGGCTCCTCATACAGTTTGATCAGTACATCCCTATACGCAGGAAGTTAACACGCACTTCAACAAAATCGGCCAGTTGCGCGATGCTCGTGTGCAGGACTTAACCGCTCAGGCCAGGCCAGCCAGCCGCCCTTCCAGATATTCCCAGTGCTTATCCATCCCGGCCTCGAGTGCTTTCATGTCATCCAGCACTGCAGAATACTTGTCCGCTGCACGCCGGATGTCCCGCGCATAGCTGCCTACCTTGGCCATATCCGCAGCGAGCCATTTACCATAGGCCTGCTGCGAGGCTACCGTGCCGCTCGGTAAAAGTCAGCGGCCGAGCGATGGGCCGAATGAGTGGTCGATAGAAGGCTCGCGGCTAATGCCAGATAGGCTGCGCTCGTGTTCCTGACGGGCGCGCTGCTTGTATTCGGCGATGCCGCGGTCGAGCCCGGTTTTCTTTTCCTGATACACTTTGGGGCTATACCTATATTGCTTGGTATATATCTCCAGCTTGGCATAGCTGGTAAAAATATGCGCCCCGGTGCGGGCCTCAAACTGCCGCTCGGTGTGAGGTGCTGTAATCGGCCCGGTCCGTTCCAGCCCCGCCATTGATGTTGTCGTTC
>CAYSDE010000078.1:0-8741 GCA_964429685.1 uncultured Pseudobdellovibrionaceae bacterium
GCGGCCTGCCTTTCCGGCTCAATCACATTAACTTATGGCTCCTGCGCGAAGGTGACGGATGGGTCATTGTCGACACGGGCCTTGGCAACGAAACCACACAGAAAATATGGCTGAATGTTTTCAGCAAGGAACTGGCCCCTGCCCGCCCCCAACGTGTGATCTGTACGCATTTTCACCCGGACCACATGGGCTGCGCGGGCTGGCTTGTGAAACATTACGATCTGCCGTTTTACGCACCGCTGACCGAATGGGCCTTCGGCCAGATGATGAGTCTGTGCCCGCCGGAGCGTTATGCAGGGATCATCTCCCGCTACTACACCCGCTTCGGGCTGAGCGGGGATCGGCTGAATTCAGTCATGGAGTACGGCAACCATTATGCCCGCAATGTCACACCGCTGCCGGATGCCCTGCTGCGTCTGCGCGATGGCGACATTCTGGCTATTGGCGGCTCGGACTGGCAGGTCATGACGGTTGGCGGCCACACGCCGGAACATGCCTGCCTCTATAACGCGGCGGAAAAAATCCTGATTGGCGGGGATCAGATTCTGCCCTTCATCAGCCCCAACATCAGCGTCTCCTTTTTCGAGCCGGAAGCTGATCCGCTGAGCGACTATCTGGCTAGTCTGGAGCGGCTGCGGACTTTGCCTGCCGATACACTGGTACTCCCCAGCCACGGCATCCCCTTCCGGGGGCTGCATACCCGCATCGACATGCTGAAAGCCCACCACGCCGAACGGCTGGCCCTGATAGAGCGAAGCTGCGCGACGCCACAAACCGCCGCCGCCTTGATGGATGTTCTGTTCCCGCAAATGCTCGACCGTCATCAGATCATGTTTGCCATCGGCGAAGCTGCCGCCCACGCCAACCATCTGGTGAAACGCGGGGTTCTGGTACGTGTAACAGGGGAAGTATTCAGCTATGTCCGCAGTTAACGGTCGTGACCTGCAAGCTGCACATCCTGAACCAGTTCGAACTCGTTAGGATCAAGCAGGACGGAATCGGCCAGAGTACGCCGCGTTGCGGGTTCGTCGAGACGGCGCATCTGCACATGCACAGCCCCCAGCGGATCATGCTTGAGGCTCATCACTTCGAAGACATAGCCGGTGCGATCCAGCTTCCTGTAGTGCTGACCGGGCAGAACTTCATATTTGCGACCAAAGACCAAGATGAACCTCTCATTCTTATTCCTGTGAATTGGACTGAAAGTGCCATCTCGTCAAGAGCTATGCGGCCATCCTCGTCCTTGTCGAGGTGTCGCAGCATTCGCCAGCCCTGCTGTCCCGCCTGACCATCATTTTCAAAAGAAAACGCGGGCGAAGCCATGCCAGACTGGCGACCACCAAACTCATGACCATAAATTTGAGCATTGTTTTACCTCCATTGATTGAAGTTCTGCGTTCCTGATGCGCAGCTATTCTTCCAACCCTGTGGTCGCTCCCGTCACCACACGAAATAAAATTTCTTTTGTTATCAATGACTTTACAAATTATGAAAAATTGTATGGACTTTTTGGGGCGAGTCAGGGCATGTATGGGGGGTGCAGCGGCAACAGAGGTTTCCTTCTTCTCTGCAAGCAACAAGAAAAGCCGCCAGCGGGTAGAATCTTAACGTGTCGAGATGAGAAACATGACAATGACTGAGTCCGGTGACAGTATCTCTGTGCCCATGACCGTAACCGCTGAGGAAGATGGCGCCGACAAGATTCGCGGGCGCATTCCCAAATTTGCATGGGGCTATGTGCGTGGTCAGTATGAACTGGCCCGGCGCACCTATGAGGATATTGGCACCGAGTTCAACTGCACCCCCAGTGCCGTTTTCTATGTCGTCAAACAGGCCCGTGACCGCGATATTCCGGCGACGCTGGAAACTCCGGATCCCAGCCGGATGGAAGCACAACGCACCGCCCATCGGGCCCGTGCCGCGCTCGATCGCGTGGTGGCCAATGCCAACCGCGAATTCGCCCAGAAACAGCAGGAAGTCAAAGCGCCAGCGCCCGACCCCATGGCTCAACTCGACAACTTCCCGCTCACCAAGCGCTATCTGACTGCCGCTGGCGAAGCTGGCAAGCTCATCATGGCCTGGGAAGCAGACCGCTCCGAAGCCAACTGGCTGGCGATGGAAGAAAAGATGAAGCAGGTGCGCAAAGCTGACGCCGGGATCCAGATTGCCCGCTACCAAACCGCCCCCACCCCGCCCCCAGCCGTACAGGCTGCTCCGGCTGAAGTTCATCAGGCTGAAATCCAGTTGGCCGCCGCTGTCTGATTGCGGCATTCCTCCCAAAAAGAAGGGCTGCTTTCCACCCGGAAGCAGCCCTTAGTTTATTGGCGAAAGAGAGCAAGGGCCAAAATGGCTCACCCCGGGGTCATGGCCCAGCCCAGCCATAACCAGCAGTAGAAACTTCCAAACAGGGCGACCAGAGCCAGACCTTCCTGCACTGTAGCCCAGTTGATACGCGGAGTCTCCCGATTGCCACCGGTCAGGCGAGCGCCTGCCCTGTTGCTGAGACCTGGGCTGGAAAACAAGACTTGAGCGGAATAAGACATAGGGCGTTCCTCCTTTGTTCCGTTACACAAGGGCATATGTAACAGAACAAAGTAAGAACATCAAGGGGGATTTATGGCCCCGATTTTCTTGTTCCGTTCACCGAGTCGCCTCCGATTCGCACATTGATTATAAAAGACTTTCTGTAAAGCGCTCCACAAAGGTCCCATAACAGGTTGCCGAAACCGGAAAGACAGAATTTCCAAGCACTCAGCTGAAGGCTGGGCTATATGCAATCTCCATGAGCGCTTTGCCACCCGATCCGTCTGCCGCCGCCCCGGCCAGCGAACCAAAACAACACAGTTTTGGGTCGGTCGCGCCCCGCCAGATTGGTCCGCTGCTCTTCTCGCTCCCGTCCCCCAACCGGACGAAAAAGCTGCGCACGCTGCTCAGAAACCTTTGGTGGACTATTCGTCTGTTTTATCGCTGGCAGCGCCCGCGATGGCAGACAATCAAACAACTTCTGCAGCGGGGTGGCTCTTTCCTGCGTGGCTGGTTTTTGTGGTACTGGCGAAACCTCAAGACCAAACCCGACACCCGCCTCGCCACACTGGGGTTGGTGGGCGGCTTTGCAGTGCCGCTACTGACGGTTATGCTCCTGCTGCACTATTTCCCGCCTGCCCCGCCCACCCTTGAGCTGGCGATTGATCCCGCTGTCCCCGCCCCCGACCTCAGCCAGATTGAACCTGAAGCCAGTGAGGCGGCAGAAGCCCCGGAAACCAGCCCGCCAAGCCTTAATTCCGGAAATTTCCGCTTCGAACTGTTCGTGCAGCGTAATGCCAATGGCAAAATCCGCCTTCTCCACAAGGTTGCTGAATCCAGTGTTCACCGCTGGTTTCCCATCGGAACACCGGCAGTTACTGTCATGCGTTTTCTGGGTGAGGCCCTGATCCGCTCCGGCGTTAACGCCGATAATGCCGCAGACGCAGCCAAAAGCCACTGTATTGCCTTGCCAATCAACCGTGTTTTCAGGCAAAACACCATAGCCTGCACCTACGGCCATAAGCTACCGGGACCGGAGCTACCGCACGAGAACAGCAAACTGCGGATGTTCTGGATTATCTCGCTGACCAACGATGCGGCAGGACGACTGACTGATTTGCGTATTCATGCGCGCATGACCGAGGCTACACCATGATGACAGGTTTTGATTTTGCCGACCCGCTGGCCGCTTCGCTAACTGCCGCGATTGACGATGTCAACGCCCGCACGGAGTTTTACCGGCAATTGCTCGACGCCCGCGTTTATGTTCTGGCAGCACGCGATGGCAGTGGCCGCCTGATGCCGATAGCCTGCGAGGCGGGTGAAGGAGCTGCCTACGTTCCCTTCTTTTCAACCCTGTCTTTGCTGCGGAGCGCGGTGTCGCCCGGACAAACCCATACCGCGCTGCATTTCCGCGAGTTGATAACCCTGATGCCGCACCATCTGCTGTGGCTGAACCCGTTATCCCCCAACAACAAACAGTTCTTCCCACCGGAGAACGCCTTTCTGACGTCCAAGGGCGTTGCCAGCGCCGTTGTCAGCGGCGGAGAGGGTGAGAAAGTGCAGCTGCTGTTGGCGCATGTCGCGCCCGATCTGCACAAGCAAACCCGCCAGCTGATTGCCACCCATCTGCGCGCTGAAGAAGGGGTGCGTGAAGCCTGGCTGATTCAGACCTACCGCCCCGACCTTGAGGATCCCCCGCGCCTGATCCTCGGCATTCAGGGCGACAGTCTGCCGCCTGAACTGCTGGTCTGGGCCAAAGACGAACTCAGCCGCAAACTGCCGGGCCTGCCGAAAATCGACGTCATGGTCTGCGAGCCCGACAATGCCATCTCGGAATACATGAAAAACGAAGTCGACCCGGTCTTCGCACGCGGCTGGATGGACCGCCTCTTCGGATAGTGCTAGCTAGGGCAAAATCGACAGGATGGCGACAGACGTTGCCGCAAACGACAACCTGCCGCTGCATCTCTTAACGTGCCGCCGATCCGCTTATGCGGGCGTCCCGCTCTTTGATGCAGCGGTACTTCTTTGAGCTGCCGGACGCAAAAAGTGGAAGAAAGCGCGATATCAGAGAAGCCGACCAAGTGAGATGTCTGCGCGTTCTGGACGCGATTGCTGCTGGCGCATCGGGTGCCGAGATATAAAGAGAACTTTACAACGAAACAGAAAAAGGGAAGTAACGTCTTGTACAGACGGCGCGTGAGGCCCTGATCGATTATACTGGCATTCCTCTCAATAAAGGCGAGGCAGACGGGCGAGGATATCCGGCGCGAGAATACCCCGACAGCATCCTTTCCGAGTTCCGCAAGGTTTATGCGGATACCA
Source organism: uncultured Pseudobdellovibrionaceae bacterium (assembly GCA_964429685.1). GTDB lineage: Bacteria > Pseudomonadota > Alphaproteobacteria > UBA2400 > UBA2400 > CAYSDE01. Next base: position 4,852 of record CAYSDE010000078.1, read on the forward strand.
AAATCAGCAAGGAAGACCTGTTCTATTACGTCTATGGCATTCTCCCGAATACAAAACCCGCTTTGCGTCCGACCTTAAAAAGATGCTACTAAACCCGCCCTATAATGCCACCCCAGTCAGCACCTCATCAACCATCTGTCCCAATACTTCAAGCTGGGACGGGTGAGAGAGGCGATGATCTCCTTCTTTAAACAGCAGCAGCCGCACATCCGGCGCCTTGATATGTTCGACCAGTTCGGCGCTCTGCTGCCAGGGAACAGCGGTATCTTTCATCCCCTGCAGCACGCGCACCAGGCCGTTAAAGTGGTAGGGCCGGGTAAAGATGGATTCGGTGCGGGAGGATTCGATAAAGTTCCGGGTAAAGCGGGTGGGGTCGATAAAACCGCTGCCGGTATCTACCACCACCCCCTCCGCCTCATAAAGCTGGCGCTCTGCCGCAGTCAGGCAGTTCAGTACCCGCAAAACAGGAAAATCGGGGGCTGGAGCAATTAACACCAGCCCCTTAACCCGCTCGGGCCGCAACTCGGCCGCCCGCAAAGCCAACCAGCCGCCCAAGGATGACCCGACTAGAACCAGAGGCCCTTCGGTCAACCGGTCAATGACCGCAAGCACGTCTTCCAGCCAGTCAGTGACCATATAATCGGTATAATGACCGCTACTCCGGCCGTGGCCCCGATAGTCAAAGCGAGTAAAACTGCGCCCGGCGGACGCCAGACGGCTGGCCAGATAGATGGCTTTGCCGCCCTCCATATCGGAGCGGAAGCCGCCCAGAAACACCACGCCGGGAGAAATGCCGGGGTGTTGCTTCCACGCTATAGCTTTTCCCTGCCCGTTCGCGCTAAGTTCACCCGACTTTTCCATTCCGAAGGCTCCTCATAATCATGTCGTCAGCGGCCAACCCTAACACAGTTCCTGTCAATGCCCATCCGGTGGTGCTGCAGATTCTGCCGCTGCTTGAAACCGGCGAGATCGAGCGCAACGCGGTTGATGTGGCGGTCTTTCTCAAACGGGCAGGCGGCACCCCGATTGTGGTATCGGAAGGCGGACGGCTGGTGCATGAGCTGGAGCGTAACGGCATCCTGCATATCACCCTGCCCATCCGCTCGGAAAGTTTCCTGACCATCCGCGCCAACAGCCGCGCCCTAGCCCAGTTGATCCGGCAACACGGGGTAGACATTGTTCATGCCCGCAGCCGCGCCGGAGCCTGGAGCGCCTTCTTCGCCGCCCGCCGCACCGGGGCGGCCTTTCTGACCACCCATCATCAAGCCTATCCCTTCAGCAGCGGCCTGCGCAAACTCTATAATTCGGTGATGGCGCGGGGAGATCGGGTGATTGCCATTTCGAATTTCATTGCCGATCATCTGGGCGCTACCTATGGCACCAACCCCAGCCGCATCCGCACCATTCCGCGTGGCATCGACCTTTACAAGTTCAACCCGGACACCGTGACTGCCGAGCGCATGGCCAGCCTGACCCATGAGTGGCGACTGAATGACGGACAGAAAGTCATCCTCTGCCCCAGCCGCCTTGATCATGGCAAAGGACAAAGCGTGTTGCTCAAGGCTCTGGCCAAACTGCCCCGGCGGGATTTTGCCTGCATCCTGACCGGCAACGTCCAGAGCAACCCGACCTATTGTGCTGAGCTGGAAGAAGAGGCCATCCGCCTCGGTCTTGAAGGACATGTCAAAATGGTCGGCGAATGCACCGACATGCCAACCGCCCTGATGCTGGCCGATGTGGTAGTCGCTCCCTCCATCGTGCCGGAAGGTTTTGGCCGCGTCGCCGTAGAAGCACAGGCCATGGGCCGCCCGGTCGTCGCCTCCCGCCTTGGCGGCATGAAGGAAAGCGTGCTGGTTGGTGAAACCGGCTGGCTGGTTGAAGCCGGTCATCCTGACCAACTGGCTGAAGCCCTTGATCTGGCCCTCACCCTGACCCCGGAACAGCGCACCCGTCTGGCTGCCCGCGCTGTCAGCCACGCGCAGGCTACCTACAGCCGGGACAATATGTGCTGGCTCACTCTTGATGTGTATCAGGAGCTGTATGACGGTCAGGTACCGTGGGCACTTTCTGCGGCGACAGCCGGATAATCAGGCAGCGCGAGCCACATCCCCGAGTTTGCCAAGCAGATAGTCGAGGTCTTCATTGGCAAGGTCTTCATACTGGGTCAGGATGCGCTCGATCATACGGCGGCGGTAGCGTTCACGATCTCCCTCTTCGCCGTCGAAGCGGTTCTCGCGAGCGACATCAAGGGCAATGCGGAAAGCTGATGATAGCTGACGCGGCATCCCCGACTTTTCATAGATCGACTTGAAGCCGAGCGGGCCCGCATCATGCATCAACATCCGGGCGTTCATGATGCTAACCCCGGCCAAGGTCGCCAACGACCATTCCAGAAAAGCCACGTCCCCCATGCAGGTGGCGCGCAGGATCAGGGAGGGGGTCAAGCGGCTATTTTCAAACAGCTGGCGCACCAGCCGCTCTACATCACTGGAGCTGGCATTGTCGCTGAACAGACTGACCGTCGCCCGCTCGCGGCTCTGCATGATGATGTCGGCGGCCATACCGGGCGGCAGATCGTGTTTCTGCACCAAAACATCTTTAAGCTTGTCAGACACCAGAGACACCAGACGCTCAGCCACCGTCACCGGCAGCTTGGAACGGTTGACCATCGGCGCCTTGACGGCATCGCTGTCCTTGAAACGGTCAATCGCTTCGGTCAGGGTTTTCTCGGTCAGCTGTGCCCCCTCATTGGACATCAGGGCGGCCACCACTTTTTCTCCGGTCTTGGTAACAATGGCCTCGGAAAGGTCTGCGGAAACCTCGGTGCGCTGGGCAATGGCCGTCTGCTTGTGTTCCGACCCGCTGGCCAGAATTTCAATCAGGTCCTGATCCGAAAAAACGGTAGAAGACTCCAGCATCGGCAGAGCAACGGATTCAACATCGAGGGCTAACTGCATGGCAATATCCCTCGGCACATCCGAGATATGACGCAGATTGTCGGCCAGAGCTTCTCGCACCTTGACCACGGCATCCATCGCCATGATACCAACAATATCGAGAGCGATCTTGCGCTCAGCCGGGGTCAGTTCGCGCTCAAGCTGCGAAACGATTTTGCCCGTCATCACCGCACGGTTGTCAGGTGACTTGTCCTGCATCAGACGGGCAACGTCTTTTTGCGATAGGATCTGACGTGGTTCCACTTGTACTTCCCCTTAAGTTGGCGCCGGTCGCCTGTTGCGACAAAGCGTCTATTGTTGCACCATGATACATTCGCGATGTTTTAAAGATCGTTAATGTTTTTACGATCTTACGTTAACGTAACGTAACTCAGGGCTGCCCTTTTCTTGCTTCAATTTCGGCCAGTGTCCAAACCACCAATTGACGAAGCACCTGATCGGAAGCCTGCTGAAAAGCCTCAGAAATCTGCGCCATTTCCTCCCCCTCAGCCTTGACCTCCGCCGCAAATCCCTGATTGGCGACAATGATGCGCCGGGGCATAACGATCAGCTTGGTCCGTAGCGAGACCCGCACCAGCGGCGGCTTCCCGTTGGTGTAGTCCGCCTCAAAACTGGCAAGGTCGGTTTTCAGCAGGTAGTCCGCCCGCAGCCCGACATTCTCCCTCCCGACCGCAGGCAGGCGGCCAGAGTTGTCAAAGGAGTCCACCAGCAGGGTCTGATACATGACCGGCACCCGATCCGTCCAACTGACATCGCGGAAGTAACCGAGGGTACCATCCGCCTGTTTAAGCGCCACGCGAGGGGAGTCGATACCCGCTGAAGCCATAGGCACATCAATCAGCAGCTGATCCTTAAGAACCGACGCCGCAGCTTCAGAATCCGACTTCGGCGCCGTGAGCTGATAGAGGCTGGGCGGCTCTCCGGCCAGATCGG
>CAYSDE010000079.1:0-4876 GCA_964429685.1 uncultured Pseudobdellovibrionaceae bacterium
CGACAGGGTCGCCAGCGCTCCTGCCAGAAAATTGCTCAGCGCCAGCCGCCCGATCCAGCCGGGAGTAAAAGCACGATGCTCACGCGAGCTGCGGAAACGGAACCACTTCACGCCACACTCCTTAGCATAGTCTCGCTGCCGCGCCGGACGGTAATACCGAGATCACGAATTTTCTTGCGCAGCGTATTGCGGTTGAGCCCCAGCAGGTCAGCCGCCTTGATCTGGTTGCCCTGACAGGCGAGCAAACAGCGCTCGATCAGCGGACGTTCAATCTCGGCCAGAATGCGGTCATAAAGACCGGTGGGCGGCAAACGCCCCTGATGGGCGGTAAAGTAAAGTTCAAGATGATGAGCAACACTGTCCGACAGACTCTGTGTTTGCGGCTGTGTCTGCGGCTGACGCGGCGCGATGCACTGCCGGGCCAGCACCTGATCAACCAACCCGGCGTCAATCAGGTGATCGGCGGCCAGAACACAAAGATTGCGCAGAACATTTTCCAGTTCACGAACATTGCCCGGCCAGTCATAAGCCTGCAGCCGGGCCAAGGCATCACTCATGATCTGGCATTTCGGCATGCCTTTTTCCGCCAGCCGGGTGAGCAGATGACGGGACAGTTCGGGAATATCCTCAAGCCGCTCCCGCAGCGACGGCATGGCGACACTGACCACGCCGAGGCGATAGAAGAGTTCGGCGCGCAGCTTCTCGTCCTCTAGCAGGGATGCTGACTCCCGGCTGGAGATGGAAATCAGGCGAGAGTCAAAGCGCAGGCGACGACGGCCTCCCACCGGCAGATAATCGCCGTTCTCAAGAATATCAAGCAGACCAAGTTGCAATCCCTTGGGCAGGTCGGCAACATCATTCAGTACCAGCGTCCCACTCCCGGCTGTGGCCAGACGCCCCGAACGTTCGACTGTGCCGAACAGGTCTTCCGCATAGTCCTGTTGAATGCTGGAGACGCTTACCACAACAAAAGGAAATCTGGCGCGGCGGCTATGGGCATGAATGGCGCGCGCCAGTGTTTTTTTGCCGCTCCCCGCCGGGCCGGTAATCAGAACCGGCAGATCGGACTGACTGATCCGCGACAGGGTGCGGTAAATTTTCTGCATAGCGGGCGAACGCCCAACCAGCAGGGGCAAATCGTCTACATCAACCGCAGCGTCTTCCTTGAAATCGCGGGAAATAATCGCCCGTTCAATCGTACTGAACAGCACCTCCAGATCAAATGGCTTGGCAATATAATCGAAAGCGCCGCGCTCCGAAGCCTTGACGGCAGTTGCCATCGTATTCTGTGCGCTCATGGCGATGACGTTGAGTTGCGGGCGGCGGCGCTTGATGCGCGGAATAAGGTCAAGTCCGTTTTCATCAAGCAGGAAAATATCAGTCAGGACGACATCACCTTCCCCGTCCAGCACCCACTCCCACAGGGTTGAAGCACTACCGGTGGCCTTGACGGTATAGCCCTTGCGGCTCAGGGCTTCACTGACGACGGCGCGGACGGCACGGTCATCATCGACCAGAAGAACGGTGGCGCTCATGGCGTTTTCTCCTCAGTCCAGTGGGGCAGGGAAACAGTGACGATGGTGTGGCCGGGTTCGCTGGCAATACGGATATGCCCCCCCATGCCGAGCCGCAATACGGGCGGCGATTGGCAGACCAAGCCCCTGCCCGCCCGGTTTGCTCGAAACCGGGGTTGTAAACAGGCTTTTCTGGAGATCAGCGCTGATGCCGCTGCCAGAGTCAGAAACTGAAATCACCACTGGCAAGGCCAGAACATCCTGCACATGGGGATCAAGGCTGCGGGCACGGGGCTGCCACCCGGTTGTCAGAACAATCGTGCCGCCGCTTCTGGTCGTGGCCTCAGCTGCGTTTTTGACCAGATTGAGGATCAGCTGCACCAACTGGTCAAAATTGCCTTTGACCGGCGGCAGCGACGGATCATAGCGGTTTTCGAACCGGCAATGAGCGGCAAAGCCCCCCTTGGCCAGCAGGACCACATGATCCAGCACGGTATGAATATTGACGGCTTCAACTCCGGGTAATTCCTCATCACTCAGATGCTCAACCCGCTCTACCAGCCGGGCGACGCGGTCGCATTCATCCATAATCAGCTGGGCCATAGGAATATCCGCACTATTGGCACTCTCACGCAGCAACTGTGCTGCCCCCCGCATCCCGGAAAGCGGATTCTTGACTTCATGGGCCAGCATGAACGCCAGCGCTCCCAAGGATTTTCCGGCCTGATCCTGCGCGTCGTTTCTGGCCATCAGGGCCCGGACTTCATCGCGGAAGAAAGTCAGCACCATCCCGGCGCCATCACTTACCGGAGCCAGCCACGCCAGCACATCCTGACTGGAGCCGTCATGCAGGGTCACGGTGATTTCTGCGGTGATGCTGCCGCCGCTCTGGCTTTCATTCCGGCCATGCTGAAGCATACGGCTCAGAACCGGGTGGGGCCTGAAAAACGAGGCAAGCAGCCGCCCGAGTACCAGCGTTCGAGACTTGGCCAGAAATTCCTCTGCCGCATGATTGATCCGTATCACATGGCCAGACAGATCAAGCACAAAGAGCGGATTGGGCAGTGCTTCCAGCACAGCGTCCGCCGACGGCGCATAGGCAGCAGCAGCCTCCCTGACGGTTTTGCGAAGTGTGCTGTTGCGGGAGATTGTACTCATGCGGCGGCCGGCTCCGGCTTTTCCAGTAACTGTGCGAAAAAACCGGTGATAAGCGTGCGCACCTTGTCGGCATCATCAAGCATATTCACGGCACCACGGAAATCAGCCGAACCGGGCAGTCCTTTTGAATACCAGCCGATATGTTTTCTGGCGATCATCAGGCCGGTATAGGTGCCGTAATGCGCAAGCATGTCTTCGAAATGGCTCATCATCACGGCCTGCAGTGCGGCAACGGACGGGTCAGGCCGGCGCTCGCCGGTTTTGAGGTAATGCGCAACCTGCGCCGGAAACCAGGGCCGCCCGTAAGCGCCGCGCCCAATCATCACACCATCCGCGCCGGACTGACGCAGCGCGTTATCCACATCCTCATAACTGGTGATGTCCCCATTCACGATGACCGGAATTTTAACCGCTTCTTTGACCTGACGCACAAAAGCCCAATCCGCCGACCCGCTATAGAGCTGGCAACGGGTACGACCATGAATGGTCAGCATCTTGATGCCGCACTCTTCGGCAATTCGGGCAAGTTTGGGCGCATTAAGGCTGTTGTGATCCCACCCCATGCGCATTTTTAAAGTTGTCGGCAATGCGGTCGCCTTGACGGTGGCTTCAAGAATACGGGCCGCCAGCGGCTCATCCCGCATCAAGCTGGAGCCCGCATGGCCGTTCACCACCTTTTTGACCGGACAGCCGAAATTGATGTCGATAATGGCCGCGCCCCTGTCCTCGTTCAGCTTGGCGGCTTCGGCCATAACCTCGGGCTCGCAACCCGCCAGTTGTACCGCCACCGGAAATTCTTCCGGCGAATGTTCGGCCATGCGCAAAGTCTGGCGGTTCTCGCGGATCATCGCCTGACTGGCGATCATTTCAGACACCACCAGTCCGGCTCCGTGCCGCTTGACGAGGCGACGGAACGGCATGTCACTGACTCCGGTCATCGGAGCAAGGATCACCGGGTCTGAAAGCGTAACCGGGCCAATGGAAATGGTCATCTGCTGGGCACCTGCCTAAATCTTGGGCAAGGTACTGAATACGGACATTGATTTCAACTTAAATGACTGATAAGCCCTAGTGATATATCAGTTTCGCTCGGCGTGAGGACATAAATGACAGAATCATTCATATTTTCCAAAGAATTACTTGAAACCGCATCAACAATTCTGGATAGGCTCAGCACAAGCGGAAAAACCTTGGGCACGGCAGAATCCTGCACTGCCGGGTTTATTTCAGGCACCTTTGCTTGCATAGCCGGATCGTCAAGTGTCCTTAAGTGCGGGTTTGTAACCTATTGCAATGAAGCCAAAATCAGTATGCTTGGCGTAAATCCGGAAACAATCAGGAACCACACAGAAGTGAGCGCGGAAACCGCCAAAGAAATGGCAGAGGGTGTTTTGCGCCACGCTCCCGATGGCGTACCTCTGGATATTGGTATCTCAGTAACCGGAATTGCTGGCCCCGGCGGAGCGAGCCCGGGAAAACCTGTCGGATTGGTGTGGTTTGGCCTTGCGCAAAAAAGTCAGGAAACGGTTGTTGAAAAAGTCGTTTTTCCGGGCAATCGCAACGAAATCCGCATGGGGGCCGTTGCTCATGCGCTACAAATGATCCTCCGCGTCGCCTAAGTAGCCAGTCTTTAACACTTTTTAACTATTTCCCCGTTTTATAGTCTAATGGCTACTGTACTTTCCGCCCCCGGCGTCAACCTGTCCCTGCTCTCTGTCCTCGTGGTCGAGGATACCGGCTTCATTCGCCTGCTGATTATCAGCGTGCTGCGCGCTCTGGGCATAGAAAACATCCATATGGCTGAAAACGGCGGGGAGGCCATCAAGCAGATCGAGGCCCGCGCCAAAATCCTGCCCGATGGTGCTGCGCCGTTTGATCTTGTTCTTGCCGATCTGCTGATGCCGGAAGTTGACGGATTCATGCTGTTGCGCTGGATAAGGTCGTCGGCAAACTCTCCGGATCGTTTTATGCCGGTAGCCATGATTTCCGGCGCTGCCGATGCCGGGTTTGTCGCCCGCACCCGTGATCTTGGTGCCAATGAATTCATCGCCAAGCCCTTTTCGACCCAGTCGGTATGGGAAAGGCTGATGAACATCATCTACAAGCCGCGCCGTTTTGTAATGGGGGGCGGCTATTTCGGGCCGGACCGGCGCCGCCTCGAGCGCAAGGTGGCGGAAGAGCGCCGCAAAACCAAACCCGAAGAC
>CAYSDE010000079.1:4976-8737 GCA_964429685.1 uncultured Pseudobdellovibrionaceae bacterium
CAAAGGTGCCCACGAAATGCGCGGTCAGGGCGGTATTTTCGGTTATCCGCTCATCGCGCCGCCTCGAGCGCAAGGTGGCGGAAGAGCGCCGCAAAACCAAACCCGAAGACATCCAGATTGTCCGCTCGACTACCAAGAAGATCAAACTTGATAGCAGCGATGTTCTGGTCTTTGAATTCACCAACCGGCTTGCCGCCAAGGTCGGTGGTCTGGCGCAGGGCGCCGAAATGCCGAAGATCGACATGGAAGTTTTGAAGAAGGTCGAAGAGAAGATCGGCGAAATGGCGGGCGATTACTCGCACTGGATCAGCGATGAAATCAAGAAACTTGATGATTCCCTCAACAAACTCCGCGAACCGGGGGCCAATCTGCGGGCGCTGATCGGGCGCATCAACAAAGGTGCCCACGAAATGCGCGGTCAGGGCGGTATTTTCGGTTATCCGCTCATCACCGAATTTGCCAAATCCCTTTTCCTCTCCACCAACCGCAACTACCCGACCATCTCGGATAATGAGTTCGAGCTGCTGAAAGCCCATCTCAATGCCATCAAGATCGTTATCAGCGAGAAGATTGACGGCGACGGCGGCGAAACCGGTCGCGCTCTTCTCAGCGGACTTCAGGCGGCGATCAAGAAATATTCGGCCTGAAATACCCTGTAGAATGGTATTTTTCATCATACCCTTGCCGGAAGACCGGCACAGGCCTAGATTGAATGCACACTTAACCCGGAGTTTCTGACCATGTCTGACGTTGTCATTGTTTCTGCCGTTCGCACCGCTATCGGCAATTTCAGCGGCGGGCTGTCATCCCTGCCCGCGCATACGCTGGGAGCAACCGTTATTGCGGAAGCCCTCAAGCGTGTTAATGTCGCCCCCGCCGATGTTGACGAAGTGGTGATGGGGCAAATTCTGCAAGCGGGTGCCGGTCAGGGCCCGGCCCGTCAGGCAGCAATTGCCGCCGGAATTCCGGTTGAGAAAACGGCTTACAGTATCAACCAGCTTTGCGGCTCTGGTCTGCGTACGGTTGCGCTTGGCTATCAGGCCATCACACTGGGCGACGCTAAAATTGTTGTCGCTGGTGGTCAGGAAAGCATGAGCCAGTCACCGCATTGCATCCAGATGCGCAACGGCACCAAGATGGGCAGTGCTGAACTGGTCGACACCATGATAAAAGATGGTCTATGGGATGCCTTCAACGGCTATCACATGGGCAACACCGCCGAGAACGTAGCGCAGAAATGGCAGGTCACCCGCGATCAGCAGGATGAATTTGCCGCCAACTCGCAGAACAAAGCCGAAGCCGCCATCAAAGCGGGAAAATTCAAGGCCGAGATCGTGCCAGTTACCATTAAGGGCCGCAAGGGCGACACTGTGGTTGATGCAGACGAATTCCCACGTGCTGGGGTCACCAAGGAAGCGCTGGCGGCTTTGAAACCCGCTTTTGCCAAAGACGGCTCAGTCACCGCCGGAACGGCCTCGGGCATCAATGACGGCGCGGCTGTGGTGGTGTTGATGTCTGCCGAAGAGGCCGTCAAGCGTGGCCTCAAGCCCCTCGCTGTTATCCGGAGCTGGGCCACCGCTGGCGTTGATCCTGCCGTCATGGGCTCAGGCCCGATTCCGGCTTCACGGGCGGCGCTGGCCAAAGCAGGCTGGAAAGTTTCTGATCTTGATCTTATTGAGGCCAATGAAGCTTTTGCGGCGCAGGCTCTTGCCGTCAACAAGGATATGGGCTGGGATCCTGCCAAGGTGAACGTCAATGGCGGCGCGATTGCCCTCGGCCATCCAATTGGCGCCTCGGGAGCGCGTATTCTGGTCACCCTGCTGCACGAAATGCAGCGCACGGACGCTAAAAAGGGTCTGGCCACGCTCTGCATCGGCGGCGGCATGGGGATTGCCCTTTGCGTTGAAAAAGTTGCCTGAGCAGCGCGGAAAATTAAGCCCGCTCCCCTCTGGTCGCGGAGGGCGGACTGTGCTTTATTCCTGCAGTATTGAAAAGTTTTTGTGGAGGTATGGTAATGGCTCGGATTGCAGTGGTGACGGGTGGAACACGCGGGATTGGGGCGGCGATTGCCAAAGCACTGAAAGAAGCGGGGCGCACAGTCGCCGCGACCTATCAGGGCAATGAGGAAGCCGCCCACAAGTTTATGGCGGAAACCGGCATCGCCTGCTTCAAGTTCGACGTCAGCAGTGAATCTTCAGTCGAAGGCGGCCTCAAACAGATTGCCGAAACCCTCGGCCCGATTGACATTCTCGTCAATAATGCAGGCGTCACCCGTGACGGCTTCCTGCACAAGATGAATGCCGAACAGTGGCATACCGTGATTGAAACCAATCTTTCTTCCTGCTTCTACATGTGCCGGGGAGTCATCACGGGCATGCGTGAACGCAGCTGGGGCCGCATTGTCAACATCAGCTCCATCAATGGCCAGAAAGGCCAGATGGGGCAAGCCAATTACGCCGCCGCCAAAGCCGGCATGATCGGCTTCACCAAATCGCTGGCGCAGGAAAATGCCAGCAAGGGGGTCACTGTCAACGCTGTTGCTCCCGGCTATATCGGCACTGAAATGGTCGCCGCCATTGACCCTGCCGTGTTGCAGAAAATCGTCGCCCAAATTCCGGTCGGTCGCCTCGGCACCCCGCAGGAAGTTGCCCGCTGCGTCAAATTCCTGACCTCCGACGAAGCAGGCTTCATCACCGGTTCCACCCTGAGTGTTAATGGCGGACAGTATTACGCATAGACCTTCCTGACTTTATGCAGCAGGTCTGTATGAAACGGAGAGTAAGGTGACTGACGATCAGGCCCCGACAGGTGTGTCTTACGCACCGCTGGAAAGGTTCTTCGAACGCCTTTTGAATCCGTTTGAACAATTCGTCCATCGACAGAGTAGCAGTGGCATTCTGCTGATGCTGACCACGTTCTTTGCCCTTGTCTGCGCTAATTCGTGGCTGTCCCCCCTGTATTTCCAACTCAGGGACACGCCTGTGATTGTAGGCATCGGCACATGGATATTGAACAAACCGCTGCTGCTGTGGGTCAACGATCTGCTGATGGCTTTTTTCTTTTTTGTCGTCGGCCTCGAGCTTAAACGCGAGTTGCTGTTCGGGGAGTTAGCCAGTCCCCGCAAGGCGGCGCTGCCGCTGGTAGCTGCAATCGGGGGTATGGCTATTCCCGCACTCATATACAGTGCGTTCAACGGGTCTGGAATCGAGGCCTCCGGCTGGGCCATTCCCATGGCTACGGATATTGCATTCGCCATCGGTGTGCTGGTTCTTCTGGGCGACCGGGTACCGAAAACATTGATGGTCTTTCTGGTTGCCATAGCCATCATTGACGATCTGGGTGCCGTGATCGTTATATCCCTGTTCTACAGCAAGGACATCCAGATGGAATATCTGGCCTATGCGGGCGGCGTTGCCGGAACGATGTTTGTCCTGAACCGTTTCGGTGTTCGCAAGATTGTGCCCTACTTCCTGCTGGCCATGGGATTGTGGTATGTCATGCTCAAATCCGGTGTGCATCCAACACTGGCGGGGGTTATCGGGGCTTTCATGGTTCCAGCGGTTCCCAAATACAACCCGGAATATTTCAGCCACAAAACGCGTCAGCTGCTGAAGAAATTTGATGACAGTTATCGCCAGAACCAGTCAATCATCCGCAATGCCGAGATGCGGGAGATCATGCTGGCCTTTGAGTACTCTGCCCAGAATGCAAGTACGGTATCACTGCGCCTTGAGCATATCTGGCACCTCCCCGTCGCCTTT
>CAYSDE010000080.1:0-8714 GCA_964429685.1 uncultured Pseudobdellovibrionaceae bacterium
TGGATATTATGCCATGTCAACAGCATAGCGCCCAGAATCTCTTCGCAGCGGATGAGGTGGTGAAGATAGGCGCGGGTAACGCCCGCCAGCGCCGGACATAGGCACTCTTCATCGAGTGGGCGGGGGTCGTTCTGGTGGCGGGCATTGCGCAGATTCAGCGCGCCGCGAGAGGTGAAGGCCTTGGCGGTGCGGCCCGAGCGGGTGGGTAGCACGCAGTCAAACATATCCACTCCGCGCTCAACCGCACCAATCAAATCTTCCGGCGTACCAACCCCCATCAGATAGCGCGGCTTGTCTTCGGGCAGGGCGGGGACAACTTCATCCAGCGTGGCAAACATGTCGGCTTGCGGCTCACCCACGGCGAGGCCGCCAATGGCGTAGCCTTCAAAGCCGATTTGTCTCAGCGCCTCTGCCGATTTGATCCGCAGATCGGCAAAGGTGCCGCCCTGATTGATGCCGAACTGGCCATAGCCGTCCCGCGCCGTGAAGGCTTGGCGCGAGCGGGCCGCCCAGCGCATCGACATTTCCATCGAGGTTCTGACAGTGTCGTGAGTGGCAGGCAGTTTGGGGCATTCATCAAAAGCCATGGTGATGGTGGCGTCCAGCAGATGCTGGATCTGGGTAGAACTTTCCGGCGACAACTCGTGTGCGCTGCCGTCGATGTGCGAGCGGAAGGTGACGCCCTGCTCGGTAATCTTGCGGAGCTTGGCCAGTGACATTACCTGAAAGCCGCCGCTATCGGTGAGGATAGGGCCGTCCCACTTCATGAATTTGTGCAGACCGCCCAGCGCGGCAATCCGTTCGGCGGTGGGGCGCAGCATCAGGTGATAGGTATTGCCCAGCACAATCTCGGTGCCGGTGGCCTTGACCGCTTCACTGGTCATCGCCTTGACGGTGGCAGCAGTGCCAACCGCCATGAAGGCCGGAGTTTCGGCGGTGCCATGCGCAGTGTGGAGGCGGCCCCGGCGGGCGCGGCCAGAGGTTTTTATCAGGTCAAATGATAGTGCGGTCATAGAGCCCCCTCCCTAACCCTCCCCCGCTGAAGCGGGAGAGGGGATGTTGTGTGGATAAAGCAGCGAGCAATCGCCATAGGAATAGAAACGGTACTTGTTGCCGATAGCGTGGGTATAGGCGGTTTTCATCCGCTCCATGCCGGCAAAGGCTGACACCAGCATCAGCAAAGTTGATTTGGGCAGGTGGAAGTTGGTTATCAGCAGATCAACCACCTTGAAACGATAACCGGGGGTGATGAAGATTTTTGTTTCGCCGCAAAAGGGCAGCATCACGCCATCAGCTTGCGCGGCGCTTTCAAGACTGCGCAGAACGGTGGTGCCGACCGCCACAATCCGTCCGCCTTTGGCGCGGGTGGCGTTGATGAGGGCGGCGGTGGCAGCGGGAACGTCAATCCACTCCGCATGCATGACGTGATCGTCCGTGTCCTCCACCCGTACCGGCTGATAGGTACCTGCCCCCACATGCAAAGTGATTCTGGCAGTGATGATGCCGCGTGCCTCAAGCTGCGTCATCAGGCTTTCGGTAAAATGCAGACTGGCGGTTGGGGCGGCTACCGCGCCGGGTTTTTGCGCAAAGATGGTTTGATAGTCATGACGGTCGGCACTGTCATCGGCACGTTCGATATAAGGCGGCAGCGGCATATGGCCGTAGCGTTCAAACTGCGCGATGAGGGCGGCCCCGCTGGCCGAGAAACGCAGCTCCAGATGATCGTCAATCCGGGCCATAATCTCCGCCGAGAAATCGGGCGCAAAAATGATTGTCTCGCCCAGACGTAGCCGCTTGAGCGGGCGGGCAAAGGCCTCCCAGCTGTCCAGCCCGGTTTGCTTGTGCAGCAGGACTTCGCATTTCATGTCGCCGCGCAGACCAAACAGGCGGGCGGGAATGACCTTGGTATCGTTAAAGACCAGCAGATCGCCGGGCTCCAGCAGCGCGGGCAGGTTCTTGACCCGTTGATCCTGCAGCTGGTCCGGAGTTACGACCAACAGCTTGGCCTCTTCCCGTGGCTCCATTGGCCGCAGGGCGATGCTGGTTGGGGGCAGGTGATAGTCAAACTCGTCAACGCGCACGGCCTGTCTCCTTACGGGGCCACAGGGTTCACAAACAACAACGGCCCCGCTCGGGGGCCGCTGCCTTAATCACATGAAGCGGAGATCAAGCGGCTGTCGCGGCTTTCTTGGCGGTCAGCTTGGTGATCTGCTTCTTCAGCTTGCGCTCGGCGGGGCCGAGATCGGCAACTTTGGTCTTGAGCAGGAAGGCGTCGAGGCCGCCATTATGTTCAATGGTGCGGATGCCGTTTACCGTCAGATCAAGGCGAACCATGCGATCCAGCGCGTCGCTCATCAGCGAGGTCGACTGCATGTTGGGATTGAAACGGCGGCGCGTCTTGCGCTCGGAATGGCTGACATTGTTGCCGAAATGGACGGTTTTGCCGGTGATACCGCAGAGACGGGACATGATGAAGCCTCAAACTGAATAGTTAAACCCCGCCAGTGCGGGGACACGGGTTTATAGCGGAGGAGTGGGGCAAGAGTCAACCAGAGAGATGGGCCAATGAGGCAGGGCGCGCTCCCTCCCCCGTCCCCGCTTGGGGATGGGGGAGGGCCGGGGTGGGGGCAGATGATGTTATGATAACAATTACAGATGGTTGCGTGCTGCCATTGCCCCCACCCTAACCCTCCCCCGCAAAGAGGCGGGGGAGGGGATTTTATGAGGTTTTGGGCAGGAAGTCTTTGGTAATCGCAACCGCCAATGTCACCCATTCTGGCACAACGTCAGGAAAGGCCGAAGCGAGGCGTGAGTGTGGACGATAACTTGCCAGCAAACAAAACGGTTCAAAGGAATCACGTTTTGCTCGCCCGCGCAGCTACGTATCACGGGCTGAGCGCCCGTATAGGCAAGCATCGTCCACAGCTTCCTTATACCCCCCACCGTGCGATGAGTCAAGATGTGGGCTTGTAAGTTATAAGGACATGGTCTTTTCTCCATAAAAATATAAACTTTGTCGTTTAACCCTTGCTGCGTATAAAATTCATAAGTTTTAGTTGATAAGTTTTTATGTTGAGTTTTTATTCATAAGTATCTATAGTAAGACATGTTGAACGACATTCTGTCGTATAGTATGGAGACTAATATGCAAGACATTGAGGCAAAATGGGGCAGAGATGTTGCCGAGAGAGGGTTCGCCCAGATTCCAAATTACCTTCTGCTTATCAATATGTTCGTGGCTGACGAGCATCGGGTGACACCTATAGAAACGCTTATCCTTATTCACCTCGTGGCCAGTTGGTGGAAGAAGGATGAAATGCCATTTCCTTCCATGAGCACATTAGCTGATAGAATTGGCATCTCGGAGCGGCAGGTGCAGCGGGCAATCAAGGCGCTGGAAGAAAAGACTTACATAAAAAAAACGCGCAAGAAAATGCGAGGGATCGTTGCGTCCAATGTCTATGATTTACAACCATTGGTGAAAGTGCTGAACGATGTGGCGGCGATTTATATCAACAAGCACCCCAGAAAGCTTGGGTCTGCTCCTAAGGCGTCAACTCCAACCAAAAAGCAGAAAACCAGATCGTTGAATCTAGACGATTAGACGTGTTGGGCAAATGGATACCGGCCTTCGCCGGTATGACGTTGTTATTATTTAAGAAAACTCTTTGTGATTTCTGCCGCCTCCGCCAATGTCACCCGCTCCGGTACCACATCAGGGAAGGCCGAAGCCAGCCGCGAGGGCAGCGGAGAGAGCAGAACAAAGACGCCACGGTCATCGGCGCGGCGGATCAGGCGGCCAAAGGCTTGACGGAGTTTCTGGCGGGTCAGGCGTTCGGCATAGGCTACGCCACCCATTGCCGCCTTGCGGGCTTTGAACAGAATATCGGTGCGCGGCCACGGTACACGGTCGAACACGATCAGGCGCAGGGCGTCGCCGGGAACATCGACACCGTCGCGCACGGCATCGGTGCCGAGCAGGCAGGCGTCCGTTTCAGCGCGGAAAATATCAATCAGGGTGTGGGGATCAAGGCCGTCCACATGCTGGGCGTAGAGCGGCAGACCGGCCGCCGCCAGCGGCGCAACCAGAGTCCGCCGCACCTTCTTCAGCCGCTCAATCGCGGTAAAGAGGCCCAGCGCCCCGCCATGCGAGGCGAGAAACAATTCCCGATAGGCTTCGGCAATGCGGGCATCATCTTTGGGCGGCACATCGGTGACGATGAGGACGCGGGTTTGCTGGGCGTAGTTGAAGGGCGAGCGAACCCGGGCGCGCAGGAAGGGAGCGGGGAAATGGGCCGCGCCGGTTTCAAGCCCCGCCACCTGCCAACTCTCTTCCAGTTCAAGGCCGGGATCGGTGAGGGTGGCGGAGGTAACCACCACACCCTGTGCCTGCCGCCCCAGCGCCTCGGCAAAAGGTTTGGTGGGGTCGAGATAACGGCGGTGCAGACCAACATCCAGCGTGCGCCCGTCAATCCGCTCAATCGCGCACCATTCGACAAAATCGGACGGAGTCTGGCCGTGGAGGTTTTCCAGCATGGCATTCCAGCTGCGTAACTGGTCGAGGATATAGGTTTCGAGTGTGTTGATGAGCGAGGCGATGCGTTTGGCCAGTTCGGTTTCCAGCCCCTCTTCCTGTTCGGTGCGGGTCATCATCAGGCGACGAAAGGCGGCGACTTCACGCAGCAGCGGCACCAGCGCCGCCCGCAAAGCATCGGCGGCGGTCAGCATGTCAGCGGACGGATCAAGGGTTTCGCATTCCAGTGAATAGGGCGAGGAAGCATCCTTGTCCCGCGCCAGCACCATGCGCTGAACTTCGAGCAGAAAGCGTTCGGTGGGGCCGCGAGGCTCGCCGCGTTCCAGCCGCCCATGCCAGCCTTCGCCGGGCAGGATCTGCGCTAGATCCTTGATGAGATCAAGCAGGCGCAATCCCTCTTCGCCGTCGGGCAGCAGGGCTTCGGCGCGTTTGGCCAGACCGCGCACCCGGCCTTTGCTGCGGCCTTCGCCACCCAGCAGCCAGCGCCGCAACTCATGCGAGACTTGTCCCGAAAGATCAGCACCGAAGGCACTGTCGGCAGCGTGGAAAATATGATGCCCTTCATCAAAGATGAAGCGCGAGGGCGGAAACTGTTCATCCACCCCGCCCTTGGCGGCGGCATTCATGATGAGGGCGTGATTGGCAATCACCAACTCAGCCCCCCGTGCCCGCCGCACCGAACTTTCAATGAAGCACTGGCGGTAATGCGGGCAGCCGCCATGCAGACATTCGCCGCGCCGGTCGGACAGCCAGTGAACACGGCTTTTGCCGATGAGGTCAGGTAGCCAGCCGGGCAGGTCGCCGCCCTTGAGGTCACCATCGCGGGTGGTCATCAGCCAGCGGGCAATCAGTCCCAGAGTGACCAGTGTTTGGGCATTGGTGAAACTGCCACGCACCGCTTCTTCATAGTTGAGCAGACAGAGATAATTCTCCCGCCCCTTGCGGATAACCACCTTGCGGGCGCGGATTTCGCTGTCGGGATAAAGCCGCGCACATTCGGCTTCAATCTGGCGCTGCAGGTTACGGGTATAGGTCGAGAGCCAGACGGCGCGGCCCGCTTCTTCGGCCCAGAGTGAAGCGGGAGCGAGATAGCCAAGGGTTTTGCCAACCCCGGTTCCGGCTTCAGCCAGCACCACATGGGGAGAGTCCTGCGCGGGAGCAAAAGCGGCAGTCAGGGCGCTGGCATAATCGCTTTGCTCCGGGCGCGGTTCGCTTTTAACGGCACGGGCCACCAGCTCGGCCAGTCGCTGCCGGGTTTTCTGCGGATCAATAGCCGGCTTGCCGATTTCTTCAGGGAACAGCTCTTCCCACTTGGGCAGCAGCGCCCAAATGCCAAGGGCTGACATCGCCTCACCTTTAACCGGCGGATTGCCCAGCGCGCCCAGCACCGCCGGAGTCCAGCGCCAGCCACCCCGGCCCATCTGGGTGGCAATGGCGGCAAGGCGCTGCGTCGTCTCGCGGTCATCAATCTCCGCCAACTCATCAAGCAGACGGGTTCTGGCTTGCCAGAGTAGAAGCGCTGCGCCTTCCGTATCAAGCGGGGCAGACAGCGCCAGCGCGTCGGCCAGCCCCTTGGGGGTCGGCACACAAAAAACCGCCGGATGGACAAAGGCAAACAGTTCCAGCAGGTCAAGGGTCGCCAGCGCTTCCAGCCCGATCCGCTGCAAGGTGAGCGGAGCATGACAGACCAGCACCGGCGTTAACCCCGCCTGTTTGCGGGCAGCCGCCAGCGGTAACGTCTCCACCTCGCCGGTATCGGCCAGCAACACCGCCTCAGCCCCGCTCACCACAAGGGCGCGGGGAGCGGTCAGGTCAGGCTGGTCGATAACGGCATCATTGTGCATCGGCGCACTCTAGAAAATATCTGCGTCCTGCGATAGGGTGCGCGTTATGATTCTGGTCTTAATTCTTGGCGTTAACCATGAATTTATTTGCTTTGCCACAAGGCTATGTGCTGAAATGCCAAATGTCAGAACGCTTTTCTGTCAAAACATATATGACTGGAGGCTTTTATGAAAAGACCTTTTGATGATAGTGCATTTAATACTGCAGAAATAGCCCTCACGGCATTGAGCTGTGTGGTAAATAACTCTGCAGATCGGCAGCTTCCCCAAGCACGCGCCCTGCTAAGCTTCAGATTGCTGGCGCTGCGCGTATCCGATTATCCACAACAGCCATCCGATCTGGAGAGATATAAAGCTGAATGTGGGATGGCTGCGAACGGTCAACTGCCTCATCCCGATGGAGGTGATCCTGTCGCTGTTCCTCGAAACCTCCGGGTAGCATGTGCGAATTGCGTCAATGACCAAGCCGATTTTTTTAACCATCCCGCCGTGGATGTTGGCCAGATTCTCCATACTGCCCGTCAGACAGAGCATGTGGATCAGCAGGCTAAAGTCTGTTCGGTTCTCGCACAAGCACGACGCTTGACGATGTGATCTCTTCCGGGAGGAAGTGGCGCTGAAGTGTGTAACTTGGTCGGTTTGAGGCAGAATTGATACCTCTGGAAAACGCCCCCGCTCTGCGATAGGGTGCGCGTTATGAATATGCATCATCGCGAAGTTGTTCTGATTTTGCACGGGCTGGGCCGTTCGGGGCTGTCGATGCTCCCGCTGCGGCAGGCGCTCCGCAAGGCGGGCTATGCCACCGAAACCTGGAGCTATAACACGCTGCGGGGAGGCATTCAGGAACAGATCAACCATTTGAAGCTCAAACTGCCGCGTTTGCGGGGCTATACGGCGGTTCATGCGGTGGGGCACTCGCTGGGCGGGCTGATGATCCGGGGATTGCTAACCCCGCAGACCAGATTACCGCTGGGACGGGTGGTGTTTATCGGCACGCCCCATAAGGGCGCCAATGTCATCAACAGCAATCCGCGCCTCTTCAACCAGACCACCACACCCCGCATCGTCCGCGATCTTGAGGCCGATTCTCCGGCGATTGCCAAACTCGGTCTGCCGGAAGCGGAAATCGGTGTGATTGCCGGTGTCTCACCGTTCAATCCGCTGAATCCGGTGTCATGGCTGTCACGCTCGACCCATGGTGATATTCCCAATGACGGGACGGTGGAACTGTCGAGCGCCCAGTTGGAGCAAATGGATGATTATCTGGAGGTGAATGCCAATCACTCCTTCATGATCTGGAGTCCCGAGGTTATACAGGCCACCGTTAATTTCATTCACAAAGGACGTTTTCAATGAGTGCTGTTCCCGCCGCCGCCCAGCCCGCCGTGACCTTCCACGAAATCCGCCGTCTGGTGCATCACTTGCCCAGGCTGGAGCCAGTGACGCTGCCTGATCTTTCTCCCTATGGCAAGCTGGCGGAGTGGGTGCAGTGGCTGGCACGGTCGCAGGGCGGTAAACCGGTTTTGCGGCGGATGCGGCTGGCGATATATGTCGGGGCGCATGGCTGTGCGGAGTCGGTTGAAGAAACCAGACAGCGCCTTGCCGCGTTAACTTCAGGCACTGATCCGGTGGTAAGAATCCTGACCGAGGCCGATGCTGACCTGCGCGCCTATGAGCTTGATCTCGATACGCCGACTGCCGATTTCCGCTCCGGCCCGGCTTTGAGCGAAGAAGCGGCGGCCCATGCCATGAGTTACGGCATGATGGCGGTTGAGCCGGGCTTATCCCTGCTGGCGCTGACCGGTCTGGGTGCTGGCGGGGAGTTGGCCTATCCGGCCCTGCTCGCCGAGTTGCCACACTCCACCGACCCGCTCGCTACACTCGCCCAATTCGGCGGATTGGAAGCCTGTGCCATTCTGGGCGCCATTCTCGCCGCCCGTCTGGCCAAAGTGCCAGTGCTGCTTGATGGTCTGGCCGCCGAGGCCGCTGCACAGGTGCTGGTCAAACTCGACCCCCACGCCCTCCAGCATTGCGCCTCCGCCGAAGCACTGGAGCCCGAAATGCCCAAAGGCCAAGGTCTGGCCCCCGCGCTGGGATTGTTGCGGCTTAAAGGGCTGGCGGTGCTGGCCAGCTAAAAAGTCCGGGACAGGGCTAAGGGTTTCGGCCATGATGGCGGGCATGATGGGGAAAACAGAAGAAACCGCCGAACGCCCGGTCTGGCTGAGTGTGATTGAAACCGACACCGCCACCAGCGGGGTGATTGCGGCACGGTCACTGGTGACAATCCGCTGGGTGGCGATTATCGGCCAGACCCTCAGTTTGCTGATGGCCTCTTA
>CAYSDE010000081.1:0-8571 GCA_964429685.1 uncultured Pseudobdellovibrionaceae bacterium
GAAAGACCTGTTCGGATTCGGACATGACCAAACCTCACTTTTAAACCGTGAGGAACTCTAGCAGAATTGCCGGAAAACGGAAACGCCCTGCCTCAGCCCGTATAACGCAGCGCCGCCAGCAACTTGGTCTGTCCGGTTGAGGCTGGCCGGTCAGGAACCGGGCCAAAGACATTGCGACGAGACGCTGGTACTTCAGCTCTGTTCACGTCAAGAGTGAATTGGCTAGCCAAACCGGCAAACACCTCGCAAAGCGGGTATCTTCTCATCTGCTGAAGCACATCGCCCCAGTTGAGCTGAACAAACCGCCCGTCGCCGGTTTCAATCAGGACCGTCTGCCGCTGCGCCCAATGGCCGGGATTCCGGTAAGTGAGCCCCCCTCCCAGACGAGACGCCGGCTGGGGATCATGCCCGCAGATAACGCCGTCCGCATTCCATGCCGCCGCCAGTGCCAGCTTGCGCTCGACAAACCCACCCGTATCATCTGCCGCTAGGCCCATTGCAGCCTGCAACCGAACGAATCCGTTTCGTATCCAGCCCCTATTGAGGGCCTCTGGTTCCTTCTCATCACCGTGGATCAGAAGATGGCGGCGCCCCTTCCCGTCGGTATACCAGCCGCGTTCCTGCAGGATCAATCCATCAAGCTCGGCGCAATACCCGGCATCATGATCCATTGTCCCCTTGCCGCCCAACCATGAACGCAGACGACCATCGAGGTCACCGGGAATATAAATAACCGGCACACCGTTGGTGGCGCTAACCTGCAGACGGTCAAGCACTTCGGCATGGGCAGGGGGCAAAGCCGCCTCGGGGGAAAGGGCATGACTGTCGATGAAGTCGCCAAGAATATAAATCCCCTCGCTCACCGCTGTCCGGTCGAGCAGATGCCCCAGCGCCAGCGCCGGAGAGTCTGGCACTCCCAGATGTGCATCCGCGATAAAAAGACTTTTCACCGACAGGCGCGTGAATTGCGTCATGAGGCATATCCCTGTGTTTGTGTGGTTATTCCCGGCACTCTAAAAGATACGCCGCCCTACTTCAACACTTTTAGACCGGACGCAGTGCAGCAATTCAGGTTATTGCTCCCAGCCCCGGCTCACCATACATTAACGGAACCTGAGGAAGGAAACATCATGGCCGCTGGCCCGTTACACACGGTTAGTCTAGACGACAAATACACCGTAGCCGAAGGCCGGGTGCTGTTGACCGGTATTCAGGCGCTGGTGCGTCTGCCCTTGATGCAACGTCAGCGCGACGCTGGCGCTGGCCTTAATACCGCCGGGTTCATCTCCGGCTATCGCGGCTCGCCGCTGGGCGGGGTCGATCAGGCGTTGTGGAAAGCCCAGAAACATCTGGATGCTGCTGCCATTGTTTTCAAACCCGGCATTAATGAGGATCTGGCGGCAACGGCGGTTTGGGGCACGCAGCAACTGGGCCTGTCCAAAGGAGCCCGCCATCAGGGCGTGTTTGCGCTGTGGTACGGCAAGGGCCCCGGCGTTGACCGTTCGATGGATGTCATCAAGCATGGCAATGGGGCTGGATCAAGCGCGCAGGGCGGGGTTCTGCTGGTCACCGGCGACGATCACGCCTGCAAATCCTCAACCTTTCCGCACCAGTCGGAACAGGCCTATGTCGCCGCAATGGTGCCGGTTCTCCATGCCGCCAGCGTGCAGGATGTGCTGGATCTGGGTCTGCATGGCTGGGCGATGTCGCGCTTCTCCGGCTGCTGGGTAGCGCTCAAGCTGGTCAGCGATGTAGCCGATGCCACCTCGGTGGTTGAGGTATCCCCTGCCCGCCCCGCCACCACCCTACCGCCTGATTTTCCGCTGCCGGAGGGCGGGCTTAATTTCCGCTGGCCTGACCCGCCGCTCACTCAGGAACATCGCCTCGTCACCCATAAACTCCCCGCCGCTCTCGCCTATGCTCGCGCCAATAAACTTGACCGGGTGACGCTGCAGGCGGACACCCCCCGCCTCGGTATTCTCGCGCCGGGCAAGGCTTATCTGGATGTCCGGCAGGCGCTGGACGAACTCGGCCTTGCGGACGCCGAAGCAACCGCGCTCGGCCTCTCGCTCTATAAGGTTGCGATGCCGTGGCCGCTGGAGCCGGAAGGCGCCAAGGAGTTTGCGCTGGCACAACCGGCACTGCTGGTGGTGGAAGAAAAGCGCGCTTTGATTGAGCCGCAGCTGAAGGACATTCTGTATAACCTGCCTGCTGGCACTCCCCGCCCGGATATTATCGGCAAGCGCGATTTGAGCGGAGCGCCGCTGCTGTCTGAAACCGGCGAGTTGTCGGTCACGCGGCTGGCGGTCATCATCGGTCAGCAATTGCTGGCTTTGGGCGGCCCGGCTTTTCTGGGCGAGCGGGTAGAGGCCTTGCTGAAAGCCGCGCCGTCCCAGCTGGCTGACCTGATCGAGCGCAAACCGCATTACTGCTCCGGCTGCCCGCACAATACCTCAACCGTTGTCCCGGAAGGAAGCCGCGCTCTGGGCGGCATCGGCTGTCATTATATGGCGCTGTGGATGGAGCGCAAAACCGAGACCTTCTCGCAGATGGGCGGCGAGGGCGTGGCCTGGATCGGCACTGCCCCCTTTACGGACGAAAAACATATTTTCTCCAATCTCGGGGATGGGACCTATTTTCATTCCGGGCTGATGGCCATTCGCGCTGCCGTGGCGGGCAAGGTCAATATCACCTATAAGATCCTCTATAACGATGCGGTCGCCATGACTGGCGGCCAGCCGGTAGACGGCCAGCTTTCGGTAGCCGACATCACCCGGCAACTGGCGGCGGAAGGCGTGCGCCATATCGTCGTTGTCTCCGACGATACCGCCAAATACGGCTCCAGCCCCGGCTTTGCGGCGGGGACAGAAATTGAACAGCGCAACGCGCTCGACAAAGTGCAGCGGGCCTTGCGCGAAGTTGAAGGCGTCACCGCGATTATCTATGACCAGACCTGCGCCGCCGAAAAACGCCGCCGCCGCAAGCGCGGCAAGCTGGCTGATCCCGCCCGCCGGGTGGTTATCAATGAGTTGGTCTGCGAAGGCTGCGGCGATTGCTCGGTCAAGTCCAACTGTCTGTCGGTGGTGCCCCTGGATACCGAATGGGGCCGCAAACGCAGCATCGACCAGAGCTTCTGCAACAAGGATTTCTCCTGCCTTAAAGGCTTTTGCCCCAGCTTTGTAACGCTGGAAGGTGCAACGCTGAAAAAGCCCGCACCTATCGGCCTTGCCGCCCTGCCGGACTATCCCGACATCACCTTGCCCGCACTGGGGGCGACGCCGTGGAACATCCTGATTACCGGCATTGGTGGCACTGGCATCATCACGATTGGCGCTTTGCTGGCGATGGCCGCGCATCTGGAAGGCAAGGCCGCCTCGGTGCTGGATCAAACCGGTCTGGCGCAAAAGGGCGGCGCGGTGCTGAGTCATGTGCGGATTGGCAGGACGCCGGAGCTGCTTCATGCGGTGCGGTTGGCCGCCTATTCGGCTGATGTCATTCTCGCTGGTGATCTGGTGGTGTCGGCATCCCGCGAGGGGCTGAGTTATACCAACCCGCTGCGTACCCATGCGGTTATCAACACCCATGAAACCATCGTGGCGGATTTCACTCGTAACCCCAACAGCAAGGTGCCCTCACCCGCGCTGCTGGAGCGGCTGGCCAAACGCTGCAAACCCGCTGGCGTCAGCACGGTGGAGGCCAACCGTCTGGCTACTGCGCTGTTCGGTGACAGCATCGCCGCCAATCTCTTTCTGCTCGGTTATGCCTATCAGAAAGGCCTGATCCCGATTTCAGCCGCAGCGATTGAAAAAGCGATTGAGTTGAACGCGGTGCAACTGGATATGAATCTGGGCGCTTTCCGCACCGGGCGGGCCTGTGCCCATGCGCCGGACGCCGTGGCCGCACTGGCCAGACCAGTTGAAGAAAAAGCGCCGCAACTGGTGCTGTCAGAAAATCTGGATGAAGTCATCCGCCGCCGGGTCAGTTTCCTGACCGCCTATCAGAACAAAGCCTATGCCGAACGCTACGCCCAGCTGGTGCAGGCTGTCCGCGAGCAGGAAAACCGTATCTGCGGAAACAGCACCGCCCTGTCAGGCGCCGTGGCCCGCAACTTCTTCAAGCTGATGGCCTATAAGGACGAGTACGAAGTCGCCCGCCTGCACACGGATGAAACTTTCCTCCGGCGCCTTAGAAACGACTTCAGCGGCCCCTTCCGCATCACCTTCCACCTCGCCCCACCAATCCTGCCGCTGGGCCAGCAGGCGGGCGAGCCCAGAAAGCTGAGCTTCGGGCCGTGGATGCTGCCGGTGTTCAGAGTGCTGGCCAAACTGAAAATCCTGCGCGGCACACCGCTGGATATTTTTGGCTGGCTGCCCGAGCGCCGGATGGAGCGCCGCTTGATTGAAGATTACGAGTCCCTGCTCTGCGACCTGCTGCCCCGCCTGACCCCGGACACGCTGGTTATTCTTACCCGCCTCGCCGCCTTGCCCGAGCAAATTCGCGGCTATGGTCACATCAAACTGCGCACCCTCAAAACCGCCCAACAGGAAGAAGTCACACTGCTCAAACAACTTGGCCTCCAGAAAGGTTTCACCGCATGTTCATGATCAGAGCCAGTCTTGCCAAAAGCCGCATCAAGGGAGCCGGTCTTGGTGTTTTTACGGAAGAGCCGGTCAAAAAGGGCCAACTGGTCTGGCAATGGCATAACAAGATTGATGTCGAGTTGAGTTTTTCAGAGGTGGCAAAGATGCCTGCCGCCGCCCGCCATAACATCTACAAATACCTCTGGCTGCGCGATCCCAGAAAACGGAAGTTGACGCTCTGTGCCGATCTGGGCGCCTTCGTCAACCACAGCGACACGCCGAACCTCAGCGATGGCGGCAAAGGCGGCGGCAGCAGCGAATACGCCACCCGCGACATTCCCGCCGGTACCGAGCTGACCTGTGACTATAACAGTTTCGACGATGCCGCCCTGATTGGCGTCCCCACCAAAGGCAAACCGCGCACACCCAGCCCGCACTACGATTTTGTTCCTGTTATCGAAGAAATGGCCCGCAAGCTGGAAAGCCGGAAGAAAAGCAAACATGCCGCCCCCACCCTAACCCTCCCCCGCAAGCGGGAGAGGGGATCACCGAGACTTATGTCAGTAACGGCTTAGAGCATTTTAAGTTTGAGTGTATCCATCCTGATCGAAGTACCTCATCCCGGCAAACGCCGGGATGAGGTGAATCCGTGTTTAGTTAAAACCCTCTAAAAGGCTTTAATCCGCCATCCCCAGCGCCGACTTGTAGGTATCCAGCAGGTCATCCTGTTCGCGGCGGTCGGCTTCGTTCATGCGGCGGAGACGGATGATCATGCGGAGGATTTTGGGGTCGAAGCCGTTGCCTTTGGCTTCTGCGTAAACCTCGCGGATGTCGGCGCCGAGGCCTTTTCGTTCTTCCTCAAGGCGTTCAACCCGCTCAATGATGGACTTCAGCTGCTGGGCCGTAACATTCTTGGACATTTTAACCATCCTTCCTTGCGAGGGCTCTTAACCGGAGCGGGGGAATTAACACATCGGCGGCGCCCCGACAACAGGCTTGCGTTCCTACCCCGGCTTGGCCTACCCTGCACGCACATTCAAGGAGACAGACATGCGTAATACCTTCTTCGTTGTGCCTTTGGCCCTACTGGCGCTTTTTGCCGCCCCTGCCGCACAGGCGCAAATGATCGAGGCCAAGGACTTCAGCATTCAGGCCAGCGCCGCCGGTCGCAGCGGGCCGGAATATCTGGGCAGCGACAATTACAAATTCGGCTTCAAGCCGGAATTCAAGGTAACGTGGCAGCGCAGCCTGTTTCTCTCCAGCGATGAAGGTCTGGGCCTCTACCTCATCAACACCCCCGCCATCCCCAGCGCCGACTTGTAGGTATCCAGCAGGTCATCCTGTTCGCGGCGGTCGGCTTCGTTCATGCGGCGGAGACGGATGATCATGCGGAGGATTTTGGGGTCGAAGCCGTTGCCTTTGGCTTCTGCGTAAACCTCGCGGATGTCGGCGCCGAGGCCTTTTCGTTCTTCCTCAAGGCGTTCAACCCGCTCAATGATGGACTTCAGCTGCTGGGCCGTAACATTCTTGGACATTTTAACCATCCTTCCTTGCGAGGGCTCTTAACCGGAGCGGGGGAATTAACACATCGGCGGCGCCCCGACAACAGGCTTGCGTTCCTACCCCGGCTTGGCCTACCCTGCACGCACATTCAAGGAGACAGACATGCGTAATACCTTCTTCGTTGTGCCTTTGGCCCTACTGGCGCTTTTTGCCGCCCCTGCCGCACAGGCGCAAATGATCGAGGCCAAGGACTTCAGCATTCAGGCCAGCGCCGCCGGTCGCAGCGGGCCGGAATATCTGGGCAGCGACAATTACAAATTCGGCTTCAAGCCGGAATTCAAGGTAACGTGGCAGCGCAGCCTGTTTCTCTCCAGCGATGAAGGTCTGGGCCTCTACCTCATCAACACCCCCGCCAACATGCCCACCCATACCATGCTCGGCATGAGCGTGATGCGCGACGGTGGCCGCGATGCCAGTGACTTTGCCGAACTCACGGGGACGGAAACCGTGCAAAGCACCATCTATGCCCGTCTGATGGGCGAATACAGCTTCAGCGACTTCGCGGTCGGCGCCTCCATCCGGCAAGCCTTCACCAACGACCGCAGCGACCGCGCCGCCAGTCTCTACACCACCTACAAATACGGCCTGATGCCCAACCTCACCGGCAACGTGACCGGCAGTGTCACTTGGGCCAGCGAAGAATATATGGATCGCTATTTCGGCATCAACGCCGCTGAAGCGACAGCCTCGGGTCTGCCCCGCCACGATGTCAGCGACGGATTCCGCGATGTGACGCTATCCACCGGCCTGTCCTATGCGCTGTATGATACCGGCGTTTCGGTCGATGGCCGTCTGCAATGGACCCGGCTGGTTGGTGACGCCGCCGACAGCCCGCTCACCAAATCCGCCGACCAGTACAGCCTGACGGTTGGGATGGCATATCGTTATAACTGATAATACCAACGGCTGTAATTATTGCCCATAAATGGCCGTCACTCCGGCGAAGGCCGGAGTCCATCTCTCCACGTTAACTGCGGTTTGTCACTATAACCAGCGCCCCTCGCCCCGGGGTGACGATTATGGTAATAGGTCACATTTATTTGACCGTTGGTATTACCCGTTCTGCGGGCCACCTGTGTCGGTCTGGCGCGGTTTGCCGGGGAAAGGTACTACAACATTGTTGGGGACGGACGGCGTTCTGTCCGCTTTGCCTGCCAATCCGGTAAAACAGGTGCGCAGACGCTGACCGGCTCTGCTGGCCATCAAGTCGTAAAAGCCTGCTTTGTGAGGTTCAACTGTTGCTTTCTTAGGCTGTGATGGTTTGAACGCCGAATGGAAAGCTTTCATCCCCCTGTATAACGGCAAGAGCATGGTCTTGTACATACAAATAGCCCCCTCTACCATCGCACCAGCGACAGCACCACCTGCCAAACCAGCAGCCCCTCCAACCAGACGACCAATCAGGCTACCGATAAGGCCTGCCGCCATGACCGGCGTGCAAAGACCGTCCCATGCGCCCCTGGAAATTACCTTCCATAGCCTTTGCGGGTTCTCTTCTTTTCTGCCGCCCATACCCCTCACCAGCGGCGCAGCCGCATTGGCGATAGCACCTGCCGCCATCAATCCGCCCACTATTATGGCGGCGGAACCAGAACCCATCACGGCAAGTTTGGTAGCGGAAACTACCAAAGCCCACGTAGAGGAGAGAAGTCCTGCCATACTACCGAGTACGCCGTGACCAAAAGAGATGCCGAAGAAAACAGCAGCGGCAAAAGGATGATTTTTCATCGAATCATCAAGCGTCTTATCCTCACAGGGAATGCCTGCGATCCTACGCAGGATGTCATTGGTAATGGTAGCTGCGGTATATTTTGGGGGGGACGACTCAGAATCCGACTCCCAGTCGAAATAAGTAGCACGACGGATTCTTTCGGAAAGCAGCATTTTGATACTCCTTGACTTCTATAAAGACTGTTCCCGCAATACCAAACCGCACCACCCCACAGCAAGACAAATTTCAAAAAATTAACCTTATTCTCCCCGCAGGCTCTTGCCAAAATCGTTAATCACTCCCACCTTATAGTGTAAGCTGCTGCTAGCCGTTTCTTTCCCGTGTTCTCTCTTCCAAGGTGTTCTATGGTTGATCTTCCCCGAGGTGTCCTGTTCCCCGTTCTCCCGCTGCGTGACATTGTGGTGTTTCCCCACATGATCGTGCCGCTGTTTGTTGGCCGCGAAAAATCGGTCAAGGCGCTGGAGGACGTGATGAAGGAGGACAAGCAGATCCTGCTCGTCACCCAGAAGAACGCCAGTCAGGACGACCCCGGCCCGGCGGATATTTACACCGTGGGAACGCTGGGCACCGTGCTGCAGCTGCTGAAACTGCCTGATGGGACGGTGAAAGTGCTGGTTGAGGGGCAGCAGCGCGCCCGCATTGTGCGTTTTGCCGAGAACCCGGTTTTCTATCAGGCCTATGCCGAACTCGTCACCG
>CAYSDE010000082.1:0-8533 GCA_964429685.1 uncultured Pseudobdellovibrionaceae bacterium
TGACCAGAGCGGTTTGAGCGCCCAGCCGCGCCGAAGCCGCCGCTGCCTCACAGCCTGCGTGCCCGCCGCCAATAATGATGACATCAAATTTCTGCGCCATAGCGACTTATAGACAGAAGCGCCGAGTCAAATCAACCTCAGCGCACCGCTGTCCATACGATTTTTGCGGCAAACAGACCCATAATGGCAGCGCAAGCGCGGTCAATCATAGGTTTGGCTGAGGCATAACGAACCCGGGCCGCGCGGCGCGATAAAACAAAACTGACAAAAGAGAACCAAGCCAGAGCCACCGCCCCGGCAGTCAGGGCCAAGCCGAGTTTTGTCGCAAAGCCGGTTTCAGGTGTCAGGGCAAAGGCAAAGACGCTCGAGAAAAAGGCGATGGCTTTAGGGTTGGTCAGATTGGTAAGAAGACCGGTTTGAAAGGCTGATCGCGCCGATATAACGGGAGAGTCATCTGTTGTGGGCAGGGGAGACTTGGCTCCGCGCCAAACCTGTAGAGCCAGCCAGCCTAGATATGCTCCCCCCAGAATTCTGACCGCCATAGCCAGACCGGCAAATTCCCGGAAGATAAAATCAAGGCCCATCACCGCCAACGCTCCGTAAACAGCGCATCCCAGCGCCACGCCAAGCGCCGAAAAGAATCCCGCCCGCATTCCTTGAGCAATCGCCGTGCGTGTTACGATAAAGAAATCCGGCCCCGGCGACATGCAGGCCACCAGAACCACCAAGGCTGTTGTTATAAAAATCATGAGGCGTCCTCCATTCCCGCTACAGTAAAACCCAGCTTCATCTTTTACAAGCTCATCACTTCCCCAAACAAAAATCCCGGAAAATCACATCCAGCAAATCTTCTATTCCTACCTGTCCGGTGATGCGGCCGAGGGCGCGGGGGGAGCTACCTCAAATAAGAACCTCCGCCGCCGAATCACAATAACATCAAGTTCCTGGCCATGACGGCAGTTATAGGCAGAGACGGGTTAGTTGGGAAATGCGAAAAACCAACCAACACCAGCCAAAGGGCAGCAGTTATTGTAGTAATAGCTATATGGTTGCGTCGGTCCCGGCGATCCCGCTGAGCATGAGAGGGCAAATGCCGGTTTCAGAAGAATATCTACAACCCGGACGTACATAAACTGCAGGAACTTTGCACAAAAATCTCTTTCACTCACAGTGAAATAATTTCCCAGATAGATATATCCATTGTTTTGGGTTTGCGCAGACATTCTGTGGCCATACGGATCAACCGGCCCGCCCGCGCCACCGCAACAAGCAGCAGCTGATGCTTTCCAGCCATCCGGCAAGGGTGGAGTCCCACTCCGCCAAGTGAGATCAACATCTGCAGCTGGGGCACCACTCATTAAATTTCTTGTGTAGGTCTTGCTGACATAATCTATGTAGTACAACCATCCGGCTTGCGTCTGGTTCCATTTGATCTTGTCATTAACAGCAGTGGCAGCCGCCCAAATTCCGCCAATCACCAAACCGACTACGCCGAGGACGATAGCAGCCTCAATAAGGTTAAAACCTTTTTTGTTTGTTCTATGCGCACATTTTAGCGCGGGGGGGGGGGCGACATCATCTAGCGAGCATAGCAGATTAGCAATAAACGGTCACTCGGAAAATCCGGCGAGACACCCAATCCCCCTCACTTCCCCAGACAAAAATCCCGGAAAATCACATCCAGCAAGTCTTCTATTCCCACCTGTCCGGTGATGCGGCCGAGGGCGCGGGAGGAGAGGCGGACGTCTTCGGCCATCTGGTCGAGGGCGGAGGCGGTGAGGGCGCGGGTGAGGGCGGTGACGGTTTCACTCACGGCGTCACGGTGGCGGGCGCGGGTGAGGGTGGGAGAGGGGGAAAGTCCGGCGAGATTCTTTGCTCTGTCGGTCAGGGCGGTGAGCAGGGCAGGGAGGCCTGCACCGGTGAGGGCGGAGATGGAAATGGTTTGGGGAATTTCGTCACCCCGGCGGAGTGAAGGGGAGTGAGCTGAAGTAATCCCAACCCGCATAGAGAGAGACTCACGATCATCTCCCTCCCCCGTGAGGTCAGCAGACCTCATGGGGGAGGGCGGGGTGGGGGCAAAGATGGTTTGTTTATAAGGGAGAATCGCATATTGATCGACATCCCTGCCCCCACCCGACCTCCCCCATCCCAAGCGGGACGGGGGAGGGGAAGACGGGTCAATACCAAGATCACTCTTGTTCATCACAACCAAATCACCGGGGCGGAAATGAGCCAGCGTTTCGCCGTGATCGGTCGTCGTGGCATCGCAAAGCAGGATACGGAAATCGGCTTCGGCGGCACGGGCGCGGGCGCGGCGGACGCCTTCCTGCTCAACCACATCCGCACTCTCGCGCAGACCGGCAGTATCGGTGATGAGCAGCGGATAGCCACCGACATCCAGCGCCACATCCAGCAGATCACGAGTGGTGCCGGGAATGGCGGTGACAATGGCGGCCTCGCGCTGGGCCAGCCGGTTGAGCAGACTGGATTTGCCCGCATTGGGCGCACCGATAATCACCGCACGCACCCCCTCGCGCAGCCGCTCGCCGCGCCTTGCATCTTCCAGATGGGTTTGCATTTCTTTCAGCATATCCGAAAGGGCGGCCCGCACCTCCCCAATCAAAGTGGGGGGAATATCATCATCGGCAAAATCTATCGCAGCTTCCAGATGGGCCTGAGCACGGGTCAGGCGCTGCCGCCAGCCGTCATACAGGGATTTCAGTTCGCCGGAGAGCTGGCGGAGGGCTTGAGTGGCTTGCGCCTCGGTGTCGGCATCAATCAGATCCATCACCGCTTCAGCGCCGGTCAGATCCAGCTTGCCATTCATCACGGCGCGGCGGGTGAATTCGCCGGGCTCAGCCAGTCTGGCCCCCAACCGGCTCAGCGTGTCTGACAAAGCCGCAATCACCGCCCGCGAGCCGTGCAGATGAAACTCCACCATATCCTCCCCGGTGTAACTGGCGGGGGCTTTGAAGCGTAGCACCAAGGCTTGATCGATAAGGTGTCCGTCAGCCGCTAGAATATCGCGTCGGGCCGCCAGCCGAGGCGATGGTAAAGTTTTGACCATTTGTCCCAATATAATGTCCGCTGCCGAACCCGACAGGCGCAGCACCGCTACTCCGGCTTTACCGGGCGCCGAAGCGAGGGCATAAATGGTATCAGCCATTGACATAATGGCCTGACGTAGCACATTTCAGGGTCAAAGGTAAAATACGGAGATAAAAATGAGTGAGGTTGAAATTTCTGCCCGTGATGGCTCGGGTAAGTTTGGCGCTTATATGGTGGCCCCCGCCGCACCACCCGCTCCGGCCATCATCCTGATTCAGGAGATTTTCGGCATTAACCGGAACATGAGGACATGGTGCGAAAATCTGGCCGCGCAGGGCTATCTCACCATCTGCCCCGATCTGTTCTGGCGGCAGGAACCCGGCATCCAGCTCACCGACCAGACCGAGGCCGAATGGCAGCACGCCTTCAGGCTCTATCAGGGGTTTGATCTGGAAAAGGGCATGGAAGACCTTGCCGCCACGCTGGACTTTGTCAAAAACCATCCGGCCTGCAGCGGCAAAGTCGGCTGCGTTGGTTTCTGTCTGGGTGGACGGCTGGCGGTGCTGATGAGTACGCGCACCGCGATAGATGTTTCGGTCAGCTATTACGGCGTCGCGCTGGATCAGCATGTGAACGAGTTCACAAATATTCGCAAACCGCTGCTGATCCATGTCGCCGGACTGGACAAATACGTTCCGCCGGAGGTGCTGGCAACCTTGCGCCACGCCGTTAAGGATTTGCCGGGGGTAGAGTTGCATGTCTATAATGGCGTCGACCACGCCTTCGCCCGCATCAACGGCCAGAACTTCAACGCCGAAGCCGCCGAACGGGCCAATCAGCGGACTGAGGAGTTTCTTCAGCGACATTTGAAATAAGCGGAGATGCGAAACCTGTAGATTTTTGGGTTCTGAAGCGCCTATAGTCGGTTCCGGGACAGCAGGAGAAAACTGATGGAACGGGCCTACCGGCATATTGAGCGGCGGAAGTCGCGGCAGATTCATGTTGGCACTGTTGCGGTGGGTGGGGATGCCCCCATCAGCGTGCAGACCATGACCAACACCCTGACCTCGGACGCCAAGGCCACCATCGCCCAGATTGAAAGCGCGGTGAAAGCCGGGGTTGATATTGTCCGCGTCTCCTGTCCGGATGAAGACTCAACCTGCGCCCTGCGCGAGATTGTCAAAGCTTCGGCGGTGCCGGTGGTGGCGGACATCCATTTTCACTACAAGCGAGCGATTGAAGCCGCTGAAGCGGGCGCGGCCTGCCTGCGCATCAACCCCGGCAATATCGGCAGTGACGAGCGGGTGCGTGAAGTGGTGAAGGCGGCCAAGGATCACGGCTGCTCCATGCGGATCGGCGTCAATGCCGGTTCACTGGAACGTGAACTGCTTGAGCGCTATGGCGAACCCTGCCCGGAAGCGATGGTGGAAAGCGCGCTGACCCAGTCAGCCATCCTGCAGGATCTCGACTTCCATGAATTCAAGATTTCGGTCAAGGCCAGCGATGTTTTTCTGGCGGTCGCCGCTTATCAGCAATTGGCCGATGCCTGCGACCACCCGCTACATCTCGGCATTACCGAGGCAGGCGGGCTGCGCACCGGCACCGTCAAATCTTCCGTGGGTATGGGAATGTTGCTCTGGTCCGGGATTGGGGACACCATCCGGGTTTCTCTTTCCGCCGATGTAACCGAAGAAGTGGCCGTCGGTTATGAAATCCTCAAATCGCTGGGACTGCGCCGCCGGGGCGTTTCGGTGGTGTCCTGCCCCAGCTGTGCGCGGCAGAATTTTGATGTCATCAAAACCGTCGGCATTCTGGAAGAACGTCTGGCCCACATTACCACCCCCATGACCCTCTCGATCATCGGCTGCGTAGTCAACGGGCCGGGCGAGGCGCGCTCCACCGACATCGGTTTTACTGGCGGCGGTAATGGCGTCCATCAGGTCTATGTCGGCGGCCAGACCGCCCACCGTCTGCTCGAACGTGACGAAAGCGTGGTTGAGCATCTGGTCAGGCTGGTTGAAGAAAAAGCCGCGGCGCTCAAAGCCGCCGAGCCGGTGGAGTGAACCTTGGCCGTTGAATACCTGCCGCTTGATTACTGGCAAGCACTGCAAGATGTGCGCTGTAGCGTCTTTACCCTGTGCACATCTCTGGATCCCGCTATCAACCACCTTAATTGCCGCAACCCGCAGGAGAATCTCGAGAAGTGGCTGATGCTTGATGTGCGCGACCTGACCGCGCAACTGAAGCAGGCCTACGCCGCAGCTCCTTTGGTCAAGGCAGAAAGACAGCCCGGTTATTTTGTGGCAGTGCCCACTGGCACCCAAAGAAACCGCGAAGAACTGGCCTCAAAACTTGACGCTCATCTGATCCTGACAACCAGAAAAGCCTGTCTGCGCGGTCTGATCCGCACAAAGAAAGATGTGGATGGTCGGGACGCCTACACCTACACCGGCCCCACCCTCGGCCCCGCTTACCACGGCGCGGTTACCGCACTGGTCTATTACGAAGCCACCCGTGCCCAGTATCAAGCCATGGCCGCCCTGAAAAAAGCCCGGCAGCCAAGGGCCCTTACCCTGAGCCCGTCTTCCACTTTGCAGCCCTGAGGCACTTTAAAGCAAAATATGTGCGGGGCCCTTCTCACTAAAGCCCTCTGTTTTTGCTTGATATGGAAAAAATCGATATGTTACAAGAGCCCCTGTTTGAAATTCAAATTTTTGGAAGGATACTCAAATGGGTTTAAAAAGCTTATTCGGACACCTTTTTAGCAGACCAACGACCACGCCAACCACTGAGGCTGTTACGGCTGAGCCCGCGGAAATGAGATCCTGTCTTTATGTGGTACATAAGGGTATGGAAAACAATGAGACTGGCTTTGAGCTTGGACTCCATAGTTGCTGTATAGTACAGGCCGCTGCGCTTCTGGTAGGGCCAGGAAGATACTCGTTATGCGAAAGCAGGCAATTTTGGTTTGCGGTTTCCAAAATTTCTTCTTCAGGCGGCAGCTGTGAGGTCGCTCTATCAGTACGTAACGGTGATGGGCGTGAGACCAAGACCACGTTTTCTAAAGCCGAGGCAATTGCTTTACTTGAAGCATGGCAGGAAAGGGCTCCTGCACGCGGCCTTGCACCAAAAGGAACATACCGAGATGTCTCCTGCGGGTTACCGGCATATTGAGCGGCGGAAGTCGCGGCAGATTCATGTTGGCACTGTTGCGGTGGGTGGGGATGCCCCCATCAGCGTGCAGACCATGACCAACACCCTGACCTCGGACGCCAAGGCCACCATCGCCCAGATTGAAAGCGCGGTGAAAGCCGGGGTTGATATTGTCCGCGTCTCCTGTCCGGATGAAGACTCAACCTGCGCCCTGCGCGAGATTGTCAAAGCTTCGGCGGTGCCGGTGGTGGCGGACATCCATTTTCACTACAAGCGAGCGATTGAAGCCGCTGAAGCGGGCGCGGCCTGCCTGCGCATCAACCCCGGCAATATCGGCAGTGACGAGCGGGTGCGTGAAGTGGTGAAGGCGGCCAAGGATCACGGCTGCTCCATGCGGATCGGCGTCAATGCCGGTTCACTGGAACGTGAACTGCTTGAGCGCTATGGCGAACCCTGCCCGGAAGCGATGGTGGAAAGCGCGCTGACCCAGTCAGCCATCCTGCAGGATCTCGACTTCCATGAATTCAAGATTTCGGTCAAGGCCAGCGATGTTTTTCTGGCGGTCGCCGCTTATCAGCAATTGGCCGATGCCTGCGACCACCCGCTACATCTCGGCATTACCGAGGCAGGCGGGCTGCGCACCGGCACCGTCAAATCTTCCGTGGGTATGGGAATGTTGCTCTGGTCCGGGATTGGGGACACCATCCGGGTTTCTCTTTCCGCCGATGTAACCGAAGAAGTGGCCGTCGGTTATGAAATCCTCAAATCGCTGGGACTGCGCCGCCGGGGCGTTTCGGTGGTGTCCTGCCCCAGCTGTGCGCGGCAGAATTTTGATGTCATCAAAACCGTCGGCATTCTGGAAGAACGTCTGGCCCACATTACCACCCCCATGACCCTCTCGATCATCGGCTGCGTAGTCAACGGGCCGGGCGAGGCGCGCTCCACCGACATCGGTTTTACTGGCGGCGGTAATGGCGTCCATCAGGTCTATGTCGGCGGCCAGACCGCCCACCGTCTGCTCGAACGTGACGAAAGCGTGGTTGAGCATCTGGTCAGGCTGGTTGAAGAAAAAGCCGCGGCGCTCAAAGCCGCCGAGCCGGTGGAGTGAACCTTGGCCGTTGAATACCTGCCGCTTGATTACTGGCAAGCACTGCAAGATGTGCGCTGTAGCGTCTTTACCCTGTGCACATCTCTGGATCCCGCTATCAACCACCTTAATTGCCGCAACCCGCAGGAGAATCTCGAGAAGTGGCTGATGCTTGATGTGCGCGACCTGACCGCGCAACTGAAGCAGGCCTACGCCGCAGCTCCTTTGGTCAAGGCAGAAAGACAGCCCGGTTATTTTGTGGCAGTGCCCACTGGCACCCAAAGAAACCGCGAAGAACTGGCCTCAAAACTTGACGCTCATCTGATCCTGACAACCAGAAAAGCCTGTCTGCGCGGTCTGATCCGCACAAAGAAAGATGTGGATGGTCGGGACGCCTACACCTACACCGGCCCCACCCTCGGCCCCGCTTACCACGGCGCGGTTACCGCACTGGTCTATTACGAAGCCACCCGTGCCCAGTATCAAGCCATGGCCGCCCTGAAAAAAGCCCGGCAGCCAAGGGCCCTTACCCTGAGCCCGTCTTCCACTTTGCAGCCCTGAGGCACTTTAAAGCAAAATATGTGCGGGGCCCTTCTCACTAAAGCCCTCTGTTTTTGCTTGATATGGAAAAAATCGATATGTTACAAGAGCCCCTGTTTGAAATTCAAATTTTTGGAAGGATACTCAAATGGGTTTAAAAAGCTTATTCGGACACCTTTTTAGCAGACCAACGACCACGCCAACCACTGAGGCTGTTACGGCTGAGCCCGCGGAAATGAGATCCTGTCTTTATGTGGTACATAAGGGTATGGAAAACAATGAGACTGGCTTTGAGCTTGGACTCCATAGTTGCTGTATAGTACAGGCCGCTGCGCTTCTGGTAGGGCCAGGAAGATACTCGTTATGCGAAAGCAGGCAATTTTGGTTTGCGGTTTCCAAAATTTCTTCTTCAGGCGGCAGCTGTGAGGTCGCTCTATCAGTACGTAACGGTGATGGGCGTGAGACCAAGACCACGTTTTCTAAAGCCGAGGCAATTGCTTTACTTGAAGCATGGCAGGAAAGGGCTCCTGCACGCGGCCTTGCACCAAAAGGAACATACCGAGATGTCTCCTGCCATTTCTCACGTTTCACTCAGGAAACAGGAATGGAAATGCAGGGTGGGCAACCCCAGATACAGATGTTGGAAGCCTCTCCCTAATAAAAGGCAGGCTGCCGGTTCGGCCAGCAGCGTATTGGCATAAACCC
>CAYSDE010000083.1:0-8350 GCA_964429685.1 uncultured Pseudobdellovibrionaceae bacterium
CGATGGGTGCCGGGGGGCGGTAAATCTTTCAGGGTGAGATGGGGCAGAAGGATGCTGCCGCTGCCGCTGATGCGGACAACCTCGGCTGGCCGTTTGGTTTGTGCTGTCCCGCTATTAAATCCGTTACGATCCATTGCCTGCTCCAATCGATGAAATATGATTGTTATGTTGTGAGCATACAGCAGGGTATTTAAGAACCTCTGAAAATAAGGTTGCCAAAGTAATAACAAACCCCCGGACTTCCTTGAAATCCGGGGGCTTTTTAGATAATTGCGCGGGGTATTAGGAGCGCAGCTGCATCAGCTCCTGCAGCATGTTGTCGGCGGTCGAGATCACTTTGGTGCCAGCGGAATAGGCGCGCTGGGTGACGATCATCTTGGTGAACTCTTCCGAAAGGTCGACGTTGGACTGTTCGAGTGACGCTCCCTGCACCAACCCGGCGCCACCGCTTCCCGCTTCCCGCAGATTGTACTGGCCGGAGTCAGTGGTCTGGGCATAGACGTTGCCACTACGCGACTGCAACCCGTTGGCATTGGAGAAAGTGGCAACCGGCAGTTTGTAAAGCTGACGGAATTCACCATTCGAGAATGAAGCCGTTACATAACCGTCGGAGTCGATGCTGATGCCGGTACGCTGACCAAGCTCGGCACCGTTCTGGTTGACGAAGGAGACGTTATACGGACTGGCGAACTGGGTGACGGCCCCCTGGGTCGCATTGCCTGAAGGATCAATACCAAGATCGAAGGCGATGACCTGGTCACCGGCACCGATAACCGCCGGATCCCAGTGAACGGTGACAGGGGTCGCCAACTGGCCAGTGACGCTGTTGATCGAACCGTCACTGTTGAAGAAGACCTGACCGGAGGCAATATAGCCATCATCGCCGGGGGTAATGGTATCAACCAGCCCGGTTGTCCGGTCAATCGGCAGGGTCAGGGTGTTATCAGAGGCGCGGGCTTCCACCAACCACTGATTGACCGCCTGTTTCTTGAAGTTGACGATGATGTCGCGGGCGGCACCCTGACTGTCGAAGATACGAACCGTACGGCGGAAGTCGTAACCGAGCTGGGTCACCACGCTGGAGCCGAACAGATTGGTAACAACTGCCCCAACCGTGCCGTTTTCAAGGGTAACGGTATCGTTGACGCTTTCTGCCGTAATAACCAGATTGTTGTTGATGACCGAAGCCGCCACCCCGGTCAGGGCATCAATGGTGGCGGCAACCGAGTTGAGATTGTCAGCATCGGTAACGGCCAGATTGGTGGTGGTGGCCACCCCGGCAGAGTCAGTAACGGTAATATCATAGTCCATTGAGAAGGGAGCTGTGCCACCGAGTACCGTCGTCAGTTCAGTTGTGCTGGTGGGGTCGGTGAAGGCAACCGAGGTGGCACCCAGTACCTGTTCGGAGTTGATGTTGAGGCCAAGTTCAATTCTGGTGGTTCCGGTCGCTACCCCGTTGAGGAAGGCCACGTTAACCGGCTCGGTCGAGCTGATGTCGGCATTGGCCGCCGGAATGGCTCCATCGGCATCCAGCCGCCAGCCATAGAGATAGAAACCGGCCGCATTGCGCATATAGCCAAGACTGTCTTCCGAGAAGTTGCCAGCGCGGGTGTAAAGCGGGTCGCGCTGGGCGGTAATATCGTTGGTATCCTTGACGACGAAGAACCCAGCCCCGGACATGGCAACATCGGTCGGCGAGTTGGTACCCTGAACCAGACCCTGCTGGTTGACTGTTTGCACGGTGCTGACGCGGACGCCGCCGGGGTTATAGGTCACGCCGCGCTGGGCCACCGTGACAAGGCTGGAGAAGGAGGCATTATCGCCCTTGTAGCCAATCGTGCTGATATTGGCGATGTTGTTGGAGATCATGCTGAGCGCCTGGCTCTGCGCGGTAAGAGCCGACACACCGGTGAAGAGGGAACCGAACAAACTCATGAGAGCCTCCTTGTGAGATAAAGCCGGAATTGGTTATGCAAACATCGTTCCAGTTTTAAGTGCCTGTGGTAGCAGCCTTGGCGGGGGTGCGTACCGAGGTGATGTCGCCGGGGGCAATAGCCGTATCCCCCATCTTCAGGATGGTATTGCCGCTGCTATCGACATCAACTGCCGTGACAATGCCATAGGTCTTGACCGAAGCCTGAACCGAAGAGCCCGCCGTATCTTTGGCTGCCACGCTGATCTTGTAGGTTCCGTCCGGCATTTTGTTCCCGTTGCTGTCTTTGCCGTCCCAGACCAATTCGCCGGTGGTGGTGTTGATGTTGCTGAGGGAGAGGCCACGGATATATTTGCCGTTGGAGTCGGTCACGCTGAGCGAAACCGTCGCCGCCGGTTTGGTAACCGAGACGACGAAGTGTCCCTCACCATCCTGCAGCGGCAGATTGCTGCTGTCGGTTGAAACTTCCCAGCCCATATAACCAAGCGCCGCCTGCACGCCCTGACCCTGCTGCAGGCTGATCAGTTTGTCGAGCTTGTCATTGGAACTCAGCTGTTGCTCAACCTGACTGTACATGACCAACTGGTTGGTGAACTCAGTGGTGTCCATCGGCTTCATCGGATCCTGAAACTGCAGCTGGGTGGTCAGCATTTTGACGAATGTGTCAAAATTAGCGTTCAACTGCGTGCGAGAGGCAGCTGTCTTGGCACTGCCGGCAGAAGTGGTCGTCGTTGCTGCTGAGGTGGTGCTGGTTGTGGTCATTTCTTCCGGTACTCCTATATTCTGACGTCAACGCGGTCAGGGCTGAGATGCCAGACCATTTCGATAAGACCGGCAGGCGCAGTGTCCTCAACCAGACTGCCATCCGGGTTGAAGCTGCTGCGGTTGTTGTTGCTGCCGCCCTGCTGGGCATTGTCGTTATTGGCCTGCTGTTGCTGACCGCCGCCGCTGTTGTCGTTGCGCAGGTTGAAGCTGAGGGTACCGGCGTCTGTTTTCAGCCCGACATCGGAGAGGGAGCGTTCCAGCCCGCGCTGATCGCGCTGCAGCAGGTCGAGGGTGGTGGGCTGATCGACCGAGAAGCTGGCCGTAACCCGACCGTCATTGTCGACATTGATCTTGACTTCGATACGTCCCAACTCGGCGGGTTTCAGCTTGATGGTCATCTGGTTCTGGCCGTTCTTCAAGGCGTGCGACATCTGCACAGCCACCTGCTCGCTGACCGGAACATGGGCGCTGCTGTGACTGGCCAGAGTGGCCTTGCTCAAATGCTCGCTGAAGCTGGCGCCTTTGGCGTTGCGCTGGCTTTCAGTTCCGTTGAGATTTGTGGAGGGGTCAGACAGTTGATCCGCTGCAGCTCTCAGCCCGTCAGCAGCGCGCTCGCTGGTGGTGGGAGACTGAATGGCGGCAATGTCATGAGCGGCTTTCCGGGTCTGATTACCGGTCTGCATCACGGTGCCGGGGTTTGCGGCGGAGACAACAGGAGCAGTCGGGGTACTGGAAGTGGAGGACGCGTCATCATCGCTCTGACGACTGGAGGTCGCTTTGCGCGGAGCTTGGGGCGCTGCGGTTACGGCGGACATCTCGTTTAAGGCGAGGCTGGCTTTATCAGCAGCCTGACCGGCTTCCACATTCTGTTTGGTCTGGTTAGCTTGCTGGCGGGAGTCTTCCTGCGCGTTCGTAAGTGCTTCACGGGCGCTGGCCGATTGCAGAGCCTGATTAACGGCGGTCAATGTATCCTGCCGGGATTTTTCCCCCGCAGCATCCAGTTGCTGCGACCGGCTATCTGTGGAGGGAGTAACCGGCAGCGCTATCTGCGGGGCCGGGGCGGCGGGCTCGGCGGTCAGAATTTCAGGCGCACTCCCGGAAGCTTCCGCTGTTTGGAGCAAGACGTCAGGCTGCGCGGGAAGAGCTGACGGCGGCACCAACAAGGCCGCAATTTCACCCAGCAGACTTTGCTGCCGGTCTTTTTCAAGCGCGGCAAAACGGGATTTGAGGTCTTCAAGATCAAGCGCCGCGTTGTCGCCGAGCAGGGCTTTCAACTCGGCGGAGGCGCTCGGCGCTTGGGCCAGACCTTGAAACAGGGCAAGCAGATCAACCTCGCCCGGCAAAGTTGGATCAGTGGTGGGGGCAATAATTTCCCCGGTCTGGTCAGGAAGCTCGATCTGCTGGAGTAGCTGGAAGGGGAGTTGGGGGGTGCTGGTGGGGGTCAGCAGCCCGGTCAGGGCGGAAGCATCGGCAGCCGTCTGTTCGCCACCAGCATTCTGCCCGAACAGGCTGAGAAGCATGGAAAAAAGGCCGCTCGGGTCTGACGAGGCGGCGCCAAACATGCCGCCAAACAAGCCAGTGCCTGAGGGGGCCGGGGAAGCGGTGAGGGGGGCAGCTTGGGACATGATAGACCTCCGGGTCCGGGAAACGCTCCCCCCTCACTCAGCAAAAGCCGGGCCAACTTCCTGAGGGGGGCTGAAATTGTGGCACGCAATTCGCATTACTTCTCCGTGAGTGTGTAAGTAAAATGA
Organism: uncultured Pseudobdellovibrionaceae bacterium; assembly: GCA_964429685.1. Classification (GTDB taxonomy): domain Bacteria; phylum Pseudomonadota; class Alphaproteobacteria; order UBA2400; family UBA2400; genus CAYSDE01. The sequence continues at coordinate 4,450 of CAYSDE010000083.1, forward strand.
GAATTGGGAGGATCCCTCCATGTCGATTACCCGTGTGGGCACCGCGCAGTCGCAAAGCTTCGTGCTGGAGCAGATCAACAAGAGTACGGCCTCGTATGTTGATATTCAGCAGCAGATTTCGACCGGGCAGAAGACCCAGCGTTTTTCTGGTATTGCCGATGAAAGCGCACAGACCGTCAATCTGGCCAATTATTACGATACATTGTCCCAGTACAAGAAATCAGCCGACACCGCCGATGCCCGCCTGAGTGCGATGGGAACATCGCTGGAAGATGTCCTCAATATTGCCACCAAATTCCGCGCCCAGCTGATTCAGGGCATGACCGCTGATCAGGGCGACGATGCCCAGTTGGGGACGCTCAGTTCTGGCTATCTGACCCAGGTTTCAGGAGCGCTGAACAGCGATCTGGCCGGTGTTTACCTGTTTGGCGGTACGATCAATGACCAGCCGCCGGTTGATCTGACCGATCCCGTCAACAATGCCAACGGCACCTATTATACTGGTGCGGATCAGTTGATGGCAGCGCGGATCGACCAGAATACGGTTCTCGACTATGGCGCGACGGCAAACCGGCAGGGGTTCAAAGATCTGGTGGCCTCACTGCAGGGGGTAGTGACAGGTTATAACAGCCTGAGCAGCATGGAAACTGCGCTGGACAAGCTGAACAATGCGATTGAAGACCTCACCAACCTGCAGGCTGATATGGGCCATCAGCTGGCGGTGGTGGAAAACTCCAAGTCCCGCAACGATGCGCTGCAGGCTACCACCGAAGTCCAGCTGTCGAATCTGCGTGATGTTGACATCAGCGCAGCCATGGTCGATTTGAGCCAGCGGCAGACCATTCTGCAAGCATCCTATCTGGTCATCTCCCGCGCCAGCCAGCTCTCACTGACCAATTATCTAGGGTAATTTCATACCAACGGTCGTGACTCCTGACTCATAGCCCCGTCAGACTGGCGGAGCCTTCATCTTTCCCATTCAAGCCTTCTTGCGCTTTTTGGCTGCGGTTGGGGCGGTCATTTTCAGGATGGGTGCCAGATACTGCCCGGTGTAGCTTTTGGCAATCTTGCAGATGTCTTCCGGGGTGCCTTGGCCGACCAGTTCGCCGCCGCCGTCGCCGCCTTCGGGGCCGAGGTCAATCAGCCAGTCGGCAGTTTTGATGACTTCGAGGTTATGCTCGATCACCACCATGGTGTTGCCCTGCTCAACCAGTTCCTGCAGCACTTCAAGCAGCTTCTTGACGTCCTCGAAATGCAGACCGGTGGTCGGCTCGTCGAGGATGTAGAGGGTGCGACCGGTGGCGCGCTTGCTGAGTTCCTTGGCCAGCTTGATACGCTGGGCTTCACCGCCGGAGAGGGTGGTGGCGGGCTGACCGATATGAATATAGCCAAGGCCGACGCGACGGAGGGTTTCCAGCTTTTCATAGATCATGGGCTGGGCCTTGAAATACTCGGCGCCTTCTTCCACGGTCATTTCCAGCACATCCGAGATGCTCTTGCCCTTGTAGGTGATTTCCAGCGTTTCGCGGTTGTAGCGCTTGCCGTGGCATTCATCACAGGTCACATAAACATCGGGCAGGAAGTGCATTTCAATCTTGATGACGCCATCGCCCTGACAGGCTTCACAGCGCCCGCCCTTGACGTTGAAGGAAAAACGCCCCGGCCCGTAGCCACGCGCCTTGGCTTCCGGCAGCGCACAAAACCAGTCACGAATGGGTGTAAAGGCGCCGGTATAAGTGGCGGGATTGCTGCGCGGGGTGCGGCCAATCGGCGACTGGTCAATATCAATGACCTTGTCGAGATGCTCGACACCGAGAATGGCTTCATGCGGAGCAGCGTGGGAGCGGGCGCCGTTGAGGCGGCGGGCCAGCGCCTTGTAAAGCGTATCAATTACCAGCGTGGATTTGCCGCCGCCTGAAACACCGGTCACGCAAGTGAGCGAACCCAGCGGAATATCCGCACTCACGCTCTTGAGGTTGTTGCCGGTTGCCTTCTTGATGCTCAGCTTTTTATAGCTGGCCGGACGGCGGGTTTTGGGCACCGGGATGCTGCGGGCTCCGGACAGATACTGACCGGTCAGACTCTTGGGATCCTTCATGATCTCTTCCGGCGTGCCCTCAGAGATGATATGGCCGCCGTGAATACCGGCACCGGGACCCATATCCACCACATGATCGGCGGTGCGGATGGCGTCTTCATCATGCTCCACCACAATCACGGTATTGCCGATGTCGCGCAGCCGCTCCAGCGTGGCAAGCAGGCGGTCATTGTCGCGCTGGTGCAGACCGATGGACGGCTCATCCAGCACATAAAGAACGCCAGTCAGGCCCGAGCCGATTTGCGAGGCCAGCCGGATCCGCTGGCTTTCGCCGCCAGACAGCGTGCCGGAAGCGCGGTCAAGCGACAGGTAGGATAGACCGACATCATTAAGGAAGCCCAACCGCTCGTTGATTTCCTTGAGGATGCGGGCGGCAATCTCGTTGTCCTTCTTGCCCAGTTTCTTGGGCAGAGTGGTGAACCACTCTCCGGCGGAACGAATGGCCAGCTTGGCAACTTCGGAAATGTTCTTGCCGTTGATCTTGACGGCGAGGGCTTCCGGCCTGAGGCGGGCGCCCTGACAGGTATCGCAGGGATGCTCGGCCATGAAGCGGGCCAGATCATCGCGGGTGCTTTGGGTTTCCGTCTCGCGCCAGCGGCGTTCAAGGCTGGGGATAATGCCTTCAAACGGATGCTTCATTTCATAGCTGCGGACGCCGTCATCCAGTTTCAGCGCGACGTTGCGGCTGCCGGTGCCATAGAGGATGATATGCTGCAGCGGCTCGGGCAGGTCTTTCCACGGGGTGCTGGTGCTGACCTTGAAGGGGCGGCAGAGATTTTCCATCACCTGCAGATAGGCAAAGCTCTTGGTGCCCGCCCACGGCGCCAGCGCACCATCATTGAGGGACAGGGTTTCAACCGGCACAATCAGGTCAGCATCGAAAACCTGTTTGACGCCGAGGCCGTCGCAGGTGGGGCAGGCGCCATGCGGGCTGTTGAACGAGAACAGGCGCGGCTCAATCTCTTCAATCGTGAAGCCGCTGACCGGACAGGCAAACTTGCTGGAGAGGGTCATCCGCTCTTCCGGCTGGTCGGCATTCTCGACATAGATCAGCCCGTCCGAAATACGCAGGGCGGTTTCCACACTGTCGGCGAGGCGGTTGCCGAGATCGGGGCCCAGCACGATGCGGTCAACCACCACGTCCAGATCATGCTTCTTCAGCTTGTCGAGTTTGGGAACGTCGTCAATCTCGTAATACTCGCCGTCAATCTTGACGCGCTGATAGCCTTTGGCGCGCAGATCGTTCAGCTCCTTGCGGTATTCGCCTTTGCGGTCACGCACGAAGGGGGCGAGGATGAACAGGCGGCTGCCTTCCGGCAGGGCGTTGATGCGATCGACCATCTGGGTCGGGCTCTGGGCCTCAATCGGCAGGCCGGTGGCAGGAGAATAAGGCTTGCCGATGCGGGCATAGAGCAAGCGCAGATAGTCGTAAATTTCGGTAACGGTGCCGACGGTTGAGCGCGGGTTACGGCTGGTGGTCTTCTGCTCGATGGAAATGGCAGGAGAAAGCCCCTCAATGGTATCCACATCGGGCTTCTGCTGCATTTCAAGGAACTGGCGGGCATAGGAGGACAGACTCTCCACATAGCGGCGCTGGCCCTCGGCATAAATGGTATCAAAGGCCAATGAAGACTTGCCCGAGCCGGACAGCCCGGTGATGACCACCAGCTTGTCACGCGGCAGATCGACATTGATATTCTTGAGGTTATGCTCGCGGGCGCCGCGGATGCTCAGGAGTTTATTCGACATTATCTAAAATCCCACCGGTTTGAAGGGCCAAACGGGCCAAAACGCCAATCATAT
>CAYSDE010000084.1:0-8337 GCA_964429685.1 uncultured Pseudobdellovibrionaceae bacterium
GCTGGCTGATCTCGCAGTTTAACCATTCCTCAACCTTCTTGGCCGGAGTATGGGGGAGGGAGACATCTGTCATGCTGTTCAATGCGCCGATTGCCGTGCCGAAAGCTCCGGGAGAGTGCCGGGCTTTGTGGCGTCGCCTTTTCATGGAAGCCATTGACGTCAAGGCGCTGACGCCGGACTCTGTTTCCAATGCCTTCTATGCAGTTGCGCTGCTGAGCGCCTCGCCGCTGGTTCGGGTGGTTGATGCGCTGGTGGAACTCGGCCTGCGCGCTCCGGTCGAAGCTTTTCCGAAACCGTGGTTGGCCACCATGCGGGGCCGTGTCCTTGATCTGGGCGAGCGGGAGATGTTGTCTCATGGTCTGGCCGGTCTGGTCGCCAGCTGGGGCTGGATGCTGCCGCCGCTGCCGCGTCTGACTTTGCCGCTCGGTCTGGACAGCGAACTTGATCCCTATGGTTGCGACCTGCTCGGCATCTTCGGGGCCGAGCTGGGACAGCAACCCCGTTTTGGCTATACGCCAGCGCGGGTGCGGCTGGCTCTGCTGCGGACGGCGCTGTGCATGGGGCGGCCACTGGCGCAGGTAGTGGGCGAACTGGTTGAGCGCGGCGTCATCCTGACTCCGGAATCCGTGCCAGCAGGCTGCCGCGAAGTTTTGCGCCTCACGGCTACGCATCCGCTGGTCAGGGAGCAGGTGGCCAGCTGGCGGGCCTGCCAGCGCAGCGTGGCCGAAGTCATCCCGCTGCGCCGGGCGCAGTAACAGTTTCAGCTTTTTCCATCAGGGCACAGAGATCGACCAGCGGCAGGAACGCTATGGGGTCGTGCGCGCCCGCAATGCTGTAGCGCCCGTCAAACAGGAAATAGGGGACGGCGCGAATGCCGATCTGCCGGGCTTCCAGCTCGCTCTGGGCAATATCAGGGTGGGGATCATGACTGGTCATCTCGGCTTCCACCCTGGCCGGAGGCAGCTTGGTGGCATGGGCCAGTTCGCGCAGAACCTGCGGGTCGCCAATATCCTTGCCCATGACAAAATAGGCGATGAAAAACTCGTTCATCAGGGCGTCTGTTACGGCAGCCTGTTCCGCCAGCATCATGAGCCGGTGGGCGAGATAGGTGTTGGAAGCGGTTTTGATGCGGTGCAGGTTGACATGGATGCCATCCGCCCGCATGGCGGTTTCAATGGCATGCAGCACTTCGCGCACCCGCTCGGAATTGCCGAATTTGCGCAGCAGATACTCGCTGCGGTCGATACCGTTAACCGGCAAGTCGGGGTTGAGCTGGTAGGGGCGCCAGCGCACTTCGATGGCCGTTGTGCTACCCTGCCGCTGCACAAGAGCCGCCTGCAGGCGCCGCCAGCCAAGGTGGCACCACGGACAGATCAGGTCGCCGTAAAAATCAATCCTCATTTGCCGGATTTTGGCATAGAATGTGAATATCACCAAGTGTGGAGAAGGGGGTCTGCCATGTCCGAACGGGTTAACAAGGCAATCAGTGCGGCGCTGCAGGCTGCCAAAAGCAATCCGACTCTGGCCCAGAAGGCCCTGATTACTGCGGCGCTGGAGGATGACCAGTTGCTGCGGGAGCTGGTTGCGCCCTATCTGAAGCCCATTGTGGCGCAAGCCATTGAGCGGGCCACCCGCGCCCCGCGTCCGGCAGCAGCGGCTCCAGCCTCGAAGACGCTTTCAACCACGGCCAAAGCGATTCTGGCTGATCTGCGGGCTGGCTATAATCCGATGAAGGCAGCGGTTTCTGCCAGCGAAGCCTTGCCCCAGCGCCCCAGCGCTTCCGGCCGCCACGTCTCAACCCTGAAACTGATTGCGGCCGCCTATCAGGTCAAACGCGGCGAGCGGGCCTGAGGCCTCAACTACCAGAAATCGGGCCCTTGTCCTCGTCGATGCTGTTGTCCTCATGACTCAGCGGGGCAACTGGGGCGGGGAGGCGCGCTGCCGGGGTCAGGCTGACCGGCTGGTTTTTGTCTACGTCATAGACGGGCAGAGGTGACGCGGTGGGGGGCGCAACTGCCGACTGGTCGGCGGGCATGACGATGGGGTGAGCGCCGCTGTTATGGGGGTCAAGCTGGCTGGAGCAGTCCGGGCTGCCGATGGTGCGGTAGCAGTAGACTGGCGGATCAGTCAGCAGGGCCTGATTCTGGTCAACACAGTATTCGCCGTCATAGCGCTTGGGGTTGCGGACATCGCAATTCTTGTGCAGAGCCCGGCTGAGCGCATAATCGCCCGGACTCTGGCCCAGTACCGAATAACTGACCGCTGTTGCCCCGCCCAGCACCATATTGGTCATGGGATCGGCGCAACCGGTCAGCCCGGTTATCAGGATAAGCGGCAGAAATTTCCGCATAAAGCTACCTCCGTCAGCAGCTATGCATATCATGTGCCGGAGTTTGTTAATAATGATTAATTCAGGGTGACGCAGAGCTTGTCGCGGCAGGAAATACGCAGCGTACTGGCCGTAGCGGCGGTGGTACTGCCTTGCGAAGCCGGGGCTTTGTTCTCGCAGCTGGCCAGATAGATGGTCTGACCCTGCGGGCCGCTGGTCTGGCTTACTACCTCGATTTTGGTTGGCTTGCAGTTATTGGCCAGCGCGACCGCCCGCGCCTCGACCTGCGCCAGTGCGGGCAGGGGAAGAATAAGCAGAGCAGACAAGGCAAGCAGACGAAACTTCATCCCATGCCCGGGGGTGGGAAGGTTTGGCGACGAAATGTCTGTTGGGTGCCAACAGGAGCCAGTTCCAGAGGCTTATGCTCAGCAACCGCAACAGCTTGAGGCGCCTGAGGTGCCTGAGGACCCTGCGGTGCCCGAGGAGCTTCAGGTTTTGGGGCGGACATCTTCTGCTCAACCTCATGCATCATTTTGACGGTGGCTTCATCCAGTATACCGGTTCTTGGCAGATGATTGTCGATCTGGAACTGCTCAAGCGCCGATCCTGTACGGTTTCCGAAGACTCCATCAACGCCATCGTGACTTGCACCAGTTTTGCCCAGCTTCTCGCCATAGCCAGCCTTTTGCAGGAATTTTTGCAGGGCAGTGACGGCTTTGGGGTCATTGCTGTCTCTTTTAAGACCTTTGGCACCATCCAGCGCATCGGCCAAAGGCGTGGCCACCTTAGGAGGCTCCGGCGGTTTTGCTTGAGCAGGCTGAGCCTGAGGAGGTGCCGCCGGTTGGAGAACCTGTTGGGTGACCAAACGCGCTCCGCCCGGTGGCTGCAGATACATCCGGTTGCCGTGGTTGGTGAGTGACGGGTGCGCGTGGCTGTTGAATGCATGTGTTAAAGCATTTACGCCGACGGCAGCGGCTGTAATGCCAAGCGCAGTGAACAAGACGGGGTGTGCGGGTCTAAAAAACCCAACATAAGGCCGAGGAGCCCCGACAACACCGAAACTCACACTCACACCCATGCAATATCTCCTCTTAAAATATACGTACTTGGATCATCGCAAATCGGGGTTAATTTTTGGTGTAATACTAGGGTGTGGACTCAATTCGTTTCAGTGAAATTCCTTTAATTGTCATTGTGGCGCAAGCCGCAATCCATCTCCCGGCAGTGAGGAAGAAGGAGACGGCGGAAGATGGATCCCGGCTTTCGCCGGGATGACGAGCTATCTTTTTGATAAGGTTCAACTTCAATTGGGTACAACCCCTAAAGGTTATGAGTTGTGACCCTTGGAAAAATAGTCATGCCAGCTTTCGCTGGCATGACGACGATAACAATTAAGGTCAATAATTATGGCCGTTGGTGTAAGCGGGCAAATCCATCCTGCGCCAGCCATAGGCAATTTCGTTAATGCCGGTTTCTACCTTGGCAGACGCGGGAATGACGCCGGGGCCGAGAACTCGCTCGTAGAAGCGGCGGGCGCGGCCATTTTCAACCACAACCCATAGATGCATGTCGGTATAGCCCGCCGTGAGCAGCCAGTTTACTCCGGCCCGCAGCAAGGGCTCGGCAACGCCCTGTCCCCAGAAATCGGGGTGAACATTGAGCGCCATGATTTCTCCGGCATAGCCCAGTTCCGGTGTACGTGAGGGGCCGACGCAGACAAATCCGGCGAGTTCGTTGTTTTTGACAGCAACCAGCGTCGGCGCCTGTGCTTCCGCAGTGCCCAGAATTTTCTGCCAGCGACTGGTTTGTCTCTGTTCAGTGAACCCGACCAGTTGCTCTGCTGGCACCATCCCCTGATAAGCAGCCTGCCATGCCGCTACATGCACCCGGGCAATTGCCGCAGCATCGGAAACTTCAGTGCTGCGGATTATAAGGGTCATGCCTGATTCCTAATCAAACGAGTTTCTGAGATGGGTCGGCGCGTGACCGACAAAAACCGCTTGCGTCTCCGGCATCAGGTTTGAGGCATGATACACCCGCAGACCGTTGCGCTTCAGATGCCAATCGAGTTCATACACCATGCCGTCGTGCAGGCGCCGATACTCTTTTGCATAGAGGCGGCTCCCCCACGTAGACTCATGCAGACTGGGGCGATGAGCCAGACATAATGCCTTTCTCCTTGCCTCAAAGCGGGCCAGATTCGTTGGGCCGGGAGTAATCTTCGTATCGCGATATTCGTGGGCCAGCAGAGCCAGCGCTTGAAAAACCATGGCCGGTTTCTGGTGCTGACATTTGCGAATAACGGGAATGGTGCTGTCATGCAGTACCAGTTTCCCCGCCAACTTGTCCTCAACCCATTCCGGCAGTTGAACCAAGGGCGGAAAAGTCTCAACATCCGGCCTGTTAGCGGAGCGCTGCACATGGGGGGCCTGTCCCGTCCAGATGGCTTCGGCAGCGCTAGCCAATTGACCGGCCCCTCGCGCCAGACGACGCACCGCACCGCGCAGCTGGCTATTCTCCACGGTTTGTGCGGCTTTCTCCTGCTTAAGATTTGCAATGGTTGCCTGCTGCCCGGCAATGGTTGCGTTGGCGCGGTCAAGTTTGCTCTTCGCCTCAGCCAGTTGACGCTGAAGTGCCGCTGTCTCGCTGTTATTTGCTGCCGCCCGCGCTGCCTGTGTGGCCTCAATGCGGAGCTGCCGTACTTCGGCGGTGAGGGTAGAAACTTTTCCGTTCAGCTTTCCATTCTGGCCTTTTAAATGAGCATTGCTATCAGTCAGCCTCTGATTCTCGGCTTTTGAGCAGACCACAGCCTGACCCGTTGCCCACAGGATTAAAGCAACGACATCCTTCATAAGCGGATTGCTGAAGTCAATACTGCTGAGATCAACCACACCATCAGGCCGGAAAGACAGCGGAATTTCTATGGGCGACTTCAGACCGGCAGTTTCGGCAAGCCTGCGAAAACTTGCCATCGGAAAAACCAGCCCGTATTTCCCGGTGAGATTCTCCCGGTCCAGAGTTGGCTTGTTCTCTGCATCTGAAATGCTGTTTTCCGGTCTTCCCATAATCCCCCCATTTTTTAAACAGGCAAGATTAACAACTTCCCCCCGACCAAAGCAAGCTTAAGTGATTTGCCCCCCGCCGTTTTTTTTGCTACAAGCACAGGCGGGCCGGCGTAGCACAGCGGTAGTGCAGCGGTTTTGTAAACCGAAGGTCGGGAGTTCAATCCTCTCCGCCGGCACCATTTTTCTGCGTTGTTAACCTTGATGAATTGCGCAAGGCCAATCAGGCCAGCCAGCCGCCCCAATTTTCTTGACGACTTGAACGGATAAAGCGTAGGGTCAAGCGCCCTAGAAGGCGACATCTTGAAATCCCGGAGTTTGAAAACATGACCAGTTTCCGTCACCAAACCGCCGTCTTAGCCCTTGTTGCGGCAGGACTTTTCCCGTTTGTAACCATTGCTTCACCTGATTCTGGCACAGTCAGGAGACCGGAACCAACTAGGAGCAGTCAAATGAACAATCCGTTTAACCGTGGCCCACAGCTGCCTAGTGAAAGAATGTATGCTCCCTTTCTTCGTGATCATTGGCTTGCATCGCGTGTGTCCGAGGATAGTACGCGTCCTAGTATAATGATTGGAGAGGCGATTACACAGGCACTAGGAGGAAAGAACGGCACCATCTACCGTTTTGGAGTTCCCAACGCCGGCTTTGAAGTCGATGTGCGCTTTCTGGGGCAGAATGGGGCGAATGGCAGTCAGCTGGTTTTTATGCTGCGTCAGGACGTCAAGTCTCAGGAGGAATTCGAGAAACTGCAGCGAACGATAGATCCTTTGACCAATAAGCCCTATATCAGTCCGAAGGCAGAGTTTCAAGATCCCGGCAAGTATCCGGTCGGAGCTGCTGTTGCAACCAAAAATGATAGAAACGCGGATGAACCAATCCGGTGGCTGAATCCTTATGATTACGTGGATAATCCGGAAAGGTTATCTTTCAGGGATAGTAAAACCGGGGAGCAGAAAGCGGTGGTTGAGCTTTTCGGTTTGCCCAAGAATCAGAATGACGTTGCTGAGAGACAGGTCAAGGCTGACGTTCAGCAGGATTTTTCCAACGTGCGAGGGCGGAGTGGTCTGAGTAATGTTTTTGGTGGTCTTTTTGGGGGTAGCTCGCAACAGCAGCAGCAACCACAGCCGCATCCGGGTCAGCAGCAGCAACAGCCTGCCGATTGCCCGTCTGTGGCTGTGACGGCGGCCGTAGGAGCTGTGGGCGGGTTTTTGGGCGGTCTTCTTCAGGGGGGTAACGCTAAGCAGACAGCCGTTCAAGGGGCGGTGGCAGCTGCCGATCAGGCGCGCAGGACACCCAAGCCTCGCGGCTGCGAGTAACGCCCTGTAACAATTTCTGATGGCTATTCTGCCCCCGCCTTTGCTACACAGAGGCGGGGGTAGTTTTTTATGACACGCAAATTTTTTGGTACCGACGGCATCCGGGGTCAGGCCAACAGCGAACCGATGACGGCGGAAACCTGTCTCAAGGTGGCAATGGCGGCGGCGCTGCAGTTCCGGCATGGCACCCATCGTCATCTCGCGGTGATCGGCAAGGATACCCGGCTGTCCGGCTATATGGTCGAGCCTGCGCTGGTGGCCGGTTTTATCGGCATGGGCATGGATGTGATTCTGCTGGGGCCGGTGCCGACGCCAGCGGTCGCCATGCTGACCCGCTCGCTGCGGGCAGATCTGGGCGTCATGATTTCAGCCTCGCATAACTCTTTTGTCGATAACGGAATCAAGCTGTTCGGGCCGGATGGTTTCAAACTCTCCGACGACATTGAGCAGGCGATTGAAAACCGCATGGTCGAAAGCTTTGCCGCCGATCTCGCCGCCCCCGCCGATCTGGGCCGGGCCTCGCGACTGGAGGATGAAACCGGGCGGGTGATCGAGCATACCAAACGCGCCTTTCCCCGCCATCTGCGGCTGGACGGACTCAAGATCGTCATCGACTGTGCGCATGGAGCTGCCTACAAAGTGGCGCCGCGGGTGCTGTACGAACTGGGGGCCGAGGTCATTTCCATCGGCGTCAATCCCGACGGCACCAACATCAACCGGGGCTGCGGGGCCATGCACCCTGAATCAGCCCGCGAATTCGTACTGCAGCACAAGGCCGATCTCGGTATTGCGCTGGACGGCGATGCCGACCGGGTGGTGCTGATTGATGAAAAAGGCCAGCTCATCGACGGGGATCAGATTCTCGGCCTGATTGCGGCCACCTGGCAGACCTCCGGTCAGTTGCAGGGAGCGGGCGTGGTGGCGACAGTGATGTCCAATCTGGGGCTGGAGCGTTTTCTTGCCGGTCGCGGCCTCAAGCTCGAGCGGGCTGCCGTGGGTGATCGCTATGTGGTCGAAAAAATGCGTGAACTGGGCTGGACGTTGGGCGGCGAGGCCTCCGGGCATATCGTTCTATCCGACTTTGCCACCACTGGCGATGGTCTGGTGGCGGCGCTGCAGGTGCTGGCCTGCCTCATCGCCCAGAACAAACCCGCCAGCGAAGTCTGCCGGGTGTTTTCTCCGGTGCCGCAGATTCTGCTCAACGTCCGTTATGACAAAGGGCTCAATCCGCTGGCCGCGCCGGAAGTGCAGCAGGTAATTGCCGAAGTTGAAACCGGGCTGAAAGGCCAAGGCCGCGTCCTCGTCCGCAAATCCGGCACCGAACCCCTGATCCGCGTCATGGTCGAAAGCGACGACCCCAAGCCACTGGCCGAGCGGATTGTGGACGCCATAAAAGAGGCCGCCGGATTACCGGCAGCCTGAAAATTCTTTCTCAGCGGAACGAGCGGTGGTGATGTGTGGCCACTGCTTCCGTTCGGGCCTCTTTCTGCTTGGCCCGGTAATCCTTGACCTTGGTGGCGCGCAGGGCGCGGACGCCGTGGCGGTCGATCAATTCCTGCCAGTTGAGGAATTCTTCAACCGAGAGGGTGTAGCGTTCGCAGGCGTCTTCGAGGGAGAGCAGGCCGTT
>CAYSDE010000085.1:0-8137 GCA_964429685.1 uncultured Pseudobdellovibrionaceae bacterium
ATGACGGCAACACCTTAGCAGGGTGTTGCACTTCGTTTGTGAACTTAAGGAATCTCCGTTGGTGCAGAGCGCGCTGTTTCATGCCTTGAAACGCAGTTTCTGCGGAGAGCTTCCCAAGATGCCAGCTTTCGCTGGCATGACGATCTTCATAGGTGATTTTATGATGGTTGCCATTACTCCCGCACCAGCATCGGCCCCAGTCGTTTGCCGCCGAAGATGTGGCAGTGTAGATGGGGGACTTCCTGATGGGCGTTGGCGCCTGCGTTGAAGAGCAGACGGTAGCCGCTGTCCTTGACCCCGACCATTTCAGCAACGACGCCGATAGCGCGGATATAACCGGCGACCGCTTCGGGTGGGGCCTGCTGTGCGAAATCGGCAAAGGATACATACGCGCCTTTGGGGATGACCAGCACATGAACCGGGGCTTGCGGGTTGATGTCCGGGAAGGCGAGGGCAAAATCATCTTCGTAGATTTTTTTGGTGGGGATCTCACCGCGCAGGATTCTGGCGAAGATGTTGTTGGGATCATAAGTCGTGGTCATGGTTTGGTTCTCCGGTAAGGCCCCTACCCCGGCCCTCCCCCGCAAGCAGGGGAGGGGGCTGGGAGGTTAAACAAAATCTTCCTGCGCGCCCGCCAGATCAAGGGCGGCCTGCGGATCAACGCGGCCATCATAAAGGGCGCGGCCACAGATGACCCCGACGATACCCGCGTTTTCTTCCCGCCTGAGGGCTTCAATGTCTCCGAGGGCGGCGAGGCCACCGGCGGCGATCAGCGGGGTGGTCAGGGCAAAGGCGAGATCAGACATGGCCTCGATGTTGATGCCAGCCAGCGAATCATTGCGGCCAATATCGGTGTAGATAATGGCCGCCACGCCTGCGTCTTCATAGCGCAGGGCCAGTTCGAGAACCTTGACATTGGTGGTCTGCGTCCAGCCCGCAAGAGTGACGCGGCCACCTTTGGCATCGATGGAAACAACAATGCGGCCGGGGAATTTCTGGCAGGCTTCGCGCACCAGTGTAGGGTTTCTCTGGGCAACAGTGCCGAGGATGACTCTCCGCACCCCTTTTGACAGCCAGTATTCGATGGTCGCCATATCGCGGATGCCGCCGCCGAGCTGGATCGGAATGTCGACAGCGCCGAGAATGGTCTCTACCGCGCTGCTGTTGGTCATCTGCCCGGTGGTGGCGCCATTGAGGTCAACCACATGCAGCCAGCGGAAACCCTGATCGCGGAAGCTTCTGGCGATGGTGGCGGGGTCGGCATTATCAACCCGCACCGCCGTCATGTTGGCGCCGCGCACAAAGCGGACAACATGACCATCCTTGAGATCAATCGAGGGAAAGAGGATCACGCGCCCACCTCATCCAGCGTTTCAAGGTCACGGGTAAAATAGAGTCCGGCGACGCGCTGGCCATTTACCAGCGCATAAAAGGGATGCCGCCCGAATTCGAGGAAGCCGAGCGAGCGGTAGAGGGCAATGGCGGCTTCCTGTGTTTCGCGCACATCCAGATTGATAACCTTGAGCCCGCTGGCCTTGGCGGCTCGCAAGACGGTCAGGGTCAACAGCCGGGACAGGCCGTGGCCCCGGGCCCAGGGCGCAATGAAGGTGGTGGTGAGCTGGCCGCTATGCGCCTGTGCTTCATTGTTTTTGGGGGGACGGATAATCTGGGCCGAGCCGCAAATCACCCCGTCCAGCCGGGCGACGAACAGCCGCCGGTCGGGAACCACCAGCACCCCTTTCCAGTAACGCTCCAGCACGTCGGCAGCGGGGACATTGATCCAGCCGAAACCGCCGCCTTCGCGGATGGCGGCAATGGTGGCATCGGACAGGTCATGAAGATCGCCGCTCTTGAAGCGTTCGCGGATCTCGTCGACACTCGGGGTGGCATTTAATTCAGTCATCGTTTCAGCACTCTAGACGCTGCCGCGCTTTCCGCAAACCGGGTTTTTGCCTGAAGACTGCGTAAAAAATGTGCAGGCATGAGGCGGCTGGCCTTTTTATCACTCTTTGGCAGCCGGTTTTATTAATCAGCAGTTAACCATTTACGTATGATAGTACGCGGGCCAAGTTCAATTCTGGCGAAGGCTCTGTATCTTGTGACCAGAGCAACTTTCAGAAGCAAGAGGCGATTCATGTTTTCCTATCTCAATGCCAGTATCACCCGCAAACTCTCGCTTGCCGTGCTGTTATTCACGGCGCCCGTGGGCTTCATGACGTATATGCTGATGGTTGAGCAGAACAAGGCGATTGATTTTGCCCTCAAGGAAGTTGCCGGGGTACAATATCTGCGCGGGGTAGCAGACGCTCATCTGACGGTTGCCAAGGTTGAAGTGGGGATGTCCGGCACACTGTCGTCCCTCGCTGCCAGTATGACCAAACTGGAAAGCGAACATGGCGATGGCATGCAGTCGGCTGATCTGGCCAAGGAGTCAGGGAGCAAACTTGCCTCGCTGTCAGGGGGAATTACCGGCACGGCCGGGAGTGAGGCTCGCGCTGCCCTGCGCGCCCTGACCAGCCGTATCGGCGACAAGTCCAACCTCATCCTTGATCCCGATCTGGACAGCTTTTATGTCATGGATCTGGCGGTGGTGAAAATTCCTGATGTGCTGGACCGGGTGACCGATCTGGCGCTGGCTTCCCGCGCTGCTTACGCCGACCGCACCCTGAGTGCCGAGGAGAAGCTTGATCTGACCGTCAAAATGGGCGGTCTGCAGACCGTGCTGGACGGGCTTAACGGCTCGGTGGATTCGGCCTATCTCGGCAATACCGACGGTACCGTCAAGGCCGAGTTGAACGCATCACATACAGCGGTCAAACAGGCCGTGCATGAGGTGGTGGCTAAATGGATTGAGCGCATTCCGACCGAAGATGAAGTGACGGCAGCGGTGAGGGCGCTGGGCAGCTTTTATACAGCCTGTTCCAGCGATCTTGAGCGTCTGCTCACCGTCCGCATCGATGGTTTCAAACATGCCCAGAGGGTTGCCCTCAGTGCGGCGGCCGTCTCTTTCCTGCTGGCTATTCTGGTCGTGCAGACGCTGCTGCGCCGTCTGGTTGCCCGCCCGGTGCTGAACTTGACTGGTCTGATGGTCAAGCTCTCCAAGGGGGATCTTGATGTGCGGGTGACACAGGATCATCGCAGCGATGAAATCGGCGAAATGGCCAAGGCGCTTAAAGTATTCCAGACCAGTCTGGCGGAGATGGAAAAGCTGCGGACTGCAGACGCCCGCAAAGCGGCAGATGACAGCCAGCGTCAGGAAAAAACCCGGCAGCTGTTCCGGGATTTTGAGGCCGCTATCGGCAAGGTTGTGGGAACCGTCAGCGGGTCAGCTGGTGAAATGCGCAGCTATGCCGAAACCCTGAGTGGCACAGCCGACCAGACCAGCCAGCGTGCTTCCAGTGTGGCGGCGGCTTCCGAGCAGGCAGCGGCCAATGTCTCAACGGTGGCGGCGGCGACGGAAGAGCTGAGTTCGTCGATCCACGAAATTACCCGTCAGGTCGCGGACTCGTCGCGGGCGACCAAGGCAGCGGTCGAGGAAGCCAGAAACACCAATAAAACAGTGGCCAGTATGTCCGAAGCCGCCCAGAAAATCGGTGAGGTGGTGCAGCTGATTTCCCAGATTGCCAATCAGACCAACCTGCTGGCGCTTAACGCCACCATTGAGGCAGCCCGTGCCGGTGAAGCCGGCAAGGGGTTTGCCGTGGTCGCCAGCGAAGTCAAGAATCTGGCCAACCAGACTGCCAAGGCAACTGAAGAAATTACCTCCCAGATTTCCACCATGCAGGCAGTGGCCAGCGAAGCGGCCACGGCCATTCAGAATATCGGCGGCACCATCGAGCGCATCAGCGGCATCACCACGGCGATCTCTGCGGCGGTGGAAGAACAGGGCGCGGCAACGGCGGAAATTTCCCGCAACGTGCAGGAAGCCTCTACCGGAACGCAGGAAGTCTCGAACAGCATCGGTACGGTTACCATGGCCGCCAGCGAAACCGGTCAGATCGCCGCGCAGGTGCTGGAAGCCGCCAGCAGCCTGAGCGTTGAAGCCAGTCACCTGCGCAAGGAAGTCGAGAAGTTCATTGCGAGCGTGCGGGCAGCTTAGTTTACCAGTCTGTGTGAGCGTTTTAACTAAACATTCTTTCACCTCATCCCGGCGTTCGCTGGGATGGGGTACTTTATCGTGGGATGTACATTAAAACCTGAAACGCCCTAATCCAGCTTCGGATATTTGACACCGTGCTTGCTGTCATCCGACCTGCCGACCGTTTCACTAAAAGAACGGCAGGAAGGATTGTTGTTTTCCGCTATACAGGTGAATTGACCGGCGATGCTGCCATCAAGGCTAAGGCAGGACAGCTTTACCTCACGGCCACTATGCTGCAGCTGCGACTCCAGCGCCTGATACTCACCATGCATATAGCATGCAGCAAGATCGCGTACCAGCGTGGTGGCACGCTTGGTAATCGTTTGTATGCCGCTCGAATAGGTATAGCTTGAATAGGCAATCAGGCGGCCCTGCATACGACTGTTACTCTTTAATACCGTAGCAGTCGCTTCGGCCTGCTCCTGTGCCGACATTCCGCAGCCTGCCAGCAGAGCTGCTGCAGTTCCAAGCACAGCGGCGTTAAACAGGGGACGGAGAGGAAGTGACATGATTTGTTTCAGCTTTCTTTCTGTAAAGTGGGACGCGACAGTGCATCCCGTTTTGCAGAAGCTACTGAAATCGGATCACTTTGTGTGTGAAGTTTATATGACGGTTTCGTGACAGCAGCTGCGGGCGCATAGTTGCCACAATGTTCATTCGGGACTATCTAGGGGGCATGAATAGTCCCGCACTGACCACCGACACCGATCTGCCGCCTTATCTGGCCTCCCTCAACCCGCCCCAACGGGCGGCGGTTGAGGCGCTGGACGGGCCGGTGCTGGTGCTGGCCGGAGCGGGCACCGGCAAGACGCGGGTTCTCACCACCCGTCTGGCTCATCTGCTGCTGAGCCGGAATATCTCGCCCTTCGAGATTCTGGCGGTGACTTTTACCAACAAGGCCGCCGGTGAAATGCGCGAGCGGATTGGCCGCATGATTGGCCGGGCGCCCGAAGGCTGGTGGCTGGGGACGTTTCATGCGCTGGCCGCCCGTATTCTGCGCAAGCACGCCGCGCTGGTGGGCCTGAAAGACAATTTCACCATTCTGGATGCCGACGACCAGTTGCGTCTGATCAAGCAGCTGATGGAAGGCAGTGGGATTGACGAGCAACGCTGGCCGCCCAAAGCGGTGCTGTCGATGATCCAGAAATGGAAAGACCGGGGCGAAGAGCCGGAGCGGGTGAGTGGTGCTGATGGCGAAAGCCGGATTGTCCGCTTGTATGAACAGTATCAGGCCCGGCTGAAATCCCTCAACGTCGCTGATTTTGGTGATCTGCTGCTGCATAACCTGACCATCTTCCGCAAACATCCTGATGTCTTGCAGAGCTGGCAGAATAAATTCCGTTACATTCTGGTCGATGAATATCAGGATACCAATGTTGGGCAGTATCTGTGGCTGCGGCTGCTGGCGCAGGGGCATCGCAATCTTTGCTGCGTCGGCGATGATGACCAGTCGATCTATGGCTGGCGCGGGGCCGAGGTGGGCAACATCCTGCGGTTTGAAAAAGATTTCCCCGGCGCTGCGATTGTGCGGCTGGAGCAGAATTACCGCTCGACCGGGCATATTCTGGCCGCGGCTTCCGAACTGATTGCCAAAAACCGCGAGCGTCTGGGCAAGACCTTGTGGACGGAAGCCGAGATGGGCGAGAAAGTGCTGGTGCGCGGGGTGTGGGACAGCGAGGAAGAAGCCCGCTTTGTCGGCGAGTGTATCGAGGATGCCCAGCGCAAAGGGACGCCACTGTCCGAAATGGCGGTGCTGGTGCGGGCCGGGTTCCAGACCCGCGAGTTTGAAGAGCGGCTGCTGACCCTCGGCCTGCCTTATCGGGTGATTGGCGGCCCGCGTTTTTACGAGCGGCAGGAAATCCGCGATGCGCTGGCCTATCTGCGCGTGCTGCACCAACCGGCGGATGATCTGGCGTTTGAGCGTATCCTCAACACGCCCAAGCGCGGGATCGGCCCGGCCACGGTGCAGCAGCTGCATCAGGGGGCGCGGGCGCTCAATCTGCCGCTCAGCGAGGCGGCGGCGCGTCTGGCTGAAACGGATGAGCTGAAACCCAAAATGCGCACCACCATCCGCGCTTTGTCGGAAGACTTTGCCCGCTGGCGCAAACTGCTGGAGGTGACTCCTCATCCGCAGGTGGCGGCGGTGCTGCTGGACGAGTCGGGTTATACCGCCATGTGGCAGCAGGACAAAACCCCGGAAGCACCGGGACGGCTGGAGAACCTCAAAGAACTCATCACCGCTATGGCCGAGTTCGAGACGCTGGCGGCGTTTCTTGAGCATGTTTCTCTGGTGATGGAGCAGGTGGCCGGGGCAGGGGGTGATGCGGTGACGCTGATGACCCTGCATGCCGCTAAAGGGCTGGAATTCGACTATATCTTTTTGCCCGGCTGGGAAGAGGCGATTTTCCCCTCTCAGCGCTCGCTGGATGAACATGGCGAACGGGCGTTGCAGGAAGAGCGGCGGCTGGCCTATGTCGGCCTCACTCGTGCCAAGAAGAAAGCCCATGTCACTTATGCAGCGCGCCGCCGCATTCACGGCCAGTGGGAAGACGGCATTCCCTCGCGTTTTGTCGGCGAGTTACCCAAAGCGCATATCGAGCAGGAGCAGAGCCGGGGCCTGTTTGCTGAAGGCTTTGGCCATGCGGCGCCGTCTTCTGATAACTGGGGCAACCGGGCCCCGGTAATCGAGGGGCGGGCGGTGCGTTTGCCTCCCTCCCGCGCCAGCCACGATTTTGCCGTGGGTGATCGTGTCTTTCACGAAAAAATTCGGCTATGGTCTGATTGACATGATCGAAGGCGACAAACTTTCCATTGCCTTTGAGCATTCGGATGTCAAAAAGGTCATGGCGGCCTTTATCCGGGCGGCGGGGGATGTTTGATGCGTTCGGCGATTCTGGTTCTTCTCTGTCTGTTTGCGCTTCCGGCAGCGGCCCAGCAGCTGCAGCTTGATCGGACCAATGCCGCCAATGCGACTGTCGGCCAACTCAGCTTTCTGGGGGCGGTGGTGGTGCCACCGGGGCCGGACCGGTTGGGGGGATTGTCGGCGATCAGTCTCGATAAAGATGCAAAGACGCTCATCGCCCTCTCCGATTCCGGCCGCGTCTTTCAGGGCCAGTTGCGCTGGGCTGACGGACATCTGGTCGGGGTCAGCTTCGATCACGGGCGGCGCTTGCTGGATGAGGACGGCAAGCCGGTTAGAACCCGTGCCCGCTACGATTCGGAGGCGCTGACTGCCCTGCAGGGGGGCGGCTGGCTGCTCGGGTTTGAGCGCGATCACCGGATTGAACGCTATGCAAGCTGGACAACAGCTCCGGTACCGTTGGCGGCACCGCCCGGTCTGGGGGGGGCTGCCGCGCAATGAGGGGCTGGAAGCTCTGACCCAATTGGAAGACGGCAGTATTTTTACGATTGCCGAGGCTGCTGGCCCGGATGGGGCCCATCAGGCCTGGCTTTACAAAGAGGGGGTCTGGCAAGGCATGACCTACCAGTCCGCACCGGGGCTGAAGCCGGTTGATCTGGGGATATTGCCGGGCGGGGATGTTGCCGTTCTCGAGCGGGGCTTTAACCTTTTCTACGGCTTTCGCACCCGAATCGCCCGGATTGCCCTGCGCGACATGATGCCGGGGGCCGCGCTGGCTGCCTCGACTTTGGCCCAACTTGAAAGCCCCTTGCTGACCGAGAATTTTGAGGGGTTGGCGATTCTTAATGACCAGAACCGGGGTGTTGCAACGCTTCTGATCGTCTCGGACAACAATTTTAACGCGGCCCAACAGACAATTTTAGCGGCCTTTGAACTAAATTCACGTCACTTGACCCAGCCTTGAGCCGAGTCCCGGGCCCTCTTTCAGAAAGCTGTGTAAATTCTCCAGCAAGCTATTGTCTTGCCTGCTTCCATCCGCTAAGAAGGGTGTAATGTTTCACCTCGGATGATGGTACATCAATGATGCGTTCTACTTATCTCGCTCTCGTTGTTCCGGCTCTTCTGCTTGGCCTTTC
>CAYSDE010000086.1:0-8098 GCA_964429685.1 uncultured Pseudobdellovibrionaceae bacterium
CCCATCACCGTCCGCCCCCTGCCCGCGACCAAAAAGGAAATGGTCGGCGTGGATGTGTGGGTCAACTGGAAAGGCAGCCCGATTGAAACGCTGGCTGAAAAAGCCAAGACTGCTGTCGCGGGTGGCATGCAGCTGCAGATGATTTCCGCCCGTGGCCTCAAAATGTGGCCCAACGGTCAGGCCGAAAGCCTCGGCGGCGATCACTGGTGCCTGCGCTATCTCAACAAGGGTGGCACCGTCAGCCACGCCGATATTGTAGCTGTGCTGAACGGTCTTACCGGTGCCGGACTTGATTTCATCAAACTGGAAACCCTCTGCACCTTCGACGGCCAGTTGGGTTTCTCGGCCAGTCAGGGGCAGTAAGGCGCAATACAGTCCTTGTTAACCCTGACAGGGTATCATGGCCGTAGTTTTTGTGAAAATTCCAGATATGGAGATTCAGACATGGCTATTCGTCCCAGTTCCGCGTGGAACGACAAAGGCAGCTCTGCGACAGAGAAGGTCGATCTCTCGCCGTTGCAAGAAACAAACCGTCTGAGTGCCGATGGGCAGGCGCTTGATATTGAGTATCTGGTTATCAAAGAAGGGACGGCCCAGCATAAAGGACTGCAAGAACTGCAGAAGCAGGAAAAGCTCCCCGCCAACACAGTTCATCTCAGTCTGGATACTTCTGAAGCGGGCCGGTTGACAGTCGAACCTGAAATGCCTTTCGATAAGGGGAAAGGCGGGTTGGTCATCGTTGTAGACGACGGCGCCATCGGGCTGATTGCGCAGGATTTCTCCGACCGGGCCCAGGAGAACATCAAGGCTCATCCTGACCGTAAAGACGCTTTCTATAAGCCCCTGCTCAAAGGAGAAGTGCTGCACAAAGGTGCCCCCCCTCCGGCCAGCGAAGCAGAACGCCACCAGCGGATCGGTGCATTCGTACTGGCCAGCGGCGAAGTCGGTCAAAATCTTATCAAGGCTCTCTATCCACGCGCTGAAAACATGACTCTGGAGGGAGAAGCCAGCCAGACGGTCAGCCAGATGATCGGAGCCGAAGTGGCCAAGCGGCTTGATCCAGTGGTCGGACCAGCAGCGCCAGCACGGCAGCCCAAGCCGTCGATCTAAAGGCTTTCAAACAGGGTCTCGACCCGGTGTTTCAGGGTGTCCCGAACTTCGCGGTAGGTACTCAGAACCTGCTCACGGCTGCCTTCGCACTTGCTGGGATCAGGCACCGACCAGTTGGCAACGCGCTGGCCTTCGCGGGGCAGGACTTTGGCGGCAGCTTCATCTGACAGGGTAACGATAAGGTCAAACTTTCCGCTGAGCAGGGCATCCAGCAGACTGGTCGGCTGGTGGCCGGACAGATCAATGCCGATTTCCTTCATCACCTCAACCGCGAAGGGATCCAGCGGGGCGGCTTCCAGCCCGGCTGAGACAACCCGCACCTCCCCCTTCGGCGCGATGCTGTTGACCAGCGCCCCGGCCATCGGCGAGCGCACAGCGTTGCGGGTGCAGACAAACAGCACGGAGCGGAAGAACAGTTCACGGTCAGTCACAGTCCACGCTCCTTGAGATGCAGAACACACAGAAGGGTAAACAAACGGCGGGCGGTTTCGTCGTCCAGTCCGATCTGGCCGTTCAGTCGCTCTTTGAGCAGACTGGCCGCTTCATTATGAAGGCCGCGCCGCCCTATGTCGATGGTTTCAATCTGCTGGGCTTGCGCACCGCGCACGGCCCGGTAATAGGCATCGCAGACAGCGAAATATTCGCGCACCACATTGCGGAAGGGACTGAGCGGCAGCAAAACCTCACCCAGTTCATGCCCACCCAGATCACGCAGCAGAAAAACCAGCCGGTTGTCCCGCAGCGAAAGATGCAGAAAATAAGGGCCCGCCTCGGGATAGGCGGTCAGCACAAAGGAGTTGCTTTCAAGCAGGTCGCAAATCGCCACGCTGCGTTCATGCGCTACGTCGTCGTGCCAGCGGACGATGCTTTGTTCGTCCAGTTCGATCCCGGCCAGACGCTGGCGCGTTTCCTCCATCAGGCCGTCTCGGCCTCGCGGACGCGTTCGATGGTGGCGCCACAAACCCGCAGCTTTTCTTCCAGCCGCTCATAGCCGCGATCAAGATGATAGATGCGGTGAACAATGGTTTCACCTTCGGCAACCAAACCCGCCAGCACCAGCGAGACAGACGCCCGCAGGTCTGTCGCCATCACTGGCGCGCCCTTGAGATGATTGACGCCGCGCACCAGCGCCGACGAACCATGCACGGTGATGTTGGCCCCCATCCGCGCCAGTTCCGGCACATGCATGAAGCGGTTTTCGAAGATGGTTTCGGTAATCATGGAGGCGCCCTTGGCCACCGTCATCAGCGCCATGAACTGCGCCTGCAGGTCAGTCGCAAAACCGGGGAAAGGTTCGGTCATGGCATCAACGCCGATCAGGTCGCTCTTGCGGCTGACGGTCAGCCCCTCGGCAGTATCCTCCAGCGTTACACCTGCCTGCTGCAGAACCCGGCTGGCTGCCGCCAGATGGATGCTGCGGGCGCCAATCAGCTCCAGCTTGCCGCCGGTAATCGCCGCCGCCATCGCATAGGTGCCAGCTTCAATACGGTCGGGAATGATGGAGTGCATCGCGCCGGACAGTTTGTCGACGCCCTGAATGGTGATGGTATCGGTGCCGATCCCCTCAATCTTTGCGCCCATGCGGGTGAGGCATTCGGCCAGATCGATAATCTCGGGCTCGCGGGCGGCATTGACCAGCTGGGTTTCCCCCTCGGCCAGCGAGGCCGCCATCATCATGCTTTCGGTCGCCCCGACAGAGACAAACGGAAAAACAATCTTTGCGCCTTTGAGGCGGCCTTTGGAGCGGGCTTTGATGTAGCCACCATCCAGCTGGATTTCAGCGCCCAGTTGGGTCAGACCGCTGATATAGAGATCAACCGGACGGGTACCAATCGCACAGCCGCCGGGCAAAGAAACTTCTGCCTGACCGGCCCGCGCCACCAGCGGCGCCAGCACAAAAATCGAAGCACGCATTTTCCGCACCAACTCATAAGGCGCGACCGTGCTGGTGAGATCGGCGGCGTTCAACTCGACCCAATGCGACGTCCCCTCACCGCCTTCGCTGACGGCAACGCCCATCTGCGCCAGCAGGCCTTTCATCGACTGGATGTCGGCCACACGCGGCATGTTGACCAGCCGCAGCGGCTTGTCGGTCAGCAGGGCGGCAGGCATCAGACCCAGCGCGGCATTCTTGGCCCCACTGACTGCAATACGGCCATTGAGCGGTGCGCCACCGATAATGCGGATCTTGTCCATTTATGCTTCTTCTTTCACAAGGATTTTAGGCAGGGTAACGCCGGTCTGCTTCATGTATTTGCCGCCGCGATCCTTGTAGGAGACATCGCAGGCACTCTCGCCCCTGAAGAACAGGAACTGGCAAAGCCCTTCATTGGCATAGACCTTGGCGGGCAGCGGGGTGGTGTTGGAAATTTCCAGCGTCACATGTCCTTCCCATTCCGGCTCGAGCGGGGTGACATTGACGATGAGGCCGCAGCGCGCATAGGTCGACTTGCCAAGGCAGACGACCAGCACATCACGCGGAATGCGGAAATACTCCACCGTGCGGGCCAGTGCAAAACTGTTGGGCGGAATGATGCAGACATCCGTCCGGCGCTCGACAAAACTGTCCGCCCGGAAGCTCTTCGGATCAATCAGCGCATTATCAACATTGGTGAAGATGCGGAACTCGTCCGCCACCCGGGCATCATAGCCGTAGGAGGACACGCCGTAGGAGATAATCCCCTGCCCGCGCTGGCTCTCGACAAACGGTTCAATCATGCCGTGCTTGGTGGCCTGTTCGCGGATCCAGTGGTCGGGTAAAATCGGCATGTATATCTCCTGATGCGGGAAGTCCTGCTTTTTAGACCCCGGTCAGCCCGAACTCAAGCCTCAGGGTCGTCCTTTTTGGAGTTATCCCCAGATTCGCGCTGCCGCTGCTGTTCCTTGCGTTTCTTAAGATTATCGCGCAGGGCGGCGGCGAGGCGCTCGGCTTGCTGGTCTTTTTCAGCCATGCACGTAGCCGCCCGAAATCAAGCCAATCATGACCACACCCAGCACAATGCGATACCAGGCGAAAACGCCGAAGCCGTGATTGGATAACCAGCCAATAAAGGCCTTGATGACAACCAGAGCGGTCAGAAAGGACACCCCGAAGCCCACGGCAATCAGCATAAGGTCACCATCCGGCAGCGTCGCCCCGGATTTCACCATTTCCAGCACCGCCGCTCCGACCAGCGTTGGAATGGCCAGATAGAAGGAAAACTCCGCCGCCGCCTTGCGCTCGACCCCCAGCAGCAGCCCGCCGATGATGGTTGCCCCCGAGCGCGACACGCCGGGGATCATGGCCAGACACTGCAACAGGCCGATTTTAAGGGCCACCGGCAGGGTAATGGCATCAACAGTGGTCAGGCGCGGAGTCAGGCTCAGCCGCTCGACCCCCAGCATAATGATCCCGCCGACGATCAGCGAGATGCTCACCACCAGCGGGCTGAACAACGCCGCCTTGATAAAGTCACCCAGCAGAAAGCCGATGACCCCGGCAGGCAGAAAACCGACTGTTACCACCAGAGCAAAATTCTGCGCGGTACGGTCGTTCGGTAAACCAACCAAGGTTTTCCACAGTTTGCCGAAATAAAGCAGGATAACCGCCAGAATAGCCCCGGTCTGAATGACAATTTCATACAGCCCCTCCATCTTCTGAAAGTCCAGAAGATTGGCGGTCAGGATGAGGTGGCCGGTTGAAGAAACCGGCAGAAATTCGGTAGCGCCTTCCATCACGCCCATGATGATGGCTTTGATAATGTCGATTGACAGCATTCAGCCCGCCCCCTTGCAGGTGCGGGCTGAGTAGCAAACTTCAGCGGGAAGTGAAAGCGGTTTAGACCGGCTCTAACTCGTCTGCGTCATTATGGGCCTCGGACTGCGGCTCCGGAAGCGAGGGAGCTTCGCGGCGCTGGGCCCGGGCAATGAACGGCGTCAGATCGACCAGATCGATAAAAGTATCGGCCTGACGGCGCAACTCATCGGCCACCATCGGAGTGGGGGAACGCATGGTGCTGACGACAGTGACACGGACACCGCGACGCTGCACGGCTTCCACCAGCGAGCGGAAATCACCATCGCCGGAGAAGAGAACGGCATGGTCAATCCGGCTGGACATTTCCATCATGTCAACGGCAAGCTCAATATCAACATTGCCCTTGATCTTGCGGCGGCCCATCGAGTCGGTAAACTCCTTGGCGGGCTTGGTCACCATGCTGTAGCCGTTATAGTCCAGCCAGTCGACCAGCGGACGGATCGGAGAATACTCCTGATCGTCCAGCAACGCAGTGTAATAGGTTGCACGAATCAGGCGGCACTTGGACTGAAAAAACTCAAGCAGCTTCTTGTAGTCGATGTCAAACATCAGACCACGGGCCGCCGAATAGAGGTTGGCACCATCGATAAAGACGGCGACGCGCTCATCAGGATAAAACTTCATACCATTAACCCTTCCAGAAAAAGTTAAAACCGGTTGTTGAGACCAAATACCAGACAACAATCAAGTCCGGGGATGTTAACGAATTCCCGTGTCCATTTCAAGTGTCTCTTAGGGGGGCGAAGCAGGAATAGTGTGCAGCGGCTCGGACGAGGCGAAGATACCAAGTATATCAGCGAGCTGAGCAGGGGCGTTCAGAAGCGGCGCCAACTGCAGCAGCGAGACGGGTTGGGCTGGTTTGGCGACAAAGCTGAGGTAACGAGGATTGGAGATGAAGTTGTACAGCACGCCGCGAATCTGGGTGCCACGACGACCAAGAACCTCCATCTGCGGGCCGATCTTGTTAATAATCTGCTCCGCATAGACGTCCGGGGTAATGGCCATACGCTCGGCCTCGGCCTGCACCCGCCGCTGCACCACGCCCAGATCGGTATAATGCAGCTCAAACCCGTCAAAACTCATGGCGGCAAAACCAGCCGGATTCTCCAGCAGCATGAGCGAGGATACTCCTGAAACCGCGCCCTTGGCCTGCAACTCGCCCTGCCCCGGCATAACCAGTCTGGCATTATCAAGGGTCAGAAGGCGGGTTGCGGGATCGTGCAGGATGGAGATGTGGAACTCGGCCGGGGCCATGCTGGCCGTCCCGTTCACCCCCATCAGGGCCTGAACCTGCGCCGGAGCCCGCTGCACCGGCAACGAAATGCCGGTCACGTCCAACAACAGGTTCTTGCGATAGCCGTTCCCGGCACTTTCGCCCTTGAGGGCAAGCGTTCCAACCGAAACACGGGTATCGGCGCCATCCGAAAGGTCAAAACCAGAGAGACTGACTTCCCCCAGCGTGTCCCGCAGCAAAAGGCTGCGCGGATTGGAGCGCGCTTCCATCAGAGCGGGCAGATTAATGGTTTTGGCTTCAACATGCCTGACTTCCGCCAGATGGTTAACCTCTTCCGGATTCAGGCGAAGCTGCAGCCCGTCGGTCACCAGAGAGGACAATATGTTGTCCTGCAACGCTCCCAGCTTGACTGTAGTCGCCTGCACCAGAGTCGGGCCGACAGCGCCACGCAGATAGAATCCGGCAACATCACCGCCGGAAAAAGAAACTCCGCCGGGATGCAGATTGATCCCGTCAAAACTGGCAGCTTCTGCACCAATTTCGTTGCCGAAACCAATCTGCAGCTTGCTGGCACTGAGATGGCCAAGCGTGACGCTTCCGGCTCCCGGCAGGGGAACCCCCTGCAGACTTACCTCTCCGGCCGTCAGGGTGTAGGTAATGGCCCCGGCAGGCGCCCGGATTTTCAGATTTCCCAGTGTGACCTGACGAGCAAGCAGATTGCTTTCCATACGGTCGTAACTCAGGGTTGTTCCCTCGGGAAGGCCCTTCTGGAAACTGTCAACAAACTGTTCGGCGGCCCGGGCCAGCAGATAATCGCCAGCCATATAAAGCCCACCCGCAACAACTGCGGCAACCCCCAGAGAAATAACAACACGCTTGGACATCAGCCCCCCTCAATGACAAAACCAGACCTACCACGACCTGACCAAAGCAGGCAATGCTACCCCGCATCAAATAAGTAAAGCTTTTCCTGAAAGGGCGACAGACTATATTAAGCCGCAGTGCCTTTTGACGGAGTCGGCCCTATGAGCCAATCCCCCCTGCCAATCCTTTCCCTGAATGATGAAGAATGGCAGGCCCGCCTGTCGCCTGAACAATACCGCGTCTTGCGCTGTCACGGCACCGAATGCGCCGGATCGCACCCGCTCCACCGTGAAAAGCGGGCGGGAGAGTATTTCTGTGCCGGATGCAACAGACTGCTGTTCCGGTCAGAACAGAAATTCGACAGCGGCACCGGCTGGCCAAGTTTTTGGGGATATGAAGGCGACTCAGTGGCCGAAAGCCGGGACGACAGCCTCGGCCTGACCCGAATCGAGGTGCATTGCGCCACCTGCCAAGGCCATCTCGGCCACGTCTTCGACGACGGCCCGAAGCCAACAGGTTTGCGCTATTGCATCAACGGGGCGGCGCTGGTGTTCAGGCCGGCGAGCTAGCCTGCGTTCCTCTGCCCCCACACGACTTGTGGAAATGCACGATTGCCTGAGCAGGTTGGCTGTCCGGCGGATATTGCAGACGTTCTCCGATCTCTCTGACTCCCTGACTGCAACTGGTGGGTAAACCGCTCGCATAATCCGTGCGGCTTGGCATATGAGTAATTGGCTTGAAGCTGCCATCCGGCTGAAGCGCCAGAATATTGGCCCCTCTCATGTCGTACAACCAGCCGTGAACTTTAATATTCCGATCAGGATAACAGTCATTGGCAAACTCCTGCATATACCGGGCTGCCATTCGAGTGTTGTGCATTTCAAGCGCCCTCAACAACTCGACCGGTGTCGGCTCACGACGATACTGTCTGGTAAACCAGTTATGAGCGCCACGCTTCAGTCCGGCGACCTCTCGCAGCATCGGAGCAAGATGCCGACTCCGGATGCAGTTAGGATCTTCGCTCATTTTAAGCAAAGCTGCCATAGCCCCACACTCAGTATGCCCTGATTGCACCAGAGTATCAGTTTTCAGAT
>CAYSDE010000087.1:0-8091 GCA_964429685.1 uncultured Pseudobdellovibrionaceae bacterium
ACCCTGGCATTTGCCGGTGATCCCAACAAGGATGCGGCGGCGGTTTACAAACAGGCCATTATGCAGGCCCGTCTGGCACAGGATTTCGCCTCGCGAACGGTGCGCATCGGCCCCAGCGAACCGGGGGGACTGCCGGCCCATATCGGGGGGGTGTCACTGGCCAAGAAAACCGATAGCCCCGTTTCCTCCCGTCATGACCGCCGCGTGGAGCAACCCAAGCCCCGTCAACAGAGCAGCTTTATTGATCGTCGCCGCAACTTGACCGAATGAAAAACGGCTTCCGGAGTTATCCAGAAGCCGTTTGATTCGGTGCAGAGCCGCGATCAGCGCGGTGTGACCGCTGGCGTTGCTGCAGGCGCGGAGGCCGCAGCCGGTGGCGTGGTGGCAGCCGGAGCTGGCGTAACCACTGTCTCGGTGGCGGGGCCGGTACGTACATTCAGCGTATAGTCGGTGTTGCCCCCGACATCGGTCTGGCGGAAACCGGTGGTGTTATGGCCTTTGCTTTCACAATCCCGTGAGCCGGTGATGCGGAACTGCGGGTCGCTGCTGGTGCAGAACTGGTAGCTGCCGCGCCATTCAAATTTCAGGGCATTGGAAATGACGTAGTGATAATAGTAACGCTTGTCGAGCGGTGTGCTGATAAGGGCGGTGCAGTTGTCAGGATCAACTGTCCACCAGCCTTGCGAGACCACATCCTGCGCGGTTTCAAAGGCCAGTGCTACGCTGATGGGGGCGCCGGTCTTGTTGCAGACGCGGAATTCGGCGCGGGCAGGAGTGGCAAAAAAAGGAACAACCAGAAGAACAAAGGCAATCAGGCGCAATATCCGGACAGGCATTACAGGGCTCCTCTCAAAACCGCAGGGGCGCGGACAGACCCCAGCATAACCTCAGGGACAGGTTTGGGCAACAGGCAGCCGGTCGCAGTCGGGCGGGCTGGAGAATGATAACCCTGCCAGTTTCCTTGAAATCCGCGATACCAGCCTTGAGCCTGTCCATAAACTTGGCATAAGTTGACAGTCCGTTAAAGAAAGTGGTTGGTTTTTGGGTTAGCGGGGCAACCTGTGGCGCGGGTTCCGGCGACGGGGCCGGTTGTTTTTCGATGGCAAGGTTGTCCAGCTGGCGGGCCAGCGGTTCGACGGTTTCTGCCCCTACCTGTGCAGTCAGCCGGGACAGGATGTCACCGCCCATAACCAGAAGTTCGTTCTGGGCTTCGGTGCGCGTCTCGCCGGGTTCCGTGTCGGCGGCGAAGAAGATGTCACGCAGGGTCTGCTGGAGCAGGAGGGGGTTGTTTCCGAGACAAGCTCCGGGAACACCACCGATAATTTCGGCCGCAGCCCGCCGCTTGGCGGGCAGCAGGGCGGGATCGCCATCTGCTGTGACCCTCAGTACGCCAACGGCATAGGCTGGGCTGTGCCGGGCCATCAGGCTGTCAATATTATCCAGCACATGAGTGGTGGCAATTCGTTCCAGGGCGGGTAACTGCTTGTCCGTGGCAAACATCATGAGATGGGCCGCTTGCGTAACAGTTTCGGCACCGGGCACTTTGTCCAGCAGGGTCGCAACTGCATTGGCCGTGGCAATCTGGGCGGGTAGCTCGGTCGGGCGGAGGGTTTCACGATGCAGCCGGTAAAAGAACCTGAAACTGGCCAAGGGCGAAGTCCGTTCGGCAAGTTCATTGGCATAACCGGCCAGCCGATCTGTCAACTGGCCGACCAGCCTGTCGTTACTGTCATATTCGCGATCAGCCAGCAGCTCCCGGATAAATCCGACCCGCCTCGTGAGGTCGGGGGTAAAGCCGTCGAGCCGGTTGAGGGCGCCGTGCAGCAGCCCCATATTCTCTTCAGTCAGACAGGGCGTCTGTTTGACGAAGTCGCGCACGCGCTGGCGAAAAACGGCTTCAGGCGGATGATGCAGAACGGCCCACAGCAATTTCCGCTGAGGACTCGGGGTGAAAAACTCGATGAGCGGTTTTAAAAAACGCATGGAATGTCTCCGGGAATGATTTTCTGCCCGAAGCTACGAGACTATTGCATAAAGAAGCAAGACAAAAACGTCACGCTGATGAAGCGTGGCGTTAATGATTATTACCGGTTTCGGTTAAAATGCTACGGTTTGTGCCCGCTCCCAGCGCAACAGAAGGGACGCTCATCAGGCCATAGTCAGTGCCATCTTGCGGCTGATTGGGGCTTGTTTGGCTTTTGGACTTACCGGCCCGGCACCCTGTGCATTAACAGGCGGGGGCGAGGCGGCTGTGGAAAGCTACTTTGGGGGCGTATGCCACTTTCTGGCATCATTGGCGCCGTCCCTTTGGCAAGACGACCGACATCGTCAGCCAAACCGGCTCTCTTGCCCTTTTCTCATCACTTCACCGCATAGCGGCGAATATATGCCGGATGATTTTGTGACTGACCTGCCTTATGAGGTCTGGTCGGCTTCTCATGACCGGCTGGTTGATGATCTGGTCGGCGCGGCGCCTGCTTTGGGCATTCCGCTGCTGGCAGCGACCATCAGCCGTCAATATGTCGATCTCAACCGTTCCTCCACTGAAATGGACTCTGTGCTGCTGACCGGAGTCTGGCCCGGTGGTTCTGCTGAAACCTACAATACCCGCGCCGGGCGCGGCGTTATTCCCCGGCTGACCTTTGTGGGCAAACATGCCCTCAATCGTCACCCCCTTTCGGTAACGGCAGCGTTCAACCGTTTGCAGGAAATCTGGTATCCTTATCACGAAGAACTCTCCCGGCTGGCCGAGCAGGTGCAGGCTGTGGCGGGACAGGTGATAGTGCTGGATTTTCATTCCATGGCGCCGCAATGGCCGGGGCGGCCAGAGATGACGGCACCGGACATCTGCCTTGGCGATGCCCATGGCACCAGTTGCTCTGCCGCTTTGCGTGACAAGGTGCGGGATGCTTTTTGCCAGCTTGGCTATGGGGTTGAGCTTAACCGCCCGTTTCCCGGTGGGTACATTACCCGACATTATGGACGGCCTGCATCGGGGCGCGAGAGTTTACAGATCGAAATCAGCAAGGCCCTCTATCTGGACGCCAAAGGCGAAAAATCGCCAAATTATTCCGCTTTCAAGCGGGATATGACGCAAGTTTTGCGGGGGCTGGCAACGGCGCTGAACCCTGCACCCTAATTCAGCGTCTGCAGATTGGCGATGCGGACGATCTGTTCTTCGGGCGGGGTGTAGAGGGGCCAATCACCGGCGGCGGTAGCGTCGAGGCTGGGGGTGGCTTTGTCCAGCTGCAGGCTGTAGATCCAGAAATTGGCCAGCACGCGCTCGACGAAATCGCGGGTTTCTTCTGCCGGAATCAGTTCGATGAACAGGAGCGGATCGTTGGTGACGCCCATGTCCCGCCGCCAGCGCGCCACCTGCGTCGGGCCGCTGTTATAGGCGGCGAGCAGATAGAACAGGTTGTTTTCCAGCTCGGGCTGGTCGATGAGGTGAGAGACATAGCGCTGGCCGAGGGTCAGGTTCAGTTCGGGATCGCGCAACTCGCTCAGATTGTTCTGGTCGAAGCGACGCCCGGAGATGAAACTGGCGGTTGCCGGCATCAGCTGCATCAGGCCGGTAGCGCCGACATGGCTGGCAGCATCCGACTCAAAGCGCGATTCCTGACGTACCAGCGCAAAAATCAGGGCGCGATCAACCTCAAAACCACCCTCCGGCTGCCAGCGCGGCACTGGATAGAGGGCGGCATCATAGAGATCACCATTCGGGGCGGAAACCGAGGTACCGACTCGCAGCGCCAGATTGGGGAGTTTGGCGGCAGCGGCCACCGCTACCAGCGCTTCTTCCAGATGATCGTTGCCTTCCGGGTGCAGGGTGGCCAACTCGGCCTCAGCCAGATCGAACTGGCCAATCTGCAGCAGGGCCAGAGCCCGATGACCGGAGGGACGGTTATCAAGAGCGGTCAGATGCGCCGCGGTTAACTCCGGCGTATTCCAGTTGAGAGTACTTTCAATCCCGAGTTGGCGGCTGGCCAACAGGCCATAAAAGGTGCGGGAGTAGACAGCGGCCCGGGTTAGCAAGGGCGTAACCTCGGCCGGACGACCCAAACGGGTGAGGCAACGGGCCGCCCAGAAGGCCCCAGCCGCCTGATCCCACGGGCTGGCTTTCTCATCATGGGCCAGATGCTCGAAGCTGCTCAGCGCCTGCTGGTAATTGCGGTCTTTCCATGCGGCCAGTCCGGCCCGCCACGCTGCATAATTGCCGCTGCTCATGGTTGCGGCAGCGGGCAATCCGCCCAACAGGCCACGCTCGGCAACAGGTGCGGCCAGACGATCACCGGTCGGTTTGCGATTTATGGCCAGCGCATGAACGCGATCCGCTTCAGGCAGATCAGAATAACGGGTCAGCCAAGTCTTCAGGTCATCATAACTGGCCTGAGGGGTGCCAGTCTTCAGATAGCGCTGGGCGAGGATATGGCCGACAAGCCGGTCATCCTTCAGCGCTGCCATGGCCTTGGCAGCAGCCCCCCAGTCTGAGCTGGACTGGGCTTCAAAAATGCGGCGATCGCGGGTGGCATCTTCAGAAGACAGCAGGATATGCGAATTTTCAGGCACCAGACTTTCCAGCGCGAGCGCCAGAAAAGCCCCCTGACGATCCCCCATTGCCTGCGCCACGCTCGGATGAGCGGGTATTGAGGGCTCTTGCGGCAAAGGCTCGTCCTGCGCAGCAACTTCGCTTCCCGCCAGAGCAAAGCCCAGCAGAGCGGCAGCCGTTAGAGTCGAACGGAACCACCTCGAAGAAGAGGCAAGATGTTCCTGAGAGGCTTCAAGTCCACGCATGATGCGGTTTGGATAGCGACCAGACCTCAGGATTGCAAGAGCAAGTATGTTAACGTATGATGCAGTTCTGCATCTTGACAGGTTTTTCTGGAGACTTTTCGAACACTTACACAGTATCAATTTTTTTCTTCAACAGTCTTAAATCCCGCCAGCTTTCCTTCTTTTGCCCCGGGGAGCGCAGTAGATAGGCCGGGTGATAGGTTACCAGAGTCGGAATCTCCGCCTTGAGTCCCGGTGAGTGATAATTCCACCAGAGGCCGCGCATCCGGGTTACGCTTTCCTCCTTGCCCAGTAGCGCCTTGGCCGCCGGGCCGCCCATCAGCAGCAGGAAGCGCGGGGCTACCAACTCGACATGGCGCATCAGATAAGGCAGGCAGGTGGCCACTTCATCACTTTTGGGTGTGCGGTTGCCGGGCGGGCGCCACGGCAGGACGTTACTTATATAGACGTCCTCCCGTTTGAAACCGATCGCCGCCAGCATTTTCTCCAGCAGCTGACCCGCCGGGCCAACGAAGGGCCGCCCGGTGCGATCTTCCTCTTCACCGGGAGCTTCGCCAATCACCATCAGCGGCGGCTGAAGCGCCCCTTCGCCAAAAACCAGATTCATGGCGGTATCTTTAAGGGCAAGGCCACTCATGGCGCCAACCGCCGCCCTGAGGTCAGCCAGCGTCGTTATTCTGGCCAGGTCAACTTGCGGAACGGCCGTAACAGGTTTGGGCGGAAGCAGCGCCCCCTCCCCTTCCTGCCGAACTGCCTGAACCGGCACGCGGACCGGAGCCTTGACCACTACGCTCAGGTCCGACGGCACATCGGCCAGCGCCTCATCCACCCCCATATCCAGCTGGAAGCGCAAAGCGGCATAAGCCTCATCAAGAGAGAGTGGGGTGGCATCAAGGGTCATGAAGGCAGGATTGCCCGGTCTGCTAGTCCCTGACAAGTTCTTTCTCTCTGGCTCAGGGCCGGAAAGGGCTGGGAGTATGCCTTCTTCCCTTCTCCTTCCCCCGCTTGCGGGGGAAGGTCGGGATGGGGGGGGAGTGGTGGATTTAGTCAATAAATCTGAGGCTCTTGCCCAACCTTTCCTCCCCCACCCTAGCCCTCCCCCGCAAGCGGGGGAGGGGATTAACGGTCAGGAATATCAGACTGAGGCACTGCCGAGGCGCGCCTTGACAGCCCCTGCCGCCGCCCCCTATGGTCGCCCGAATTTTCTGGAGATAGAGCATGAATACGCTGACGTTGGTGGTTCTGGGACTGGGCCTGTCGGTTGACGCTTTCGCGGCAGCGCTGGGCAGGGGGGCTACCTCGAGCGCTCGCGGCTTTGTCCCCGCCCTCAAAACCGGGCTGTGGTTTGGCGGCTTTGAAGCGCTGGCCCCGGCGGTCGGCGGTCTGGCCGGGTTTGCGCTGGCCAGCTGGATTACAGCCATAGATCACTGGGTGGCTTTTGGTCTGCTGGCGCTGGTGGGTGGTCACATGATTCTGGAATCACGCAAGCCCGACAACTCGGCAGAGGAAAAAAGCGACAAGCCGACCTCTCCGGCCAGAATGATCCTCACCGCCATGGCCACCAGCATTGACTCGGCGGCAGTCGGTATCAGCCTGTCCCTTCTGCAGGTCAATCTGCTGCAGGCCTGCCTCATCATCGGTCTGGTCTGCACCTGTGTCGCTACCTCGGGCGTGATGCTGGGCCACAAGGTCGGCCCGCATCTCGGCAAATATGCCGAATTGCTGGGCGGCCTCGTGCTGCTTGCCATCGGCACGCAAATTCTGGTGGAACATACGCTTTTCAGTTAGTCCGACATGGCCTATCATTCTTTCTGTTAAGTCTTGTGACGCAGAAGGACGGCTATGCCCCGCGAACGAATGGAATTTGAGGTTCTGGTGGTGGGAGGCGGTCCCGCCGGCCTCAGCGCTGCCATCCGCCTCAAGCAGCTCTCGCCCGCCTTGTCGGTCTGTGTGATTGACAAGGGCTCGGAGATCGGGGCCCATCTGCTCTCCGGCGCGGTGTTCGAACCCCGGGCACTGACCGAACTGATTCCCGACTGGAAGGAAAAAGGCGCGCCGCTGCGCGTACCGGTCATCGCCGACTCTTTTGTCTATCTGACCCAAAATTCTGCCTTCCGCTTTCCGACTCCACCACAGATGAACAATCACGGAAATTACGTCATTAGTCTGGGCGAGTTGGCTCGCTGGCTGGCGGCGCAAGCCGAAGCGCTGGGGGTCGAAATTTACGCTGGCTTCGCCGCTGCCGAAATTCTCTATGACGAGAGCGGGCGGGTGATCGGGGTTGCGACCGGTGATATGGGCCTCGGCAAGAACGGGGAAAAAACGGCGCGCTATACCGAAGGCGTCGAGTTGACCGCCAAACATACCATTTTTGCCGAAGGCTGCCGGGGCTCGCTCACCCGCCAGCTGTTTGACCGCTTCGCCCTGCGCGAGGGCGTCCAGCCGCAGACCTATGGTCTTGGCATCAAGGAAGTCTGGGAAGTCCTGCCCGAAAAGCACAAGCCAGGCACGGTCAAACACACGATTGGCTGGCCGATGGACAATAAAACCTATGGCGGCAGCTGGCTCTATCACTTCGAGAATAATCTGGTTTCTCTGGGTTTTGTCGTCGGGCTTGATTATGATAATCCCTACCTCTCGCCCTTCGAGGAAATGCAGCGCTGGAAGCTCCATCCGGAGATCCGCGCTTTGCTGGAGGGCGGACGGCGGGTGGCCTATGGCGCCCGCGCCCTCACGGAAGGCGGGCTGCAATCCCTGCCCAAACTGACCTTTCCGGGTGGTGTTCTGGTCGGGGATGCGGCGGGGTTCCTCAATGTCGCCAAGATCAAGGGCAACCATACCGCCATGAAGAGCGGAATGCTGGCCGCCGAAGCAATCGCCGCACAGCTCAATGAGCGCGAAGCCACCGGTTACAGCGAGCGGGTCAAGACCAGCTGGCTGTGGGACGAACTGTACCGCGTCCGCAATGTGCGCCCGGCCTTCCGCTTCGGCCTGTGGGCAGCGCTGCTGTTCAATGCAGTGGATACCTTTGTTTTCAGGGGACGCGCCCCGTGGACGCTGGCTCATCGCCATGCCGATAACGAGACGCTGAAACCTGCCGCAGACTGTACCCCCATCCCCTATCCCAAGCCGGACGGCAGACTGACCTTCGACCGCCTGTCCTCGGTTTTCCTCTCCGGCACCAATCATGAGGAAGACCAGCCCGCGCATCTGACCCTGTAAGATGCCAGCGTGCCGGTAGCCCTCTACCTCGCCCGCTTCGACGCCCCTGAACAGCGCTACTGTCCCTCTGGAGTC
>CAYSDE010000088.1:0-8081 GCA_964429685.1 uncultured Pseudobdellovibrionaceae bacterium
GAAGGGCAAGGTGCGCAAGATTCATTGAACCGCGCCATAACCGGCCCTATCGCATACCCGTTTCTTCCCTAAGCGCTGCAGTCAGCTGCGCGGCAACGTCAGTCCAGTTCCCTTCTGCGGGCTGGCGGAAGAGGCGGTGGGCGGGATACCAGGGGCAATCGGTGCGCTCTGTCAGCCAGCGCCAGTCCGGCATGAATTTCAGCATGATCCAGCCCGGCACCCCGAGTGCCCCGGCCAGATGGGCCATCGCGGTATCCGAGGTGATGACGATATTCAGATTGGCCATCACCGCGGCCGAATCGATGAAGGCATCCTTGCCGGCGTCAAAACCATCCCCCAACTGCTCAATGCGGTTTTGCAGATGCTGCGGTAAGGCGGTGATCTGTTCCAGTCCGTCATTTTTCTGCAGACAGATGAAGCGTACGCCGTCCTGTTCCAGCAACGGGGTGAGCTGGGCCAGCGGCACCGAGCGGCCCTTGTCGACCGCCGCTTTCGGATTACCCTGCCAGTTAAGGCCGATCAGCAAGCGCCCGTCCGGCTTGAGCTTCTCGCGCCATTCCGCAATTTTTTCCGGCTCGGCCTGCAGATAGTGCGGCGGGGCCTGAAGGTTTTCCACCGTCACCCCCAGCACACGCGGCAAACTCATCAGCGGCAGGTAAAAATCAAAGGGCGGAATCTTTTCGCCTTGCGGCAGCAACTCGTCCACCCCTTCAATTCCCGCCAGCAGACGCTTGAGGGCGGGCTGCACCTCGACCACAATCCGGCCAACCCTGGCCCGCGCCGCTTTGGCAAAGCGGATGAACTGCAGGGTATCGCCCAGCCCCTGCTCAACAAACAGGAACAGGGTTTTGTCGGGCGCTGTTTCCCCATTCCAGAGCGGTCGGGCAAAGCCGCGCAGCGGGCCCATCTCGCGGATCTTGCGACGCCACTCATATTGCGGCCAACCCTCGCTCCAGCGCCCCTGTGTCAGCAAAACCGCGGCCAGACCGAACTGGCTGTCGGCACGGTCAGGCTTGAGACGGGACGCCTCACGATAGGCCGCTTCGGATTCCGGCAGACGGTTGGCCATGTGAAGCGCCAGCGCCTTGTTGCCCCAAGCCTCGGCATGGGTGGGAGCGCGGGCAATCGCTTCTTCGTAAGCCTTGAACGCCTCCTCATGGCGCCCCAATTCGCGGTAGATAACCCCGAGATTGCTCCATGCATCAGCACCCTTGGCATCCAGCGCAATCGCTTCCCGGAAGGCCGCTTCAGCCTCGGAAAAGCGTTTGAGCTGGTGATAGGCTTTGCCGAGTCCGTTCAGCGCGCCGACATAATCAGGACGCAGCGCAATGGCCCGCCGGTAATTCTCGATCGCCTCTTCAAACCGCTCGAGATCGCCCAACGCATTGCCGAGATTGTGATAGGAGTCGGGCCGGTTGGGCATCAGACGAATAGCTTCGCGGTAATGCCCTTCGGCTTCGGTAAAGTTCTTGCCACCGGTCAGCAGATTGCCAAAATTGTTATGAACATCGGCGCTATTCGGATTGAGCTGCAGTGATTTCTCAAACGCCTGCCGGGACTCGGCCATCTTGGCCTGTCCCTTGTAAGCCAGCGCCAGATTGCCCCACGCCTCCGCACTGTCTGGCAGCTTGATGACCGCCTCTTTCAGTAAAGCCTCAGCTTCCACAAAACTGCCTTGCTGGTAACGGGCGAGGCCAAGATAATGCCGCGCCTCGACATGCTCGGGATGCAGGGTAAGAATTTTGGTATAAAGCGCGGCGGCGGCTTCAATCTTGCCCGCCTGATGAAGCGCCACAGCACGGACATAATCCGTCTCTGTGGTGTCAGCCTTGCCGCTTTCGATCCGGGTTTGCAGAGCTTGCCGGACGGCTGCTACAACGCCGTCCCAGTCTCCCGCTCTCGACTGACGGAACAAATGCATGCCGGGATACCACGGCGTTGTGATGCTGCCGAGACCCCAGCGCCAGTCCGGCACATATTTAAGCATCACCCAGGTGGGCCGTCCCAAAGCCCCCGCCAGATGGGCCACCGAAGTATCAGTCGTCAGCACCATATCCAGCTGACCGATCAGCGCTGCCGTATCAACAAAAGCCTGATCGCCTTCATCAAACGGTTCATCAGGAACGAGGAGCGGGAAGCCGGGAGACAGTTGACCGATCTGTTCAACCGCCGCGCCTTTCTGCAGGGCCACAAAAGTGACGCCCGGAATATCGCCCAGCGCCTTGAGCTGTTCCAGCTTAAGCGAACGCCCGGCATCGGCCCGGGCAGAAGGATTACCCTGCCAGTTGAGGCCGACCAGAAAACCGGGATGGGCCTTGCGCCATTTCTTCCAGCGCGTTTTGGCTTTTTCGCTCGCCGCCAGATAGGGCAGCTTGGTCGGCAGAGTGGCGGGCGTAATGCCCAGCACCAGCGGCAGGCTGAGCAGCGGAATCTGCGCACCGTATACCGGCAGCTCTTCGCCGAAGGTATAGACTTCATCCGCTCCCGCCACCGAGCGGGCCAGCGCCATCAGCCTTGGCTGCACCACCAGAATGAGATGACCAACTCTGGCGCGCGCTGCCTCTACAAAGCGGGCGAATTGCAGGGTATCGCCCAGCCCCTGCTCGGCATGAACCAGCAGCGTCAGCGCCGGATTGGCCTCGCCAGTCCAGCGCGGGGAGGCGGGCTCACTGACCTTGCCGAATTCAGGCATGGCGCGTCGCCATTCATACTCGGGCCACCCTTCACGCCACGCCCCCACTGTCAGCAGGGCCCGGGCCAGATCAAAATGGAAATCGGCATTCTTGGGCGACAGCGCAACCGCCTTGCCCAACGGAGCCAGTGCTTCCTGCGGGCGGGCCAGATCCACCAGCGCAACGCCGAGGTTATGAACATACTCCGCCCGCTCCGGCTGTAGGGCCACGGCTTTCTGATAATGCGGCAAGGCTTCGGCAGCACGATCCAGCATCCGCATGATGTTAGCCAGATTGTTGTGGACGGCATCATGACTTGGCCGCTGGTGCAGAACCTGCAGACACAAGCTGATTGCCTCTTCAAACCGCCCTTGCACCTTGAGAACCAGCGCCAGATTGGCTTTGGCATCTATATCATCCGGCGCGATCTCCAGCGCGGCGCGGATATAGGTTTCTGCAATGTCGCTCTGGCCACGCTGATGGGCGATA
Organism: uncultured Pseudobdellovibrionaceae bacterium; assembly: GCA_964429685.1. Taxonomy (GTDB): domain Bacteria; phylum Pseudomonadota; class Alphaproteobacteria; order UBA2400; family UBA2400; genus CAYSDE01. Next base: position 3,162 of record CAYSDE010000088.1, read on the forward strand.
ACGCCGAGATGATGACGGGCTACCGCATTATTCGGATCAACCGCCAGCGCCTGCTTGTATCCGGCCTCGGCTGCGTCAAGTGCGCCAGCCCGGTGCTGTTGCAAGGCCACTTCCAACTCGGCGCGGGCAGGCAATAAAGCGGCTGCAACGGCGGACACGACATCTCCCCAGTTGCCGTCAGTCGGCTGGCGGAACAGGCGCAGGGTCGGATACCAGGGGGAGGTGGTCGCAAACTCCGGTTGCCCGAACATCCAGCGCCAGTCCGGCATGTATTTAAGCATGAGCCAGGTCGGGCGTCCCAAGGCTCCGGCAATATGGGATATTGCCGTATCCGTAGTTAGCACCAGATCACAATTCATCATCACCGCGAGCGTATCAACAAAACCATCCGGCCCGGCATCAAAATCATCGCCGAGAATTTCTATCCGGCTGCGGAGTGCTTCGGGTAAGGCCGCAATCTGCTCCGCTCCCTCATTCTTTTGCAGACTGATGAAGCGTAGGCCCGGCAGCGCCAGCAGCGGGATCAACCGCGCCAGCGGGATAGAGCGGCCCCGATCAACCTTGGCCTTGGGATTGCCCTGCCAGACCAGAGCGATGCGGCGATCCCGGCTGCCATTCTCCAGCCGCTTCGCCCATTTGGCGACGCGCTCGGGCTGGGCTTGAAGATAGGGGATGGGTGCGGCGGGCAAATCATCCAGCCGCAGCTTCATGCGATGCATCAGGCTCATCAGCGGTGCCTGCAGATCAAAAGGTGGCGGCGTCTCGCCTTTGGCGATAAAGGTGATCCCCGGCATACTGTCAGTGAAAATTCGCACCAGCGGACGGGGAATTTCGACAATGACCCGCTTGACCATGGCGCGGGCGGCCAACGCAAAGCGCACAAACTGCACCATATCGCCGAGCCCCTGCTCGCTGTGCAGCAGCACGGTTTTGTCAAGCTGAACCGTGCCGTCCCAGTCGGGGGCCTCAATGTGGCGGGGTTTGCTCAGCGAGGTTTCCTCGACCTTAAGCCGCCATTCGTAATGGGCTGCCCCCGCTTCAATATCACCCTGCAACAGACGAATGATGGCAAGGTTGTAATGGGCCTCGGCCATGGCCGGATCAATTTCAAGCGCATGTTCATAAGCACGCGCGGCCTCGTCCAGCCGGTGACATTTGAGCAGCGCCGCCCCCCGGTTGACGTGATAGCGGGCTACACCCGGTTTAAGGGCAATCGCGGTGTCGTAAAACGGAACCGACTCTTCCATCCGCCACAGATCCTGCAGCGCCACCCCGACGTTATAGTGGGCTTCAGGGTCTTGAGGGGTCAGTTGAAGGGCTTGCTGGTAATGGGTCAGGCAGTCGGCCAGCTGCCCCTGCGCCCGCTCGGCATTGGCCAGGATGCTGAGTGCGGGGGCAATATCTGCCCGGATGGCCAGCATGCGCTGCATCAGGGCCGCCGCTTCCTCCGGCTGGCCGCAGCGCGTCAGCGTCAATCCCAGATTGCAGTTGAAGGAAATGGAATCCGGCTTCAACGCCACGGCGCGGGTATAGGCCTGCAGGGCCTCCTGAAGCCGCCCCAGCCCCAGATAAATTGTCGCCAGATTGTTCTGGATGTCTCCCGCATCCGGATTGATCGCCGCCGCCTTCTCAAGCTTTTCCAGCGCGAGCAGCAGTCGCCCCTGCTCATAATCCAGCAGGCCCAGCCCCTGCAGGGCGTCAGGCTGATTGGGGTTTCGGGCAAGAATCTCCGAGAAGAGCGGAGCCGCCGCCGCCAGATCGCCCCGACGCTGGGCCGCCAGCGCCTCAGCCAGAATGTGATCAAGTCCGGTTGGCGGCGACGCCTCAATCAGTGTCATGGCATGAACTTTCTAACTCAGTAAGCCGCGTAGCTCTTTTCCTCAACCAGCGCCGAGCCCAGCGCATCATTGATCTCGCGCTTGACAGCGGCCCGCTCGTCATTGGTGTAATAGACAGCGCGGGCCAGTTCGACAAATTTGGCGCCAAAATCCTTCTTGCGCTCACACTCCCGCAGATCGTCTTCGACGACCCAGAGCTTCTGGTTGATGTGCTTCAATTCAGCGACCATGGCCTTGACCTCGTCAGGCATGACGATCAGCTCGTCGCGGGTCCGGCACAGCTCTTCAAGCTCGCGCCTGATATTCATCAGTTTGCCCGCATCCTTGATCTGTTCGGATTTGATCTCGAGAATGGTGATCTTGTCGAGCATCTCGCCCCATGACACCGGAACCTGTACCAGCATGCGCTTCTCCCTTGGCTCTGAAAACGCCCTGAAGATGCCATGCGTCGGCCTGCTTGCCTAGCCGCGATGTCGTGGCCAGCCATTGAAGACGGCAGCAATTCCATCTTTTGCTTTTCGCAGCCTCCTGCTAGCCTGCTGCCCTGCCGGTTGCGGCGAGAAAACGGGAGGGGAAGGATGTTCGTTTCAGAACAGACACGAGACGCAGTGGGAGCAATGCAGCAACGCTTTAACGCTCTTTCGGAAGCAGAAAGGCAAGCCCTTGCCGCCACCTTGCAACGAGCCCTTCAAGAAGTAGCCGAGGAAGCAGGCCGACGGAGAGAATCCTGCCGCCTTCACCCTGAAGATTTGCACACGCCCATCGGGCCGAGAGGCACGCTGCCGGTGCTTTAAAACAAGAGGGCGGGAAACCGGAAGATTCCCCGCCCCTCATGCCTTACCACTGATAATAGCAGCTGCTGCAGATGTGATTACCGGCGTGATTGCCGTACACATCACCGACTTCCTTGCAAAGCCCTGAGGTGCATTTGGGGCAAAAGGCATCGCAGATGCGCCGGGTAACGGTTTCCACCGGTTCAACCGCAACTGCTGGTTTGGCTTTCTTGACGACCTTTTTCACAACCTTCTTGGCCGCCGGCTTGGCCTTGGCAACAACCTTCTTCTTGGCGGCTACCTTTTTGACCGGCTTCTTGACAGCGGCGGACTTGGCTTTGGCCGCAACAGTCTTCTTCACGGCCTTTTTCACAACTTTCTTCTTGGCTGCAGGTTTTTTAGCTGTGGTCTTTTTGACGACAGCTTTTTTAACGGGCTTCTTTTTGGTTTTTGCTTTGGTTGCCATGTGACATCTCCTTGCGTTGAAATCGCCGGAACAGCTTGCCCCTTGGCAAAAAACTGTCAAGTCACATGCATGATGTTCTGAGGACTGGTGACCCCGAGAGGATTTGAACCTCCGACCTGCGGTTTAGGAAACCGTCGCTCTATCCAGCTGAGCTACGGGGTCTTGCCTGTCTGTCGGGCGCTGTATAGCATATTCATGTTTCAGAATACCAGCCCGGCACCTGAAAACCGTCAGCCTGCGGTCGGACGTCCGGCTTCCCGACCTTCCCGCACCCGGATCATATGTGCGGCCAGCGTCTGCGGCATCAGTTTCTGAACCAAGGGTACGCCTTTACGGATATTCCACGGGGTTTTGATACTCATAACGAATCTCCTGCTGTCTTTCGCCCATTCTGCACCGACAATATTTAACAAAAAATCACCACCCGACCCTGTGACTGCTTTTCCCTGTGACAATCCGCAGCAAAACCGGAGAAACGTGGCAGGACAGGCACACTCCGGGCTTGGTCTGCGGCGAAACAGTGCTACTGTGAGTACCTGTGGAGGAAATATGAGCGAAACTGAACCCGTTCTTTATAGTTGCGACGCTGCGGGCGTTGCCACCCTGACCCTGAACCGTCCCGAGGTTAGAAACGCGCTTGATCCCGCTTTGCTTGACCGTCTGGAAAAGCTGCTGGGCGATTTGCATCGCGCCGGACAGATCCGGGCGGTGATCCTTAAGGGCGCGGGCGAAGGATTCATGGCTGGGGGCGACATCTCCTATTTCCACGAGCAGCGCCGCAGCGGCCCCAACCCGACCCTGTTCGGACAACTGCTGGGACAGATCAACACCGTCACCCGGCTGTTACGGACGCTCCCGGTGCCGGTTGTTGCCGCAGTACAGGGCGCCTCTGCCGGATACGGCCTGTCGCTGATGCTGGCGGCTGATCTGGCAATTGCCGCCGATACCGCCTGTTTCACCTTTGCCTATCCGCGCCTTGGTCAGTCTCCCGACGGCGCCGCCAGCTGGCAACTGGTCCGCACCATTGGTCTGCGTCGCGCCATGGGGTTCGCCCTGCTTGACGAACCGATGGACGCCCCAACCGCCCTTAGCCTCGGACTGGTCAACCGCGTAGTCGCCGCCAGCGATCTGGAGCAGACCGTCCAATCCGTAGCCGACAAACTGGCGAGCGGCCCGGTGCTGGCCTATGGCAGCACCAAGCTGTTGTTCCAACTGGCCGCCGAAAGCGCGATGGGCACGACGCTGGAAGCCGAAGCGGAAGAGTTCACCCGTCTCAGCAGCAGCGCCGACTTCCTCGAAGGTATCACCGCTTTCAAGGAAAAACGGGCGGCCAAATTCAGGGGCGAGTAGACCTAATGCGCCTCGGCCCAACTGGGGCCGGTGCCGACTTCTACAATCAGCGGCACGGAAAGGGCCGCGGCACCTTCCATAACCGATTTGACTACGCTGGCAGTCGCGGCAGCCTCGGCAGCGGGAACTTCGAACAGAAGCTCGTCGTGGACTTGCAATAACATGCGAGCCGACAGACCGGCTTGACGCAGCGCAGAGGGCATGTGGTTCATCGCCCGCTTGATAATGTCCGCCGCCGTACCCTGCAAGGGGGCGTTAATGGCCTGCCGTTCGGCAAAACCGCGGCGGGCCTGATTCTTGTCCGTAATGCCGGGCAAATGACATTTGCGACCAAACAAAGTTTCAACATAGCCCTGCTGACGGCACTGCTCCTTCATGTTGTCCATATAGGTTTTCAGCTCGGGGAAACGCTCGAAATAGATTTTGATGAAATTGGCAGCCTCGCCCTGCGGAATGCTGAGCTGGCGGGCCAGCCCAAAAGCCGAGATGCCAT
>CAYSDE010000089.1:0-8001 GCA_964429685.1 uncultured Pseudobdellovibrionaceae bacterium
TCTTGCAGGCCTGTTCCACTGTTTCACCGAAGGATTTGACATCGGGCAGGCAATGATGGTTTCAGGAATATCGGGGATCACCCGCGCTTCGCGCACCGGAATCCCCACTGCGCCCAGCTTGGTAGCAATATAATTCAGGTTAATATCCTGGGTCCGGCCCGAGAGAATTTCGTTGCCGATGATGATAACGCAAGCGGTAGGAGAAATTTTGTTTGCCATGATGGACTTTGCTCCGCTGAAAAGCTAACTTCGACTTATGATGACTGAGATAGAAGACGAAGACGGCCACGATGTCCACCCCCCCGGTAGCATTATCTTGCACGGGCCGGAAGATTTTGAAGGAATGCGCAAGGCGGGCAAGCTGGCCGCCGAGACGCTGGACTTCATCACGCCCTATGTGACAGCCGGAGTCACAACCGAGAAGCTTGACCAGCTCTGTCACGATTTTGTGGCCGATCATGGGGCGATTTCGGCCCCGCTCGGCTATCGCGGCTATCCCAAATCCATCTGCACCTCGGTCAATCATGTGGTCTGCCACGGCATCCCCTCTGACCGGGTGCTGGAGGACAAGGACATTGTGAATATTGATGTCACCACCATTGTTGATGGCTGGCACGGCGATACCTCGCGCATGTATACCGTCGGCGACCCCGGAATCCGCGCCAAAAAGCTGATTGATGCCACCTATGAGGGCCTGATGCGGGCGATTGCCGTGGTCAAGCCCGGCGCCACGCTGGGCGACATTGGCCACGCCATTCAAAGCCATGTCGAACCGATGGGCTTTGCCGTGGTGCGGGACTTCTGCGGGCATGGTCTGGGAAAAATATTCCACTGTGCGCCCTCGATTGTCCATTACGGCAAACCGGGCCGGGGCATGAAGCTGGAAGCGGGCATGTTCTTCACCATCGAGCCGATGATCAACGCCAGCACCGACTGGCGCACCAAGGTGCTGGCTGACGGCTGGACAGCTGTGACCCGTGACCGCGCCCTCTCCGCCCAGTTCGAGCATTCGCTGGCGGTGACTGAAACCGGTTGCGAGATTTTTACCCTCTCCCCCAAAGGTTATACCAAACCTCCCTATGGAAACGACTGAAGACACCGCGCCGCATTATCTTGGCCACCGCCAGCGCCTGCGCGAGCGGTTTGTCGCCAACCCCAAGGGTCTGCAGGATTACGAATTGCTGGAAGTGGTGCTGGGCCTCGCCATTCCGCGCCGCGATGTCAAGGCGCTGGCCAAGGAGCTGCTGGCTGAATATGGCGATTTATGGTCACTGGTGCGCGCTCCCGCCGACCGGCTGGAACAATCCGGCCTTTCCGAAAATACCGGCGTTGCCCTGCGCGCCATTGGCGAACTGGCCGAGCGCGGTTTGCGGGCGCAAGTCAAGGAACGTCCGGTCATCAGCAGCTGGGAGCAGTTGCTGGCCTATTGTCAGGCGGCGATGGGCTGCGAGCGCGAAGAACAGTTCCGTCTGCTCTTCCTCGATAACAAGAACCGGTTGATGGCGGATGAGGTTCAGCATAAAGGAACTGTCAACCATACTCAGGCCTATCCGCGTGAAATCGTCAAACGCGCCCTTGATCTTGGCGCCAGTGCCCTGATTCTGGTGCATAATCACCCCTCCGGCGACCCCACCCCCAGTCAGGCCGACATCAAACTGACCAAGGATATTGTCACCGCCGCTACCGCGCTGGGCCTACGCATCCACGACCACCTGATTATCGGACGCGGCCAGCACAGCAGCATGAAAGCGCTGGGGCTGATCTGATCTGCGACGGCAAGGCGCTGGCAGTCAGACCCGGACTCTGCTATAGTGGGGACGTCAAAAACTGGAGGAAATGATGCTGAAATTTGTTCCGGCGCTGGCCGTTCTGCTGTTGGCTGCCCCTGCTTTTGCCGCCCGTACCGTACCTGCATCCGATAGCACCGAGTTGCCACCCGGCCTTATTGGCATGCCTCTGGACAGCCGATCCGTGACGCCTGACGACGCGCAGAAAGAAAACGAGAATCTCCGGGATCTTTGCCGCCAGAGCGCCCGCATCAGGGAAATGGCGCAAAGCGGCCAGTATAAAGGGCCGGTTCCGGCTGGCCTGCCCGATCAGGAAGCTTGCGACAAGGCCGAGAGCGCATTAAGCCAACCCAGCCATAAACCCGCCACCTCTTCCTCACTCGGAGGCGAGCCCATGCCCGCAGCAACGCCAGTCGAGGCAGCCACGCCGGTAAGGTAGTCTCAACTCAGTCCTTCTTGACCTCGTTCATGATCTGCTCACGCGCTTTGGCCTCGAGTTGGTCGACCTCGGCCTGCAGGGCGGTCAGGGAGATGCTTTTACCTGCTGCTTTTAAGTCAGAATCAGCTTTGCGGATGATGTCATCATTCCCGGCTTCTTCGAGCTGGGTGTTGACCATTGCTTTAGCATATTCCTTGGCCTGTTCGCTCTCCAGTCCGAGATGGCCAGCGACCCACAGGCCGAATAATTTGGCCAGCCTCGCCTCAACTTTGAATTTTACTTCTTCGTCGTGCTTGTATTTGTTCTCAAAAGCGTTGCCGCGATCTTCCAAGGGCATGATGTCTCTCCTTAATATGGACTCCAGATATAAACCGAATCTGCCGCCCTGCAAGCAGCATTGTGATGATCGTTTCCTCTTGCTATACCTTTAACCATGAATATCTCTGCACGACGCCGCCGGATCTATGAAGGCAAAAGCAAAATCCTGTTTGAGGGGCCGGAACCCGGCACCCTGATCCAGTATTTCAAGGATGACACCAGCAGCCGCAGGGCTGACAAAACCGAAGTTATTTCGGGCAAAGGAGTCCTGACCAACCGCATTTCCGAATATCTGATGATGCGGTTGATGGAAATGGGCATCCCCACCCATCTGGTGCGCCGCCTCAACATGCGCGAGCAGCTGGTACGCGAGGTTGAAATGATTCCGCTGATGATCAAGGTGCGGAATGTGGCGGCGGGCAATCTGGCCAAGCGCTTCAACATTCCTGAAGGCACCACCCTACCCCGCTCCATCATCGAATATGCCTACAAGTCCGACGAACTCGGCAATCCGGCTGTCAGCGAGGAACACATCACCTGCTTCGGCTGGGCTGACCCGCATGATCTCGATGATATGGTGGGACAGGCGCTGCGCATCAATGACTATCTATCCGGCCTGTTTCTGGGCGTCGGCCTGCGCCTGATTGATTTCACCTGCGAATTCGGGCGGCTGTACGAAAATGACATGCTGCGCGTGGTGCTGGCCGATGAAATCAGCCCCGACAATTGCCGCCTGTGGGATTTGAAGAGCAGCGAGAAGTTCGACAAAGACCGCTTCCGCCTCGGCCTCGGCGGTGTTGCCGAAGCCTATCAGGAAGTCGCCCGCCGCCTCGGCATCGCGCCGGAAGTAGGGCCTGCCGATCTGGCTGTGGTCGCCAACAGCTAATCGCTCACCCCTGCGCTGCGCGCTCCGACGAGGACCGGAATAACCGTCCATGCCCCTGCCCGCCGGATGAACTCCAGCGGAACCGCGTTCAGCTCGGCTTGAGGCGGAACAGCGAGGCCCAGCGCGAACAGCAGCACCCGCCGTACGCCTCCGTGTGCGACCACCAGCGGCACCCCGCAGCAAAGAGCCTCGTTCAGACCGGCAATCACCCGGCTAGCAAAAGCGACTGGCGTTTCCATGTCCCGATCACTCCGCTGCCAGACACTGCCGGGGTCGGGCTGGTTCTCGTAGCCGCCGAAGGAACGCTCGCGCAGGCGGGGATCCAGCCCGGTAATACTGACCCCGATGGTGGCAGAAACAATTTCAGCCGTGCGGCGGGCCCGCCCCAGCGGACTGGTCATCAGGGCGGTAATCCCCTGCCCTTTCAGAACGGCAGCAGCTTCAACCGCTTGTGCTTCGCCGGTGGCATTAAGCGGAATATCCGTCCAGCCCTGCACAATGCCGTTAAGGTTATAGTCAGTCTGGCCATGCCGCAGAAAGAAAAAGCGGTCTGTTCCAGAGGTCAGTCCAGCTGCCTGAGCGGCGGCTGACAAGTCGCGTTGCCAAGTTTCCATGAAAGAGGGTTTAAACGCTTTGCGCCGTTTTGAAAAGCTTGCTTAACTGCCCCTCTCCCGGCTATCTTCTCCAGTGTAGAAGAAGGACACATCTTATGGCGATGGAACAGAACAAACTTGAGCGGCTGATCCGGGAGGGCGTCCCGCAGTCTCACGTTCGCATTGAGGATCTGCGGGGGGATGGCGACCATTACGAAGCCCATGTGACCTCTCCCGCATTCCGTGGCCTGTCCCGCGTGCAGCAGCATCAGCTGGTTTACGCCGCTCTCAAGGGCGCGATGGGGCAGGAGCTGCACGCCCTGTCCGTCAAAACCTATCTGCCTGAACAAACCATCTGACCCGCAAAGGAGTAATTGCATGAACAATACCAAAAGCCCGGTTTTCGACCAGATCCGCCACGATCTCAGCAATAATGATGTTGTACTTTACATGAAGGGCAGTCCGGCCTTCCCGCAATGCGGGTTCTCGGCCGCCGTGGTGCAGATTCTCAATCATATGGGCGTGAAATACAAGTCGGTGGACATTCTGACCGACCCCGCCCTGCGTGAAGGCATCAAGCAGTTCAGCAACTGGCCGACCCTGCCCCAGCTCTACATCAAGACCCAGTTCATCGGCGGCTGCGATATTGTCCGCGAAATGTACCAGAACGGGGAACTGCTGGAAACTTTCCAGAAGAACGGCGTGCCGACATCGGTGCAGGCGTAAAAGGATAAAGAAAGAACAGGAAAAAGGCCGCCCCGCAAGGGACGGCCTTTCGGCTGAACGATACTCAGGCTGATTAGCGCGAGTAGAATTCGATGATGAGGTTGGGCTCCATCTTGACCGGATAGGGCACATCGGTCAGATCGGGAGCGCGCAGGAAGGTGCCCTTCATGCTGCCATGATCGACCTGCACATAGTCGGGCACATCACGATCTGAGGTCTGCGTGGCGGCCAGAACATTGACGTTCTGCTTGGCCTTCTCGCGGACTTCAATGGTGTCGCCTTCCTTCACAGAATAGGAGGAAATGGTGACGCGCTTGTTGTTGACCAGAATATGACCATGGCTGACCAGCTGACGGGCGGCAAACGGGGTGGCGGCAAATTTCATGCGATAGACCACGGCATCCAGACGACGCTCGAGCAGCTGCACGAGAATGGCGCCATTGTCGCCCTTGCGGCGAAGAGCTTCCTGATAATAGCGGCGGAACTGGCGCTCGCCGACATTGCCGTAATAGCCCTTCAGCTTCTGCTTGGCGTGGAGCTGGGTACCGTAATCGGTCGGCTTTTTACGACGCTGACCATGCTGGCCGGGGCCACCTTCGCGGCCATGGGCCAGCGGGCTCTTGGCGCTGCCCCAGAGGTTGACGCCCAGACGGCGATCGATCTTGTGCTTGCAATTTTCACGCTTACTCATGGTTCTTCCTTACATAACGAGGGCCTTATGGCCCTCTCGGTTGTCCCGCTAATTCTCAGTCAAGAGCGGGTAACGGCCCCGAAGGCCGCACCACATTCGCGGGAAGTGAGCGGTTTTCTATAGGTTTTACCGCCCAAAGTCAAATATCTCTTTGCCTAGCTGCTCTCCGACTAACGTCCAAATATATTCTGAAGTGAATCCAGAGGGTTATCAGATGGTTTGGCTTCCGGAACTGGAGCTGGAGTCGGAGCTGGAGCTGGAGCTGGAGTCGGAGCTGGCTGCCCGCCGCCCAGCAGGTTCTGCAAAGCTCCCTTGGCGCCTTCCCGCACATCACGGGGGTTGAGGTTGCGGATGGCCTCGCCAGCCTGACGGGCCGCGTCCACATTGCCAAGGGCCAGACCAGCCAGATCCGGCTCGTAGCTGAGATTGCTGAAAGGCCCGCGCACATTGACCGGCACAACCAGTCCGCGCCGCTGCATAACGCCGCCCTGCCCGGTCAGATCAGCCACCAGAGCGGCATCAATCCGGTAATCAGCGATCTGACTGGCCAGATTGGCGCTCCCTTTGCCAGTCACCCGCAGCAGGGGCGATAGCATTTTCAGGTCATCATTGCGCGCCACACCATCGGTGATGCGGAAACTACCGGAAAGTTCGGTGAAGTCCGTCTGCGCTGGCCCTTCCTCAACAGTCCCGGACGAATTTCCAAGCAAGGATTTGGCCCGCCGCAGAATCGCCGCGATATTGACGCCCTTCACTGCGCCATCGCGGAACATGAAACGACCCTCGCCGTCCAGTGCCGCCATCAAGGCCTCGCCGCCGAGAACCGGGCCGGTCAGCGTGGTAGTAAAATCAGCGGTACCGGAAAGGCGACTGCTGCCATTGAGCTTGGTCAGCAACTGGTCGATATTAACCCCATCCAGCGTGACCGCCGCCGCAAAGCTGGGCGGGCTGCGCCGTGCCGACGGCAACAGATCAAGCTTGCCGCGCATCGTACCACCATACAGACTGGCCGGGCTGAGGCTGCTCTGCATTTTGCCGTTCTGCAGATCAAGCCGCAGGGTGGTGGCGCCGATTTCGACGTTATGGAAGGTAATGCCCGCCAGACGCGCCGTCAGGTCAGCATTAAACGCGCTCAGACCAGAGAGATCAGGCCCCGTTCCCTCTGCCGACTTTTCGCCTTCCGGTTTTGCATCCGCTGGTGACAGGAAGCGGTCAAGCGTCAGGGTTCCTACGTCAATATCCGCCTTAAGATGCGGTTTGGCGCCGTCCCACTGAGCCGCAGCAGTACCAGAAATCGTGGTATCATCCAGTGCCAGAGACAGGTTGGAGAAGCTGCCCCGAGTAAGGGAAACTTCCAGCCCGGACTGCAGGGCCACCACCTTGAATGGCAGAGCCGCTGCCGGATTATCCGTGGCCCAGCCAACCAGTGCCGACAAATCCCCAACATTGCCTTTGATCTGACCTTTGAAAGTTTGCTGCTGCAAAGTGCCGGAAAGTTGCAGGTCATCAGGCCCGAAGCTGAGCGACATCGCCAGCGCCGTGCCGTCTTTACTTGCCACCTTGCGCGGCTGGTCGAGACTGCCGGTCAGCTTGACTTCACGGCCCCGGAAGGTGAGATCGCCGGAAGCTTCGGCCTTCTCATCAAGACCGGGCATGGTAAAAATCAGATCAATGTCGGCCAGATCAAGCGTGCTGCCATTGGCGCTGTCATAGCTGAGATCACCGTCAATCACCTCAACTCGCCGGATCTCGACATCCTTGATTTCCATCGGCTTGTTTTCAACATTCCCGGTGCTGTCTTTGGGCTGGTCATTCGCCGCATCGTCGCGGCGGGATGGGGCGCGGGAAGCAAACACCCAGTTGCCACGCCCCTGCGCATCAACCGACAGATTGATCTGCGGCCCGACCAGACGCAGTTCCCGCAGTTCCAGCTTGCGGTCAAGCAGTGAGCTGAGCGTAACGCCCACTCCCAGTTCCTTGGCTGACAGCATGATCGGATCTCGGGAGCCGGTCGGATTGCCCAGCGAAATATCCTTGAGCTGCAATCCCAGCACCGGCCAGACGCTGAAGCCAATCGGCCCTCCGATGGAGATTTCCCGGCCTATCGCCTGCTGCACCGCCTCGGCAATCTGCGGTTTGAAACTATCGAGGGTAACGAAGTTGGGCACCAGAACCACCGCCACCACGATCATGGTGGTCAGCAAGGCCAGAAAAGCCAGTCCCGCCAGCAGAAAAGGCAGAAGCAGGAACAGCACGACCGCGCCAACCACACAGATCAGGCCGATAATGGCAGCGGCGACGATAAGTCCGGTCATGTTTGTACCCCTTTCGGTCAAAATCGCAGGACTTATAGATAAACCGGCTTGGAGCAATCGGCAACCTGGCTTAGAATTTTATTCCATGAAGACCTCGTCTCCCCCCCATCTGCCCCCCCCTCGTCTGGCTTTTGTCAGCTCCGACACCCCGGAAGCCCGTGAAGCAACGGCCCGCCTCCGGGCCCGCTACCCCGAATCTCCCGTTGAAGAGGCGGATGTGGTAGTGGCACTGGGCGGCGACGGCGC
>CAYSDE010000090.1:0-7804 GCA_964429685.1 uncultured Pseudobdellovibrionaceae bacterium
TCGCACCAGATCACTGCCATCATGGGCGGCGATGTGGACGAATTCATCGACGCCCTGATTACACAGGACGAAGCCGAACGGCTGGCCGAGTTGGGAGTGGAGTAGTGAGCCCTGCACCTAGGAGCGTGTATGATTCAATGCTTCAAAAGCTTTCACGTTGCGCTTCCTGATCTCAAGAAATTCTTTCTGTTGCTCCAATGTGGTATCAGGAGGCGGAGACAGTTTTGAACAATCAACCTGCTCTGATCTGGGATTAAGTGCTTTGTTCATTTGATTACCCAACCGACAATTTTCCTGGAACACCCTAGCAATCTCGGCTTTGTCACCGGATGGTTTGTCTTTCTTTTTGTCGGCCATGATTTTTTCTCCTTATAGGCAGGAGTTCAGGGTAGCATCGAGATGTGAAGAATTCCTTTTGTCCCGGTAACTGTTGTAAAGGTTTACAATGTCTGAACCAACCTTGGGCGAAGTCCTGCAGCAGGCCGTTCTTCATCTGCGCGGCTGTGGTTTTGACTGTCCCGAGCTTGATGTCCGTCTGCTTTGTGAAGCGGCAACCGGCTGGGACAGGACGCAGCAATTTCTGCGCAAGGACGAGACATGGCCAGATACCAGCCTGCTGATTTTCCAGCACCTGATCCAGCGCCGGGCGGCCCGCGAGCCGGTGGGGCGGATATTGGGGCAGCGTGAATTCTGGGGTCTGCCTTTTCTGCTTTCGCCCGCTACCTTGGAGCCGCGCCCCGATAGTGAAACCCTGATTGAAGCCGCACTGGCAGCCCAACCGGATCGGACTGCCGTCAGGAAAGTTCTTGATCTCGGCACTGGTACCGGCTGTCTGCTCGCCGCCCTCCTGATGGAATATCCCGCGGCCGAAGGTATTGCTGTTGACCAATCCGCCGAAGCAGCAGCAACCGCCCGCCAGAATTTTGAGCGGCTGGGACTGGGTGAACGCAGTCACGTTCTGGTTGGCAACTGGGCTGATGGGCTGTCGGGACAATTTGATCTGATTATCAGCAACCCGCCCTATATCGGACTTGATGAAGTGTTGGCGCCCGAGGTGTCCCGCCATGATCCCGCCGCCGCCCTGTTTGCCGGACATGATGGTCTGTCGGCTTACCGGGAAATTATGCCCGGCCTTGCCGCTCTGCTGAACAAGGGCGGATTTGTTGTGCTTGAAGTGGGAGTTAAGCAGTCCGCTTTGGTCGTCGCTCTTGGTAATGAAGCCGGGTTAACACATATTGTCACCCGCCCGGATCTGAACGGAATCCCTCGCGCTGTGGTGCTGGCACGCCCGGTATAGCCCTTTGGCAAAAAAGAATTTTTACTAAAGACAAAGAAAAAACTTGGATTGGCGCGAGCATACCGCTATGGTCTGGCTCATGGGTAGCAGGTCATACGTGGCGGCGCCCTCGGATGTGAGGCAGTGCAAGGCACTCCCCCCGATCAATAACCGGATGAGAGCAACATGATGAGACGTTCACGCGGTCGTAGTAACGGTCACGGCAGCAATAACCCGAATTCCGGCAGTGGTGGTGGCAACAGCGGCGGTGGTAATAACAACCAGCAGCGCCGCTCCAGTGTTCCAAACCGTCATCAGGTTTTTGACAGCAATGGCCCCGATGTCCGCATTCGCGGCAGTGCGTGGCAGGTTTATGAGAAGTATCAGGCTCTGGCCCGCGATGCACAGGCCGCCGGTGATCGCGTGAAGGTGGAAAACTATCTGCAGCACGCCGAGCATTACTACCGCATCATTCTCGCGGTTCAGGAAGCGATGGGCGAAGCCATGCCGCAGCGCCCGCGTGAAGAAGATATGGAAGACAATGCTCCCGCTCCCCGCGCTGAAGCCGAAGTTGTGGTACCGCAGGATCCTTCCCAGATGCCCCAGCCCTCCAGCGAAGGCTATGAAGCCCTGCAGCCGCCCGAGGCCGCTGCCGTCGCCTGACTGAAGACGTGACTTCCACCCTCAACCGCCTTCTTGGTTATGAAGCCCTGCGTTTACCCGCAGGGCATATCCTTTGCGTGGAGATTGATGAACTGGCGGCCGCTTTGCCGGGTCTGCGCAAGGACATCACTGTCACCGCTTTCTCAACCCGCCGCCGCGCCTGGCTGCCGCCCGATCTTCCCCCGGTACGCGCCGCAGTGATGGGATTCTCTCCCGCCAAAGAACAGGTTAAAATGCAGCTGGCAATGCTGGCTGAGTTTCTGCCCCCCGGCACTCCGCTCTGGCTTTACGGGCCGGGGCAGACCGGCATTGGCAGTGCCCCCAGACTGCTGGAAGGCGACTGGACTCATATTGAAAAGGTCGGCTATGGCGGCCATGCAGAAATCTGGCGGGCAGAACTGATCGAGACGCACCCTCGCGCTGGGCTTACGGCATGGCAAAAGTATTTTGTGGCAGATGTTGCCTGTGAAGCTTTCCGGGTTGTTACCCTGCCCGGCGTTTTCAGTCATGGTGAGGTTGACCCCGGCACTCGTCTGCTGCTGGAAAACCTGCCGCTCCTCCCCAATAAAGCCCGAGTGCTTGATTTCGGCTGCGGTTGCGGCATCATCGCGGCCTTTCTGAAACTGCGTCAGCCTGATCTTGATGTGCATGGCTCGGACATCAGCGCTTTGGCTCTCGCTGCCAGCAAGGCAACCCTCAAGGCCAACCTGTTTGAAGCCACCCTGCATCTGGAAAGTGAAATCGGCCTGTTACCCGGCACTTTTGGCGCCATCATCAGCAACCCGCCCTTCCATGTCGGACAGAAGGTGGAGCTGGCCACCGCCCGCGCCCTCATCAATGGCGCCAAAAGAAAACTGACCAAAGGCGGGCACCTGATTCTGGTTGCCAACCGGTTTCTGCCTTACCGCACCGCGATGGAAAAGGAGTTCGGCGGCGTCAGGGTTCTCGCCGATACGCCGCAATACTGGGTGCTATCGTCAACCCTGTGAGGTGGCCGCCAGTTTCAGCCATAAAGGGTCTTTGATCTGTTTCAGAAAAAGCTGGTGAGCCTCAAGCTCTTCTGTGCTGGCTTGATGAGGGCGCGGCGGACGAGCGGTGCGCTGGGTCGCGCTGATTTCGGCTGAACCGACAGTATCGCCCAGCACCAGATCCGGCTGGCGCCCGCCTTTAAGCTCCAGATAAACTTCAGCCAGCAACTGCGCGTCAAGCAAAGCGCCGTGAAAAGTGCGGTTTGAATTGTCGATACCAAAGCGACGGCAAAGGGCATCCAGCGAAGCAGGTGCACCGGGGGCAGCGCGGCGGGCCATCGCCAGAGTATCAACCACCCGCGACTTGTCGATGGGTTTGAAACCGCAAAGTTTCAACTCGTGATTCAGAAAGCTCATGTCAAAGCTGGCGTTGTGGGCGACCAGCACAGCCTCCCCCATGAAATCCAACAGGTCAGCGGCGATGGTCACAAAGGTCGGCTTGTCAGCCAGAAAAGCATTGGTCAAACCATGAACCCGCACCACCTCTTCCGGCACCTCGCGCTCGGGGTTGAGATAGGCGTGAAAGCGGCGTCCGGTCGGCAGGAGGTTTTCCAGTTCAAGGCAGCCTATTTCAACGATGCGGTCGCCCATCAAAGGATCGCGGCCGGTGGTTTCGGTATCAAAAACGATTTCTCTCATGCGCGCTTCACTTCCAGCCGGGGCCCCATTTGCGCCCCCGCTTCCGTGATAGCCCGGTCACGGCTTTTTGCAAAGCCCGCCGACTGAAGGCCAGACCCAGTCCGGTTGGAATCACCATATCAGCCCGGCGACGTTTTTCGTCATCAGGCAGCTGATGCGCCAGAATGGATTTCAGGCGTTCCGGCGTCATGTTGGGACGGGTCAGGGCGCGCTGGCGCTGCAGAAAAGCCGGGGCA
Source organism: uncultured Pseudobdellovibrionaceae bacterium (assembly GCA_964429685.1). GTDB lineage: Bacteria > Pseudomonadota > Alphaproteobacteria > UBA2400 > UBA2400 > CAYSDE01. Next base: position 3,843 of record CAYSDE010000090.1, read on the forward strand.
CTGGCCACCATGACAACATCACAGACCCGATGCCGTTCTTTTTCGAACAGCAGGGGTATATCCAGCGCCACCATGCGGCGGCCCATCCGATGCTGACAGGCAATCCATTTGCGGGTTTCATCAAATACCAGCGGATGAAGGATACTTTCCAGTTTTTCGAGCTGTTGCGGATCGGCGTAAACGATTTTCCCCAAGGCAACCCGGTCAATTTCACGATTTTTCAGCGCCCTTGGAAATTCTTTTGCGACTTTGGCAAAGGCCCGCCCTCGCGGAGACAGCAGCTTGTGAACACAGCGATCCGAATCATGAACCAGCACGCCCATTCTGCGCAATTGCCCCCCCGTGGTCGACTTGCCCATTGCAATCGAACCAGTCAAACCGATAATCAGCATGGCAAGGCTGCTTTCATGTAAGCTCTCAACTCTTCATCTACAACCGGACGCTGCCCGAACCAGCGCTCAAATCCTGGCACCGCCTGATAAAGCAGCATCCCCAGACCGTTGGCGGTCTTCAGTCCCCGCTGGCGGGCGGCGTGAAGAAAAGCCGTTTCAGCGGGATTGTAAACCAGATCATAAACCAGACCGTTTCTCTGCATTTCTGCACACTCAAGATCAAGAGGGGGTTGATCCTTCATGCCGAGAGAGGTGGTGTTGATAACCAGCCCGGCCCCTCGCAGAGAGGCTGACTCCAGACCGGCTGTCTTGGCCTCAATCCCGAGATGCTGACAAACAGCTGCTGCACGTTCGGGGCTGCGGTTCAGAATGGTCAGGTTACGACAGCCTTCCTCATGAAGCGCTGCCAACACCGCCCGCGCCGCGCCGCCCGCACCAATAACCACCACCTTGTCTTTATGTTCCACCCATTCGGAGAACTGGGCGGAAAGGTCGGCCATAAACCCTTCCCCATCAGTGCAATCCCCCTGCAGGCCCTCTTCGCTGCACCAGATGGTGTTAACCGCCCCGATCCGGCGCGCTCGCGCCGTCAGGTTTTTCAGATGAGGGATCACTGCTTCCTTGTGCGGTACCGTTACATTACATCCACTGAAGCCAAGGGCAGACAGACCGCAAAGCGCTGCCCCCAAATGCTCAGGCGACACGCTCAGCGGCACATAAGCTCCGTCAATGCCGTATTTTCTGAGCCAGTAGCCATGCAGACGTGGCGACAGGGAATGGGTGATTGGCCACCCCATAACACCAGCCAGACGGGTCGTCATGAAACATCCTTTTTCTGGTGCTGCGCCAGCAGGGAAACTATCTCGGCAGCGGTTTCTTCGATGGCCCGCCGGGAGACATCTATCACTGGCCAGCCCTGTTCAGCAAAGAGGCGGCGGGCTTCCTGAATTTCACGGCGGACATGCTCGAGATCAATATAGTCGGTCGCGCTTGATTCGTGCAATTCCCGCAGACGGGTGCGGCGCAATTCAACCAGTTGCTGCGGGTCTTTGCTGAGGCCGACAATTAAAGGGTTTTTAAGTCCTGATAACCCCTCCACCAAGGAAACACCGGGAACCAGCGGAATATTGGCGGCCTTGATGCCACGATTGGCCAGATAAAGGCAGGTCGGAGTTTTTGAGGTGCGCGACACTCCAAGCAAAATGACATCCGCCTCAGAAAGCCTGTCAGCCCCCTGCCCGTCATCATGGGCAAGAGCAAACTCCATCGCCGCAATGCGACGGAAATAATCTGCGTCCATCACATGCTGGCGACCGGGCTGGCTTTTTGACTTCAGACCGAAATGAGCCGTCATCGCGGTCAAAACCGGGTCAAGCACAGCAACACAGGGAATTTGCAGGGCCCAACATTTGTTTTGCAGATATTCCCTAACCTCAGGATCAACCAAGGTGAAAATGACCAGCCCGGGAGTTTTCTGGATTTCCTCGGCCATGCGGTCAACCTGCGGCAGAGAGCGCACCATATGCCAAGGATGCTCAATAACGCTAACCCCGTCAAACTGAACCAGACAGGCCCGCGCTATTGCCGCTACCGTTTCGCCGGTCGAGTCGGAAACCAGATAAAGGTGAAGTCGTTCAGGCATTCAGTTACCCACAGACCAGATTGAACAACATGTGCATAAAACCCCGTTTTTTCCGCGACTCGAAAACCATCCCCATTGACCCGAAATTTACCATTGGAGTCTTCAGACACCAGCTTCTGATTCGCGACTCGACCAGGATCTGTGGACGACTCTAACGATTTGTTAACCTTTACCCCACCACGACTCGAAATCCTACCGCGAGTCCCGCTCTTTCAGGGAAACTTTCCCCGAGTCTGTGGAAAACGTGGGATAAAAAATTATCCCCATCTTTCCACCTCCCTACTACCACCTCTAAACCTATATATTATTTATATATAATATAGGAAACAGACCATCTGGACGAGAAACAAAAATCCCTTCATACAAGAAGCCATGAAACCTCTACTTGAAGTCCTTAGCGGTAAAACCGTTACTCCCCCTCCCTGCTGGTTCATGCGCCAAGCTGGTCGCTATCTTCCTGAATATCGGGATGTGCGCAAGCAGGCGGGAAGTTTTCTGGATCTTTGTTTCAATCCCACCCTAGCTGCCGAGGTAACTCTTCAACCCGTCAAGCGCTATGGGGTTGATGCCGCTATTGTTTTTTCAGACATTCTGGTTGTTCCCCATTTTTTGGGGCAAGAGGTTGAATTTGTGGAAGGTGAAGGGCCGCGGCTGGGGCCGTGCGATGTCGCAAAGCTCAAACCTGATCTCAGTAAGGCCGAGCCGGTTTTTGAAACCATTCGCAAGGTCAAGGAGCAGCTTCCGGAGAAGTGTGCCCTGATTGGTTTTGCTGGCGCACCATGGACAGTTGCCTGTTATATGCTCGAGGGGGGCTCGAGTGAGAACTTTGATAAAGCCCGCCAGCAGGCCCGCGCCAATCCGGCGGTCTTTGAAAAGCTGATGGATAAAATCATTGATGCAACCATTAGTTATATTGAAGGACAGATCAAGGCGGGAGCCGAAGTTATCCAGTTGTTTGATAGTTGGGCCGGTAAATGCGATGCTCCCCAGCGCTGGGTGGTGGAGCCGACGGCGGCCATCGTGCTGATCCTGAAAAGCATGTATCCCAAAGTTCCTATTATCGGTTTTCCCCGTACCCTGCCGCAAGCCTCGCTTTCAAGCTATGCGGTGTTGACCCAGATTGATGCCATCAGCCTTGATCAGAAAATTGATATTGAGTGGGCAGCCAATAATCTTCCCAAACGGGTTGCCTTGCAGGGAAATCTTGATCCCGACCTGTTGCTTAAGGGAGGTGATCCGATGAAACAGGAAGCCAGCCGCATTCTCAAGGCCAACAAAGGCCGACCCTTCATTTTCAACCTTGGTCACGGCGTCAACAAGGATACACCGCCCGAACATCTGGCTGAGTTGATAACCCATATTCGGGCTGGGGGATGACCGGGAAAACCGCCATTGTTCTATTCAATCTAGGCGGGCCGGATTCACTGGACGCGGTACAACCTTTTTTGAAAAACCTTTTTTCAGATCCTGCCATCATTGGTGTTCCTGATCCACTACGCTGGTTGCTGGCCCGTTTCATCTCATCGCGCCGCACTCCGGTTGCGCGGGAAATTTATGCGAAGATGGGCGGGCGCTCACCCATTCTACCCAACACCACTGCACAAGCCAAGGCACTGGAAGCTGAACTGGGTGAAGGGTTTAAAACCTTCATCGCCATGCGCTATTGGCATCCCCGGGCCACTCAGGTTGTGCAGGAAATCTGTGCCTACAAACCCCAGCGGGTTGTCCTGCTGCCGCTCTATCCGCAGTATTCCACAACAACGACAGGATCATCTGTTCGAGAATACTGGGAAGAATTGAGTTACGGTTATAACGAGTTGTGGTCTGCTGACAAAAAAGTCGAAGAAACAAATATCTGCTGTTATCCGACTGAGCCCGGTTTTATCGCGGCGCAAGCCGACCTGATTGCGGAGAAACTTCAACAGGCT
>CAYSDE010000091.1:0-5243 GCA_964429685.1 uncultured Pseudobdellovibrionaceae bacterium
GTCAATATCGGCCCCAGCGGCGCCGAAATCGGCGGAGCCTTTGGCGGCGAAAAAGAAACCGGCGGCGGCCGCGAAAGCGGCTCCGACAGCTGGAAAGCCTATATGCGCCGCGCCACCAACACCATTAACTATTCCCGCCAGTTGCCGCTTGCGCAAGGGGTACAGTTCGCGGTAGAAGGGGCGTGAGCCGACATGGGGTATGCTGAAGGATAGGCGTTAACAGCCTTTGCGTTGGGGCTTATCCTTCAGCAGTGTTTCTGCCAGCAGTCCGGTCAAAACGTCACATCCTTAAAGTCTTGCAGTCGCTTCCTGTGGTTTGCTATGTCTCGCCTGTATCCAATAAAAGGGAAGGGCGGAACGGATGAACGCGAAGGGAAGACTACGTTTTGTTTTTGGGACACTTGCTGCACTGACGGTTGCGGGTGGTCTTTATGGAGGGCTGCCGCTTTCAGTGCAGGAGCTTGGTAGCGAGTTGGCAGCAAAGCCGAAGGCTGTGCGCGCCTGTATTCGGAAACAGATCAGTGATGTCGATACTGAACAGCCGATCTCTCGTTTTTCGCTGCGTTGGATGACAAATAACTGTTCAAAGACATAAAACCGCGAACCGGAGCCTTGTCTGCCAGCCTTGCTAAAAGCGCGGTTTTACGTTAGCCATAGGGGCTAATCCGCGCTCTAACCAAGAAGATACGCACCCCATGGGACATTATCCGGAAACCAAAGTTTCGCCGAGCTTTCCTGAACTTGAGGCCGATATTCTGGAGCGCTGGGAGCGTCTGCATGTTTTCGAGAAATCGGTAGCGCGCAATCCCCGCCAGAAAGCCGGTCAGTCCAACGAGTTCGTCTTTTATGACGGCCCGCCCTTCGCCAATGGTCTGCCGCATTACGGCCATATTGCCACCGGCTTTGTGAAAGACCTGATCCCGCGTTATCAGACCATGCGTGGCCGCCATGTCGAGCGCCGCTTCGGCTGGGACTGTCACGGTCTGCCGGCTGAACTGGAAGTCGAGCGCGAGTTGAAGGTGAGTGGGGCCAAGGCCATCCTTGATTACGGCATCGGGAAATTCAATCAGGCCTGCGAAACTTCGGTGTTGCGCTTCACCAGTGACTGGCAGTGGTATGTGACCCGGCAGGGGCGCTGGGTGTCGTTTGAAAACCAGTACCGCACCATGGATCGCAGCTATATGGAAAGCGTGATGTGGGCTTTCAAGCGGCTGTGGGACAAGGGGCTGGTTTACGAGGGCTATCGCGTGGTGCCCTATTCTTGGGCGGTGCAGACGCCGCTGTCCAACTTTGAAACCCGGCTTGATAATTCCTACCGCGAGCGCACCGATCCGGCCCTGACTATCGGCTTTGAACTGACGCCGTCGGCGCTGACCAGCAAGCCGGTGCGGCTGCTGGCGTGGACGACGACGCCGTGGACGCTGCCTTCCAACATGGCGCTCTGCGTCAATCTGGAATTCGTTTATGAGCTGCTCGAAAAAGACGGCGAGCAGGTCATCATCGCCGCCAATGCGCGGGAGCGTTACGCTCGCGAGCTGGAAGGCTATGCTCTGGTGCGGGAGTTGACCGGCGCTCAGCTGGTCGGCCTGACCTATACCCCGCTCTTCCCCTATTTTACCCATCTTGAAGGGGCTTTCCGCATCATTTCCGGGGCATTTGTCGATGCCGAGAGCGGTACTGGCGTTGTCCATATCGCGCCCGGTTTCGGTGAAGACGATATGGAAGTGGCCAGGACTTTCGGCATTCCCACTGTGGTGCCGGTTGACGAAGCCGGGCGCTTCACCGACGAAGTTACCGATTATGCCGGGCAGAACGTCATCCTTGAAGCCAACGAAAAGATCATCCGCGATCTCAAGAGCCGCAAAGGCACAGTGCTGAAGCACGATCAGGTGCTGCACAGCTATCCGCATTGCTGGCGCACCGACCAGCCGCTGATCTACAAGGCGGTCAGTTCATGGTATGTGGAGGTCACCAAATTCCGGGATCGCATGGTCGAGTTGAATCGTGACATCACCTGGGTGCCCGAACATGTGAAAGACGGCGCTTTCGGCACGTGGCTGGCCAATGCGCGGGACTGGAACATTTCCCGCAACCGTTTCTGGGGTGCGCCGATTCCGGTGTGGAAGAGCGATGATGAGCGCTATCCGCGTGTCGATGTCTATGGCTCGATTGAAGAACTGGAGCGTGATTTCGGTTGCAAGGTGACGGACCTTCACCGTCCCGCCATTGATGAACTGGTGCGGCCCAACCCGGACGATCCTACCGGCAAATCGATGATGCGCCGGGTGCCGGAAGTGCTAGATTGCTGGTTCGAATCCGGCTCGATGCCTTTCGCCCAGCAGCATTATCCGTTCGAGAACCAGAAGCGTTTTGAAGAAAACTTCCCCGGCGATTTCATCGTTGAATACATCGCCCAGACCCGAGGCTGGTTTTATACCCTGATGGTGCTGTCGACCGCATTGTTTGACCGGGCGCCTTTCAAGGGCTGCATCTGTCATGGCGTGGTGCTGGACGAGAACAACCAGAAGCTTTCCAAGCGCCTGCGCAACTATCCGGATCCGGTGGATGTGTTCAAGACCCTTGGGGCGGATGCGCTGCGCTGGTATCTGCTGTCCTCGCCTTTGCTGGCGGGCGGCGACCTCTCGATGTCACGCGATGACAGCGACATTGCCAAGTCCATGCGTTCGGTCATCATCCGGCTGTGGAACGCCTATTACTTCTTCACGCTGTATGCCAATACCGACAACATCAAGGCGGGACTGCGGACGGACTCTGCCCATCCGCTTGACCGTTTCCTGATCGGGAAAACCTCGCAGCTGGTGACGGCGGTTCAGGCTCATCTTGATAACTTTGATATTCCCGGCGCGTATAATGCGGTTCCGGCCTATATCGAAGCCATCAACAACTGGTTCATCCGCAACCGCCGCAGCGCCTTCTGGGCTGACAGCCTGACCGAGGACAAGCAGGCAGCCTATGACACGCTGTATACCTCGCTGGTCTATGCCTGCCGGGCACTGGCGCCGCTGATGCCGTTCCTTGCTGAACATATCTACACCTCCCTGACCGGGGAAGAGAGCGTTCACCTGACCGACTGGCCGGATGCCGCCGCTTTGCCGGTGGATCAGGCTGTGCTGACCGGCATGGATCTGGCGCGGGAAGCCTGTTCAGCCGTGCTGCGTCTGCGCGAGTTGCATCGCCGTCGCGTCCGTCTGCCACTCAAGAAGCTGATTATCGCCCATCCCGAAGCGGCCAAGTTGCAGCCCTATGTTGATCTGATCCGGGAGGCGGTCAATATTGTTGAAGTTGAACTTGCGTCTGATGCCAGCGCACACGGCACCCGCACCGTCAAGGTTAACCCCAAGCTGGGGGCCCGGCTGGGCTCGAAGTTCAAGGATGTCATGAACGCCCAGCGCAGCGGCGACTGGCAGTTAACGGATGCCGGTCAGCTGGAGATTGCCGGAATCACGCTGGAGAAGGAAGATTTTGAGCTGCGGATTGCCGTGGCCGATGGCGCTCCGGCGGACTCCTTTGATCGCTGGCAAGGGCTGGTGTTGCTCGATACCACCATTTACCCCGAACTGGAGATTGAAGGCTGGTCGCGGGATCTGGTGCGCATCATCCAGCAGGCCCGCAAAGACCGCAACTTCAACATTACCGACCGGATTCGGGTCAAGGTGCAGTTGCCCAGTCAAATGGGCACCGCCCTGCAACCCTTCGTCAGTCACATTGCCAAGGAGACTTTGGCCCTCGCGCTGGATCTGGTGCAGGACAACCTCTCCGCCCCCGACGCCGTGCAAGACGAAATCGGCGAACAGGCGGTGAAGCTGGAGATTGTGCGGGCGGCTTGATTCAGTCCTCCGGCAGCGGTGCCTCAGCGGCTGGGGGTGGTGTGGTTCGGCTGGGAGCAGGAGCAACTGTGCCGCCAGTAGTCGCGACGGCTCCTTCTTCGCCGCTGGCGGCGGAGGTAGCGGCGGTTACTGCCTTGGCTTCGCAGCCCAGCACAGTGACATCATAGGTCGGATGCTCCAACGCCGAGAGGGCGGGCGAGGAGGCGAACATCCAGCCGGTAAAAAGCAGGCGCTGGGTATTGGCGGAGTTCACCACGCCACTGGTTCCGCCCGAACGCGGCAGGCTGTGCAGATCAACTTCGCTGATTTCAAGGAAAGCAGCGGCTTCCGGGGTATCACTAGGCAGCGACACCTGACAGCTGCGGGCCGTGACAAAAATCAGGCCGAAAGCGGCGGAACTGCTGACGGGGACCCGCAGGGTGGTCACCCGCGCTGAAACCTTGTCGAGAATCTGCAGCACCGCTATGTCACGCTGCTCCATGATCCGGGCCGGGGACGCGGCAGCGGCGGCAGATGCCGCCGTCTGGGTCTGAGGAGCGGCCACGGGGGACGGCGAGGGCGTCAACAGCTGCGCCGAAGCGGACGCCGCTGCCAGCAGAGACAGGCCCAGAGCTACAGAGAGGACTTTCACGGCTGGGCTGCCGGAGCCGGAGCGCTATCGCCGGACTTGTTCTGGCTCATGCTGAAAATGGCCTGACCGAGCATCTGCTCCAGATCAGGAGTCGACTGGGTAAATTCGATTTTGCCGCCAGCTTCCAGCATCTGCTCCGAGCCGCCGGGCTCAAGCGCAAGGAACTTGCCGCCCATCAGGCTTTCCGAGCGGATGGTGGCGCTGCTGTCGTCCGGTAATTTGACACCCTCCTCAATAGTCAGGGTCGCAACCGCCTGATAGGAAGCCGGATCAAGCTTGAGGGCGGAAACCTTGCCGATTTCAACTCCGCCGATGCGCACATCCGAGCCGACCAGCAGTCCGCTGGCATTGGCGAAAGACGCGGTCAGCGGATACCCGGTTGAGGTATCCACATCTGCCGTCTTCATGGCGAAAACCAGAAAGATGCCAGCCGCGCCCAGCACAACTGCACCCATCGCTGTTTCGATTATATTGTGGTTCATCTCATCTCTCTCCCGCCGGGGCTACCGCTGTCAGGTCAACAATATGCGGCAAGTGCTGCGTATATTCAAGGAAACGAATAAGGGCGTTAGGGCGCATCCCCACCGTCATGGTATTGACCAGCGGGTGAAAATTGACCAGTTCACAGGCCATCAGCGAATGGTCAACCACGGCTTTGACCTGTTTCCCGGTGTCGTTAACCACGGCAAACGGGCAAACCGAGCCCGGCTTGACCCCGAGAAACTGCCATAACCGCTCCGGCGACCCGAAGGAAACCCGGTCAA
>CAYSDE010000091.1:5253-7509 GCA_964429685.1 uncultured Pseudobdellovibrionaceae bacterium
CAGCGCCATGCGTTCCTTCTTGTCACGCAGGAACAGGTTGCGGCAATGGGCGCCGGGGATATGGCGCTGGATGTCCTCCCCCTCGGCCACGGTAAAAACCGGCGGATGATGATGCAGCTTGAAATCAATGCCGAGATGGGAGAAGAGGGCCAGAACGGCCTCCGGGCTGGTGGGCAGCTCAGCCTCTGCTTCCCCGCCGACCGGATATTTTTGCGCGACCTGCTCCATTACTCGGCTGAGTCGGGGATCCACGCCCAGTAATCGCCGGTTGCCTTGTCGCGCAGCCCGCCACCGAGTGGATGACCGGGCGGATGATAGGCCCCCGTCGTGCCGGTCAGATTGGGTTTGTGGGGCTTGACCCACGGTTTGTGAAAATCGCTGGTGACGGACAGCGGCTGGGTCATGTTGTGATGCAGCCAGCCATGCCATTCCGGCGGCACCTTGCTGGCTTCCGGCTCTCCGTTATAGAGAACCCAACGACGTTCCCGCCCGTGCAGCAGGCGCTTGTCGTCCTTGAAGTAGCGGTTGCCGAATTGATCGGTTCCAACCGGGGTGCCCCGGCGCGCCGTAAACCAGTTGATCTGGAGGTTGGCCATCCAGCTGGTCAGGGAAATCTTTTTGCGTGCTTCAGTCATGGCGGCGATTATGCCACCAGTGGCAAATTCCGTCCAGAGTGGTTAATGACTTGCCAAAAACCCTTTCCGGCAGCATGGTCGTCCATCATGACTGAAGCCACGATTACGCCGGTTTATGCTGCCATCCTGACCTTGGCCTATGTCTGGCTGTCGCTGCGGGTTCCGCGTCTGCGGCTTAAACACCGGGTCGGGATCGGGGACGGGAATGTTCCGGAACTGGCGCGGGCCGTCCGCGTGCATGGCAATTTTGCCGAATATGTGCCGCTGGCCCTGCTTATGCTCTATTTTACTGAGACGGCGGGGGCCAGTTCGTGGTTCATCCATGCGCTGGGCTTGACGCTGCTGGGAGCACGGGGCCTTCATGCCTACGGCCTCAATAAAACCTTCGAAGCCTCGCCGCCGCGTTTTCTCGGCACCGTTCTGACCTTCTTTGTCCTGAGCGCGGCTGCGCTGATGACCCTTTTCGCCCGATTGGGAACCTGATGACCAAACGAAAACGCCACATCAAAACCAAGACCATTAATCTGGCCCTGCAGGGCGGCGGTTCGCACGGCGCCTATACCTGGGGCGCGCTTGACCGTCTGCTGGAAGAGGACAAGCTGGAGATTGAGGGCATCAGCGGCGCTTCAGCCGGGGCGATGAATGCCATTGCGCTGGCCAGCGGTTTTGCCAAAAACGGCCGCGATGGTGCAATGGCCGAGTTGGCCCGCATGTGGAAACATATCAGCAATGAGGGCCTGTTCTCGCCCATCCAGCGCACCCCCTTCGACATGCTGCTGAAAAACTGGAGCCTGAAATTCTCGCCCAGTTATCTGGCCACCGACATTCTTGGCCGCCTGATGTCGCCCTATCAAACCAACCCGCTGGGCGTGAATCCGCTGCGCATCATGCTGCATGGCATGATCGATTTTGAAGCCGTCAAGGCCTGCCAGCAGATCAAGCTTTTCATCTCGGCAACTTCGGTACGCACCGGCAAGCCGCGTTTCTTCCGCCGCGACGAGATCAATGCTGATGTCCTCGCGGCGTCCTCCTGTCTGCCCACTATGTATCAGTCCGTTATCATTGACGGCGAAGCCTATTGGGATGGGGGCTATATGGGCAATCCGATGATCTGGCCGCTGATCTATGAGTGCAACGCGAGGGACGTGGTGTTGATACAGGTCAACCCGATTACCCGTGACGAGGTGCCGAGGACGGCGCCGGAGATCAACAACCGCATCAACGAAATCGCCTTCAATGCCTCGCTGGTCAGCGAGATGCGCGCCATGGATTTTGTCGCCCGTCTGCTCGATGAGGGCGTTCTTGATCCCGAAAAATACAAGAAAATGCTGATGCACCGCATCCACAGCGAAGGCAAAATGGACCAGCTCGACGCCTCCAGCAAGGTCAACGCCGAATGGGAGTTCCTGAAATACCTGCACAAAACCGGCTATAACGCCGCCGACAACTGGCTCCGCGCCCACTGGAGCCAGGTCGGAGAAAAAAGCTCGCTTGATATTCGCGCCAATTATCTGTGAGGCTGGCAACTCCCTCCCCCGCTTGCGGGGGAGGGGGAAGAGAGGAGGTATATCGGCGCTACTTCTTCACCCACTGCCCGGCAGCGGTCATGATGTACTGGCCG
>CAYSDE010000092.1:0-7502 GCA_964429685.1 uncultured Pseudobdellovibrionaceae bacterium
TGCGGGCGGGACGCGGGCGATAGCCGCGGTCACCACCGCCACGATCTCCACCAAAGCCGCCACGGCCACCACGTTCACCGAAGCCACGGTCTTCGCGCTCAAAGCGGTCATCGCTCTTGCGCATGACGGCAGAGGGGCCGGCTTCCAGTTCGTCAACGCGCACGGTCATGCAGCGCAGCACATCTTCGTTGATGCGCAGCAGGCGCTCGAACTCATGCACGGCGGGAGCCGGGGCATCAATGTTCATCAGAACATAGTAGCCCTTGCGGTTTTTCTTGATCTTGTAAGCGAGGTTGCGCAGACCCCAATTCTCGGTCTTGGTGACCTTGCCGCCTTGCGCTGCAATGATTGCAGCAAAATCGCTGGCCAGCTGTTCCACCTGCTGAGGCGAAATGTCCTGACGTGCGATGAACACGCTCTCATAAAATGCCATGTTATCCCCCACGGTTGTTACGATGCAAAAGCACATCAAAGCCGGAAAGTGGCGCTCTCCGGCAGGAGTGGGCGGGGTTATGGCACAGTGAGCCGCTCTAATCAAGCATTCCCTGACTTGAGCAGAAAGTTAATGATGGCGCGTTTATAAGCCAACGGGTTCTCGGCAAAGCCGAAATGGCCGCCGGGCAGGGTGAGGCTGTGACGTGGCGGCTCGCCGAAATGGGCTGGGGTGATGTAGTCGCTTTGTCCGAAAAGCACCAGCGTGCGCCCCTTTACCTTTTTAAACAATGACTTGTTGGAATATTTGGGCTGGCTTCGGCTGACCATGCTTTCCCGTTCCGGCCAGAATTCAAACTCCAACTGGGGCAACCGCCCGGCGTGACCGGTATAGGCGCGCAGCGCCAGTCTGAAAGCCTCAGCGCCCGCGTCTTTCCCCTTTCTGCGCAGCTCCGCTTCTACTTTCTGCAAGGTTTCAGGAGTCATCCGTTCAGTCAGGGTCTTGTGGACAAGGGGGAGATTGCTGCTCGAGAGCGGAACGGGGTTGGCCAGAATAAAATGACAGGGGGGCGCTTTCCGCTTCTTTATGGCCTCCAGCACCAGATAGCTTCCCCATGAATGGGCAAAAACGACATCGTCCGAATTTAACCCGCCCAGATTTTTGGCAACCAGTTCGCTGGCTTCCTGCGCGGTTTTGGCTTTGCTGGGATCAACGTAAATCTGCTGGTATAGAGAGAAAGTGTCATCAAGATAGGGATGCAGATAGCTAGGCGACAGTCCCGGCCCGCCGGGAATTATTACAACTTTGCTTGGTCGTTTCATGATTCGCTCCGTTTCGGGCGCAGGTTAGACCAATCCATGGATGAACTGACGCACGTCGTTACTGTGATGGTATGTCAATTCATGGGCGGCTTGGTATAAGTTCGCCTCAGCCAAGTCTGGTGCGCAACTCGTCCTGCAGCTTGATGATATAATCGGTCAGGCCGACCTGACGGCTACGGCGGCGGCGTTCGGCGTGGAGGACAGCGCGGACTTTGCCAATGGCATCATCCAGATCTTCGTTGATGACAATATAGCCGAATTCACCGGCATGGCCGATTTCGTCAATCGCATTGGTCAGGCGCTTGCCGATGCTTTCTTCGTCGTCCTGCCCCCGGGTGCGGATGCGGCGCTCCATTTCGGCGGCGGTGGGGGGGAGAATGAAAATACTCACCAGATCCTGCCGCATCTGCTCGGAAATCTGTTGGGCGCCCTGCCATTCGATAGCGAACAGCACGTCCTTGCCTTCGGCCAGCATCTTCTGAACTGCGGCCTTGGGGGTGCCATAATGATGCATGCCGTGAACAAAGGCATGTTCCAGCAACTCGCCATTGTCCTGCATGGAGCGGAATTTTTCTTCGGTGATGAAATGATAGTCCACCCCGTCAACTTCACCCAGACGCGGGGGACGGGTGGTGACCGAAACCGACTGGCGCAGTTTGGGCTCCACAGCCAGTAGCCGCTTGGCAATGGTGGTCTTGCCGCCAGCGGTGGGCGAGGTCATCACCAACAGCAGGCCGCGACGATGGATACTGGAGGGCGTGGCATTTTCATTCGACATTTTGCACCTGCTCGCGGAATTGTTCGATGGTTACTTTCAGGTCAACGCCGATATTGGTCAGCGTCAGGGTTTCGGATTTTGAACAGAGGGTGTTGGCTTCGCGGTTGAGTTCCTGACAGAGGAAGTCCAGCTTGCGGCCGATGGCGCCGCCGCCTTCAAGCAGGGTGCGGATGGCCGCCACATGCCCTTCCAGCCGGTTCAGCTCTTCCACGATGTCAGACTTGCTGGCGAGCAACGCGGCTTCTTGCGCCAGACGGTCGGCGGGAATATCGCTGCCCAGTTCCTTGAGGCGGGCGAGCAGGCGGTCACGCAGAGTGACGGGGATGCTGGCCCCCTCGCTGCGGGCGGCGGCGGTCAGGCGGGCAATTTCGTCCAGATGCTCGGTCAGCACCTTGAAGAGATGCGCGCCTTCCTTCCGGCGGGCCTCGCTGAGGGCGGCGACGGCTTTTTGCAGGCCGGACTCAAGCGCCTTGTTCAACTCCGGTGAGGGTTCGATATGAGTTTCCTCGGTATCGATGATGCCGCGCACTGCCAGCAGATGCTCAAGCCGGTGGTCGCCGCCGATTTCAGCCGCCAGTGTTCTGACCTCGGCCAGCAAGGTGCGGTTGATGCGGGCGCTGCCGCTGCCGGTGGTTTCAAGGTTAAGCGAGAAGGTGAGCGAGCCACGCTTGAAGTTCTGGCCAAGGGTGGTGCGGGCCAGCGCTTCAAAGGCGTCGAAGCCGGAGGGCGTGCGGACGCGCAGGTCAAAGCCCTTGCCGTTGACGCTCTTGATTTCAATCCGCCAGCTGAGCCCATCACTTTGGCCCTCGCTCTGGGCGAAGCCGGTCATACTCATCACGGTCTGTGCATTTTTCATGAGGGTGGTATAGCAGAGGAATGAAGATTGTCATCACCGGAGCGTCCAGCGGAATTGGCGCGGCTTTGGCCAAGGCCTATGCCGCCCCCGGTCATATGCTGGCCCTGACCGGGCGGGACGAAACCCGGCTGGCCGCCGTGGCAGACGCCTGCCGCAACAGCGGGGCCGAGGTTGATTTTGCCGCGCTGGACGTCACGGATCGTGCCGCTCTGGCCAACTGGTTGGAGGCCTCGGACACCCGCCAGCCCATCGACCTGCTGATTGCCAATGCCGGAATTTCAGCCGGAACCGGTGAGGCTGGCGAAACCGTGGCGCAAGCGGAGAAAATCTTTGCCGTGAACCTGACCGGCCTTCTCAACACCCTTCACCCGGTCATTCCCCGGATGCAGCAGCGGGGCAGAGGGCAGATTGCCCTGATGGCCTCGCTGGCCGGGCTGCGGGGACTGCCGACCGCTCCGGCTTACAGCGCCAGCAAAGGCGCGGTGCGGCTCTATGGCGAGGGGCTGCGCGAGGCACTGGCCCCCTTCGGCATTAGCGTTTCGGTGATCTGCCCCGGCTTTATCAGAACGCCAATGACGGCTGTTAACAAGTTTCCCATGCCGTTTCTGATGGAGGTTAACGAAGCCGCCCGCCGCATAAAATCCGGCCTCGCCCGCAAAAAAGCCCGGATTGCCTTTCCGTGGCTGGTTTATGCAGCAGTGTGGCTGCTGGCCGCTCTTCCGGTATCGTGGGGGGATTGTCTGTTAAGACGGCTTCCGGGCAAGACATCGGATGATTCTAACAAAATGTAGCGTTAACCTACATTTTTACTTGCGCTGAGAAGGTCAAATGTGTTTTTTATAGTCGGGTATTTTGAATTTTTTGAAGGGGGGTCGCGATCATGACAGAAGTAAAACCCACACAAGGCTTTCAGCAGGTTTCAGCTACCACAGAGCCGGATCCGTTTGCTCCGTCGGTTCCTGTCGTGATCACCGAAGCCGAATTGGCAATGGCGAAAACGTCACGTTTCTTTGGTTCTAAGGAACCAAGGCCAGCCCATCGGCGCGGATACGATAGCCTCCTTCGCAGGTAGCTTGCCGGAATATCCTGAAACATGGAAAAAGCAGGGGCTTTCCCTTTTGGAAAAGCCCCTGTTGCAGTTTGACTTTTTTTCGGCTAGAAGCGCGGTTTAAAGTCAACCTGAGGAATCTTTCACATGGCCATCCAGCGTACCTTTTCGATCATCAAGCCCGATGCAACCCGTCGCAATCTGACCGGGGCTATCAACAAGGTGATTGAAGATGCCGGTCTTCGCATCGTCGCCCAGAAGCGTATCCGCATGACGCTGGAGCAGGCGCAGACTTTCTATGCCGTTCACAAAGCTCGCCCGTTTTATGGCGAATTGTGCGATTTCATGATTTCCGGCCCGGTGGTTGTGCAGGTGCTGGAAGGTGAAGACGCCGTCGCCAAGTACCGCGACGTCATGGGCGCCACCAATCCCGCTAATGCCGCTCCCGGCACCATCCGCAAGGAATTCGCGGAGTCGCTGGACGCCAATTCAGCCCACGGTTCGGACAGCCTTGAAAATGCCGCGATTGAGATTTCCTACTTCTTCGCAGGAACAGAAATCGTCGGCTAAAACGTTTTAAGAAAACGTATGTCCGTTTAACGACCCCCGTCACTCCGGCGAAAGCCGGAGTCCACGAGGATGCATCCTGTGGATACCGGCCGGAGCCTGCCCCGTGCCACGACACGGGGCCGGTATGACCGTTGGTATTAAACCTCGAACTCGCCGTTTTTAACCCCGGCGACGAAGGCCTTCCATTCTTCGTGGGTAAAACGGGTGATCGGACTGTCGGGGGTGGTAGTGTTGGTGACATAAACCGCCTCACCCTTGATGGCGACACCAACGCAGCCACAACCACAACCGCCACACATGCTGCTGGTTTTGAATTCACTACGATTCATCAAGAGACTCCTTGTTTGGGGTGAGAACAGGCGCAGGCTGGTTTGACAGGAGCTTGCACCACACGCACAGCAACCGGGAACTCCCGCTGCTGGTGTTGGCAGGGCGATGTTGTCAATCGGGAAAATCGCCGTGAGAGGGAAGAGAGCGGAGCGCAAGGTGGCGGCACAAAGCCTTCGGCCCAGTTCAGCCTGTTGGCGATGACTTCATGCGGAAGCTTGGCAATCAGTCCGTTTTTGTAATACTCGGCCCGCTGCAGATCGATGCGGAAACTGGCTTCCTGAACCAACGCCATAAGCCAGACCAGCGGGTTGCGGGTTGTCGCCCGTTTTTGCTGCGCCTGATAAAGATCAAGCTTGAACCGGCTTACTTCCACTGCAGCATGGTTATAGGGAGGAGAAACCTGCCGCCGGACGATTTCCAGCCGGGCATGGGGGCAGGGTTCGTCATCAGCAAGCGGGCAAGCGCCGTCCGGCGCTGCCGCAGAAAGAACATTCGTCATGTTTTAAAAACCTGTAGTTGTGTGCGGAAATATTAAGGATTAGCGCAGCGACAACACAGGGGGAGCAAGGCCGGTCGGCCAGACGATAAAGCGGGACGCCGACAGCAGGGCAGACACCGGACGCGGGGCTGGGCGACGGCGACGGGCAGCCGGGCCGAGCAGGGCGAGCGCGACAGCTATCAGCATCGACCCGGCGGCGATGGTGCAGAGCGGGCAATGGCTGTTTCCAGCGGGTTGGGCTTGCAGCGGCTGGTTATCAGCATCAACCAGAATGACCTTATGGTTGAGGCCGCTGCAGATGGTGATGAAATGAGCACCGGGGACAGCGGAAGCCATCGAGGTTTGGCCGCTCTTGATACAACAGACCGGCATGGCGAAAAGCTGCAGGACAATGGCAAAAATCGCAAACCGGGCGGCAAGGCTGCCCAGCCATGATTTGCCAAGATTATCCCGTCCACACATCATCGGTTTTATTGTCTCCTGCCGGAAAGCTAGTCCCGTTTTCTACGCAACGCAACTCTTCTCAGCGACGGCGGGCCACTTCGTACAGTGACACGGCGGCGGCATTGGAAACGTTGAGGCTGCCGATCGGCGGCACTGTCGGCAGTTTAGCGATAAAATCGCAGTTTTCCATGGTGAGGCGGCGCAGACCATCGCCCTCGGCCCCCATGACCAGCGCGATTTTTCCGCCAAGGTCACAGTCGGCCAGCATGCGGTCGCCGCTTTCGGCCAGTCCAACGCTCCAGAATCCGGCCTTTTTGAGGTCTTCGAGGCAGCGGGAAATATTATTGACCCGCACCAGCGGGGTAACATCCACCGCCCCACAAGCGGTTTTGGCCAGTACCGAAGTGGTTTGCGGCGCATTGCGTTCGGTAAGGATGACTGCCAGCGCTCCGAAGGCCGCCGCCGAGCGCAGAATGGCCCCGACATTATGGGGATCACTCACCTGATCCAGAATCAGCACACAGGCGCTGTCCATCATGGAGGCTTCCCGCAGAATGTCCTCCAGCCCCGGCTCGGGCAGAGGGGCGGCGTCCAGCGCAATACCCTGATGCACCGCACCCTGAAACATCTTTTCCATCAACTCCCGCTCGCTCCGCTCAGGCAGCGGGCGGTTGAGCTTGCGGCGCTTGGCTTCCTCAATCAGGGGCCGGAAGGCCTCCAGCGCATTGTCCGTAATCAGCAGACGGCGGCATTTGCGCTCCGGGTTCAGCCAGGCCAGCTTGACCGCGTGCATTCCATAAAGCCAATCGCCCCGGACGGCGGGCTGCTGGGGTTGCCCCCGACCCTGACGGGGCGGCTCGGAATTGCGGGCGGGTTTGCGGGAACTCATGGTAAAACTCTTCTGTTTCAGGGAAAAAGCGCGACAAAGGTAGCCTGAGTTTAGAGTGAGGGCAAGGTTTGGGTAGGGAATAGTTTCAGACATGGAGCCGCTACGCTTGACTTTGCCCCGTCCGGTTCTGTACCCTCTGGGGGCAAGGGAAACCCCCATGAAAACAGACTCTGCTCTTTTTGAAAGCCTGCAGCCCCATCTGGGGTTAATGCGTCAATGGTTAACCTTGGCTGGTGTCACACAGGCAGTCCTGTATGGCGGTGCCTTGCGTGATGCTGATCACGGAATTGCTTTTCGGGATATTGATATAGGACTTCCTGCGGTTGGGGACTGTCATGCGACGGCCCGGCAGATTGCCCAATATGCCAAGTCCGAAAGCATAAGAGTCCCGTCTTCCGGACAGGATCAATTCATACTCGAAGGCTGTCAGGGCGGCATAACGATCGATCTCAATTTCAAACGGGGAGCGCTGACCCCGGAAGCCCTCGCTCATAAAGCGGATGTTGGCCTGTCGGCCATCGCTGCCGACCTTTTTCCCGGGCGGGTTTTCCGCAGCCCAGCTTACCTTAATGACGTCACTACTCACACGATTTCTCTGAGCGGTGGGTGGGATAATGAAAGAGGCTATGTTTATGCAATGAAGATTCAGGCCAAATATCCTGACCGGCCTGTTGTTGATGAAACCACCCGTGGCGTTATAATCCCCCCCAAACTGGCCGCCGTGGCCTGATTTATCGGGTTCTGGAATTAATGGCGGTGGGGTAGGTGCCCTTTCTACCATCGGACTTGATTTCGTCGTAGATGCCAGCTGCAAACCCATTATTCTCAAGCCTG
>CAYSDE010000093.1:0-7413 GCA_964429685.1 uncultured Pseudobdellovibrionaceae bacterium
TCAGCCGCGCTTTGTGAAAGTATAATCGTCATACCAACCTCAGCCGTTAATTGGAGCAAAGAATACAATGACCGGTCAAAATATGACTCCAGCTAATCCTGAGTTTTTCTTCCGGCTTTGTCGCTTCGCGCAGGATGTAATGGAGGCCTGCTCGGACTTGAAACTTTCTCCTGTGATCTACGGCTCTGTAGCTTATCTTTTTCATACTCATGACAGCTCGGTGATTATCGGCGATATTGATTTGCTCATTCCTGAAAGTATTTTTGCTGGCATTAGCAAGGCCGCTTCACAGCTTGAGGGAGTTCGAGTTGAGGCGACGACCTATCATTCTCTCAGGATACTTTCCGGCGACCTCAAGATTTCTTTCCATGCCACTGAGCATTACGCCCCTGCAACATACTCTTCTGAAACATTATGCCTTCATGGCTTTACTGCTGCAGTGCTGGACAAAAAGTCACTCATTCTTCTTTATACCTCCGGCGCGGCAACCGTTTCTTCCAAACGCGAGGCATATCTCACCAAACTTCAGAAGCTGGCATGAACGCGGAAACGCAGACCCGGAACGCCATAGCCGACAAAGCCCGCGCCCTCGGCTTCTCCACCATCGGCTTCACCTCGGCCACCTTGCCGGTGGCGACGGGTGACCGGCTGGCGGCTTTTATCGCGGACAACAAACACGGGACGATGGGCTGGCTGGAAGAGCGTGCTTCTCAGCGTCGCTCGCCGGATGCCCTGTGGCCGCAAGCAAAATCGGTGATTGCGCTGGGGATCAATTACGGGCCGGATCATGATCCGCTGCAAAACCTGCTGGCCAAGGACAGGGGCAATATTTCGGTCTATGCGCGGGGGCGCGACTATCATGATGTGGTCAAGAAAAACCTGCGCGTGCTGGCCCGCTGGATTGCCGAGACTTATAAAACCGAGGTCAAAATCTTTGTCGATACCGCCCCGGTGATGGAAAAGCCGCTGGCGCAGCAGGCGGGCCTCGGCTGGCAGGGCAAGCATACCAATCTGGTGTCCCGCCAGTTCGGTTCATGGTTATTCCTTGGCGAGATTTTCACCACACTTGAGCTAACACCTGACCCGCCGGAGCAAGATCATTGCGGCGGTTGCAGTGCCTGCCTCGACATCTGCCCCACCCGCGCCATCATCGCTCCCTACCAGCTGGATGCGCGGCGTTGCATCAGCTATCTGACCATCGAACACAAGGGCCATATCCCGCGTGAATTCCGCCCCCTGATCGGCAACCGGATTTATGGCTGCGATGACTGCCTCTCCGTCTGTCCGTGGAACAAATTCGCCCAGCTGGGAACAACACCCGAACTAGCCGCCCGGCCCGAAAATGTTTTGCCCGCGCTGCTGGATTTGTTGACGCTGGACGATGCTGCTTTCCGCGCCCGCTTTTCCGGCTCACCGGTCAAACGGATTGGCCATGAGCGGTTTATCCGCAATGTACTGATTGCGCTGGGCAACCAGCCCCCCCTCCCTAACCCTCCCCCGCAAGCGGGAGAGGGAATCATTGAGTTTATTAGCCACCCCTCCCCCTTCATCCGCGCTGCGGCCATCTGGACGCTGTCGCGGCTTGATCCTGCCCGTTTTTCCGCAGAATCTTTTCGCGCTGTCCAAGAAGCCGACGCCGAGGTTGCGGCGGAATGGACTGTTCCCCAATAAAGTATTGCAATCGGCCGGGGTCAGACGCTACTTTCCGACATCATGTTTGATCCTGTTGTCCTACCCACCATTTCGCAAACCCATCTAGAGCGAGCCCGGACGCGCTTTGATGATGGCGACGTGCTGGCAGTGGTCGGACTGCTGGTCGCCCGCGATACTCTGGAACCGCAGGCTATTGCCTTTGACGAAAGGGGACGGTCGACCCTGCTGGTTACGCGCCGACAGCATGGCTGGTGTTTGGGAGGCGAGAGTCCCGAAGCTACCCGGCTCCTCGCCGCCCATATGTGGCAACAACAAACTGGTTCTTCTTACCTTCATGCCAAAGCTGGACTGGCTGATGCTTTTGTTGAAAAGTGGCTGCAACAAGGAGGACAGACAGATGGTCTGGCCTACCGTTTCAACATGATGGTATTCAATCCTGATGCAGTCCGGCCAACTACCCCGGCGGTTGATGGGTATCCAGAAGTTGCCACAAAACACGATCTTCCGGAACTGGCCGCCCATGCCGTCGGGTTCTATCGGGGTGCTCTGGCAGAAACCAGAACTGTAGAGAGCCAGATCGAACGGTTACGGCCACTGATAACGGCTGGCCATGTTCATCTCTGGCGCAACAGCAACGGACAAATTGCCAGTCAGGCAGAATGCACAAGTCTGTCCTTCAATTCGGCCTCCGTCGGCTATGTTTACACGCCGGAACAATGCAGGGGGCGTGGCTATGCCGGGGCGCTTGTCGACCATCTGTCACGGCGGTTAGCGCAAAAGAGACTGCGTGTTACGCTCTTTGCTGACTCGAAAGCTGTTTCTGTTGTTCGTCTCTATGAAAAAACCGGATATGAAACAAAAGCTCATATCCACCGTTATGATGCATTAAGGATGCCGTCATGAAAACCTTCAGCGAGTTTCCCAACCTTTACCTTGTCGATCATCCGCTGGTGCAGCACAAGCTGACCGAGATGCGACAGACCGGTTGCCAGATGTTCGGCTTCCGCACCCTGTTGCGGGAGATTTCGCTGCTCATGGGATACGAGGTCACCCGTGATCTTGCGCTTGGCACCAAGCTGATTGAAACGCCAGTGGCGCCGATGGAGGCCCCCACCCTGTCAGGCCTGGCCCCCGTGATTGTGCCGATTCTGCGGGCGGGTATGGTGATGGCCGACGGTCTGCATGAGCTGCTGCCGATGTCTCCGGTAGGGCATATCGGCCTGTACCGCGATCACGTCACCCATCAGCCGGTAGAATATATGGTGAAACTGCCTGCCGCCGAACCGGGCCGGACTTTCATTCTGGTGGATCCCATGCTGGCCACCGGCCATTCGGCCAGCTATGCGCTGGATGTGCTGAAGCGCCACGGCATCGCCGCCGATCATATCCTTTTTCTCGCTCTGGTCGGCGCCCCCGAAGGCGTGCGTCACTTGCTTGAGCGTCACCCCACGGTTAAAATCTTCATCGCCGGGCTCGACAGTCACCTCAACGAAAACGCCTATATCGTCCCCGGCCTCGGTGATGCCGGTGACCGGCTTTACGGCACCAGCTAAGGTCAGCGGCGGCGCGGTCCGGCACGGTCGTCGAACATCTCGGCGAGTTTTTCCATCATGGTGCCGCCCAGTTGCTCGACATCGACAATGGTGACGGCGCGGCTGTAATAACGGGTGACGTCATGGCCGATGCCGATGGCCATCAGCTGCACCGGGGAGCGTTTTTCGATCCAGTCAATCACGCCGCGCAGATGGGTCTCCAGATAGGTGCCGGTATTGACCGAAAGCGTGGCATCATCCACCGGTGCCCCGTCCGAAATCACCATCAGGATGCGGCGTTGCTCGGGCCGCGCCATCAAGCGCTGATAGGCCCAGATCAGGGCCTCGCCGTCGATGTTTTCTTTCAGAATGCCTTCACGCAGCATCAGGCCGAGCGAACGACGCACCCGGCGCCACGGCGCATCGGCAGGCTTGTAGATGATATGGCGCAGGTCGTTAAGGCGGCCCGGATTGACCGGCTTGCCCTGCTGCACCCATAATTCCCGCGCTTTGCCGCCCTTCCACGCCCTCGTGGTAAAGCCGAGAATCTCAACCTTGACCGCGCAGCGCTCCAGCGTCCGCGCCAGAATATCCGCCGACAAGGCGGCAATGGTAATGGGTCGTCCGCGCATGGAGCCCGAATTGTCGATCAGCAACGTAACCACGGTATCGCGGAATTCGGTGTCTTTCTCGCGCTTGAACGTGAGTGGCATGGTGGGATTGGCGACGACGCGGGCAAGGCGCGCACTGTCCAGCAATCCTTCTTCCAGATCAAACTGCCAGCTGCGCTGCTGCTGGGCGAGCAGGCGGCGCTGCAGACGATTGGCGAGGCGGGCTATAGTGCCCTGCAGCGGCTGCAACTGACGGTCGAGCAGATCGCGCAGGCGTGACAATTCGTCGGCATCCGCTAGCGTATCGGCCAGCACGGTTTCGTCAAAGGCGCGGGTGAAGGCCTGATAGCCGGGCAGGTTCTCGAGATCAGCCTGTTCGTCCGGTCGTTGCGACGGGCCGGAAGGCACCGGGTGATCGTTCTCTTCATCATCCGGCAGAGAGTCGGCAGAGCTCTCCACCATCTGCTCACCGGCGGGCTGCTCGTCCGACGAGGACGGGCGCGAATCCTCCGGTGGCGGTTCCTCTTCACCGTCGCCCTCTTCTTCGGACTGATCTGGCTCTGCCTCCGAAGGGGGCTCATCCTCCGCGGTTTCGCTGGTTTCTTCGTTCTGCGGTTCGGTCTTGCCTTCGTCCAGTTCAATCTGGCGCAGCAGGTCGCGGGCAAGGCGGGCATAAAGCTGCTGATCCTCTGCCGCCTTGGCCAGTCTGGGCAGGAATTTCCCGAGCTTGGCCGAAAGCTGCGGACGCCATAACTCCAGCAAAGCACGAGCGGCAGGCGGCGGCGCTTCGCCGGTCAGGGCCTCGCGGGTCAACAGGCGCAGCGCCTCGGCCATCGGCATCTCTTCGCGCTTGGTGAAACGGGCATAGCCTTCCTGCCGATAACGGTTTTCCAGCGCGGTTTCCAGATTATGGGCGACACCGAGCATGTCGCGGGCGCCCAGTGCCTCAATGCGGGCATCCTCCAGCGCGGTAAACGCCTTGGCCGCTTCCGGCTGCAGCGGCAGAGAGGCCTGAAAGGCATGGACATTATGATGCTTGAGGCGGAGCGCCGCACCGTCCGCCATTCCGCGCAGGACATCCAGCGCAAAGGGATCCATCTCGCGCTGGGGCAGTGGCACCTTGGCCCGGTTGCCGATCACCCCCGACGGCTCCGCCGTAAACCCCACCTGCACATCGTCACGCTCGCAGAGCGCCCGCACCGTATTGATGGTGGCACGCTTGAACTGATCAATCGGGGTTTCAGGCTGGGGCATCAGTCAAAAAGATCCGCATGAGAGCCGGTACGCACAAGCACCAGCGTTGGAATGTCGATAACATAAATCAGCAACCAGTCCGGCTCGATATGGCATTCACGGTGTCCGGCCCAATTGCCGGTCAGGACATGATCCCGGTAACGTGCAGGCAAGGCCGCCCCCATCCTCAACAGGCCGATAACCTTCTCAAGCTTGGCCAAATCACCCCCGCGTTTTTCGGCCAGCTTGACCTCTTTCTTGAAACGGGACGTAAAGTGGATATTCAAGGACTGACCAGACATAGGCCCCCCCGGGTTCATCTCTGCGTTGATGAACAAAAGCTCACTTTTTCAGTCCCCAGTCGCGGAACATCGCATCAGCAGTCTTGTAGGATTTATGTTTGGTCGGCGCTTTGAGAATTCCCTGTGCCTCCCGTATGGCAGCCCGGGTCGCTGCGTTAGGAATGCGCACGTCGAAGGGCAGACCACGATGAATCTTGACCTGTTTGTAAAACATGCGGATTGCATCGGTAGCGGTCAGCCCGAGCTTGGCCAGAATGGCTTCAGCTGACTCCTTCAAATCCGGGTCTATCCTCGCCTGTACCTTGTCCGTCTGTAGTGCCATATTGCCCTCTCCTGTCATCCAAACGTACTACAAAGCCCACAGGTACGTCAAGTTTACTGTGGCCGCAGCGGTTTCAGCAGATCAACGCCGAAGCAGCGCTGGTAATACTCGCTCACCGTGCCGCGCTCCATCTCGTCGCATTTGTTGAGGAAGCTGAGGCGGAAAGCGAAGGCGATGTCGCCGAAGATTTCGGCATTCTGGGCCCAGGTGATGACAGTGCGCGGGCTCATCACGGTGGAGAGATCACCATTCATGAACCCGGCGCGGGTGAGGTCGGCCACCCGCACCATATTGGCGATCAGCTTGCGCCCGGCTTCGTTTTTGGCGAAAGAAGGCAGCTTGGCCAGAACGATTTTTGTTTCATCATCATGCGGCAGGTAATTGAGGACGGCGACGATGTTCCAGCGATCCATCTGACCCTGATTGATCTGCTGCGTTCCGTGATAGAGGCCCGAGGTATCGCCCAATCCGATGGTGTTCGCGGTCGCAAACAGGCGGAAAGCAGGGTGCGGATGAATGACCCGGTTCTGGTCGAGCAGGGTCAGTTTGCCTTCTACTTCCAGCACGCGCTGGATAACGAACATCACATCCGGACGACCGGCATCATATTCGTCGAACACCAGCGCGACCGGATTTTGTAGCGCCCATGGCAGCAAACCTTCCTTGAAGTCAGTGACCTGCTGGCCATCCTTCAGCACAATAGCATCCTTGCCGATAAGGTCGATCCGGCTGATATGGCTATCAAGGTTGATGCGGATCAACGGCCAGTTGAGGCGGGCCGCCACCTGTTCGATATGGGTCGACTTGCCGGTGCCGTGAAAGCCCTGCACCATGACGCGGCGGTTATGGGCAAAGCCCGCCAGAATCGCCAGCGTGGTATCATGATCGAAGTGATAGGTATCGTCCACCTCCGGTACATGCTCGCAGGGCTGCGAGAAGGCAGGAACCATCAGATCGCTGTCGAGGCCGAAAGTCTGGCGCACCGAAAGCTGGATGTCCGGGCGAAGCTCAGGGGAAACCGGCGGAAGGGGCAACGTCATGGTCGTCTCGCTTGATGAAAAAACGCATTAAACCGACTGCAGGAAAGTCCGCAACACCGTATAGGCATGGTTGATGTCCTTCAACCGGTTCTCGGCCTTTTTATCACCCCCATTGGCATCCGGGTGATAAATTTTGACCAGTTCGAGGTAACGGGTGCGCAGGGTTTCACGGGTCACGGGAAAAGCCAGTTCGAAGCGTCCCAGCGCCTTGCGGACTTCCGGCGGCACTCTGGTATCCTCGGTCACGCTGGGGCCGTCATGGCCGCTGCGAAAGGCTTTGGCCTTGGCATACAGCTTTTCCTTGAGGCGCCAACTGCCCAGGGGCCAGGTTTCGCGCTGCCAGCTGACGTCGAAACGGATCAGGCTTTCAATCTGGTCGGGGCCGAGGCCCTTGGCAAAATCCCAGTTCCGGTTCCACATTTTGACATGCTCAAGGCAGAACCAGTAATAATCGTTGAGATGCTGGGGTGATTTGGGGGCACGATGTTCGCCCGTGTAGAGACAGCCCGGATGATCACAGGCTTTAACCTGTGTCCGGTCGTCGTCGCACCAGAGCGTATGATTGTCGAACCAAGGGCGCATCTGCTTATTTTCAGCTGAAAATCATTAAAGATACAAGCTTGTCAGAAAAAAATTTATGTGCATCTGAATGGGCATGACCCGCGCCGCCCGCCTTGAAGACCTTCTCCGCCGCACTTTTGCTCCTGATCTTCTGGAAGT
>CAYSDE010000094.1:0-7335 GCA_964429685.1 uncultured Pseudobdellovibrionaceae bacterium
CTCCATACTTGCGGAGGCCACTTTTAATCATCTGGCCCCGGCCAACTGGCGTGCCCGAAGCGCAGGTAGTCATCCAACCGGAACCGTTCATCCCCGCGCACTGGCGCTCTTGACGCGGGAGGGCATTGCAACAAGCGGACTTTCCAGCAAATCATGGAACGATTTGCCTTCTGCTCCCGTTATCGTCATAACTGTCTGCGATAATGCGGCGAGCGAGACTTGTCCCGCTTATCTGGGTTCGGTGCTGCGGGCGCATTGGGGTGTTGCCGATCCGGCCCATGTCACGGGGAGCGAGGCCGAGATTGAGGCAGCCTTCCTACTGGCATACCGAACTCTACGCCTCCGCATTGAGGCTTTTCTTGCTCTGCCGCTGGATCAACTTGTGCAGGATAAACCCGCGTTTAAGGTGGCGCTGGATGATATTGCCAAACTCACCCCTGAAAGGATTTCACCATGACAAGCATTCAGGTTTTTGATCCCGCCTTGTGCTGTAGCTCTGGCGTTTGCGGTACGGACGTTGACCAGAAGCTGGTCGATTTTTCAGCAGACGTTAGCTGGCTGAAAGGTCATGGCGCAAATATCGAACGCTTTAATCTGGCACAGCAACCTATGGCCTTTGCGGAGAATGAAGTCGTAAAAGGCTTTCTGGAACGCTCAGGAGCTGATGCCCTACCGCTGGTGCTGGTTGATGGCGAAGTGGCGCTGGCCGGTCGCTATCCGGTGCGCGCCGAGCTGGCCCGCTGGGCCAAGCTTGACCCCTCTGCTTCCGACGCCAAAGAAGGCGGCAATTGTTGCAGCGGCAGTAGCTGCTGTTAAAGGAACATACATCATGAAATTTCTCGATCAGCCCCCGGCCTTCCTGTTCTTTACCGGCAAGGGCGGCGTCGGCAAAACTTCGCTGGCATGTGCCACGGCGGTTTCTCTGGCTGATGCAGGGAAGAAAGTTTTGCTGGTTAGCACCGATCCTGCTTCGAACGTGGGGCAGGTCTTTAGTATTACTATCGGCAATACTGTAACGAGCGTGCCTGATGTACCGGGCTTGGCCGCGCTGGAGATAGACCCGCAGGCTGCCGCACAGGCCTATCGCGACAAAATCGTTGGGCCGGTGCGTGGCACACTGCCTGAATCTGTCGTAAAAGGCATTGAAGAGCAGCTCTCTGGCGCCTGTACCACCGAGATTGCCGCCTTTGATGAGTTTACGGCGCTGCTAACTGACCCTGCCATTACCGGCGCTTATGACCATATCATCTTTGATACGGCCCCCACGGGCCATACCATTCGCCTACTGCAACTGCCGGGAGCATGGAGCAGCTTTCTGGAAGAAGGCCAAGGTGATGCCTCCTGCCTTGGGCCGCTAGCCGGGCTGGAAAAGCAGCGTACCCGCTATAAAGCCGCCGTTGATGCCTTGGCTGACCCAGCGCATACGCGCCTCATTCTGGTGGCACGAGCGCAAATATCCACCCTACGTGAAGCCAACCGCACCCACGAGGAATTGGCAGCTATCGGATTGAAGCAGCAATATCTGGTTGTTAATGGGGTTCTCACACCGGCTGACGCAGCGGGCGACCCGCTGGGTGCTGCCATTGAACGGCGCGAGCAAGCGGCGCTAACCGCAATGCCTGCCGCTCTACAGGCCCTGCCAACTGACACGATTCCCCTCAAATCCTTCAATCTGGTTGGTCTTGCCGCCCTGCGCAGCCTGCTGGTGGATGCGCCACTGCCAGCCGATCCGGTTCAGTTCATCAAGCCGCAAGCCACTGATCTGGCCACACTGGTCGATGGGCTGGTGGGCGATGGTCACGGATTAATTATGCTGATGGGTAAGGGCGGTGTGGGCAAAACTACTATGGCCGCCGCTATCGCCGTCGAGCTTGCCAGCCGTGGGCATGAAGTGCATCTCACCACCTCGGATCCTGCCGCGCATCTGACCGAAACCCTGCACGGCTCCTTGCCGCATCTGACTGTCAGCCGCATTGACCCCCACGCCGAAACCGAGCGTTATCGCCGGCATGTAATGGATACCAAAGGCAGTAATCTTGATTCCGCTGGCCGCGCCTTGCTGGAAGAGGATTTGCGCTCGCCCTGCACTGAAGAGATTGCGGTGTTTCAGGCCTTCTCCCGCGCTATCAGAGAAGCAGGCACAAAGTTTGTAGTTATGGATACCGCTCCCACGGGACATACCCTGCTGCTGCTTGATGCGACGGGCGCTTATCATCGCGAAGTGGCTCGCCAGATGCAGGACAAGTCGGCCCACTTTACCACCCCCATGATGCAGTTGCAGGATCCCACCCGCACCAAAGTGCTGCTTGTCACCTTGGCAGAAACGACGCCGGTGCTGGAAGCCGCCAATCTGCAGGATGATTTGCACCGCGCCAAGATTGAGCCATGGGCTTGGATCATCAACAACAGTCTGGCCTTGGCCAACCCAACCGTGCCGCTGCTTCGCCAGCGCGCAAGCGCCGAACTGCCCCAGATTGAATTAGTTGCAACACGCTATGCCACGCGATGGGCCGTTGTGCCGCTGCAGGCGCAAGAGCCGGTTGGAATTGAGTTGCTGAAAAAACTAACTCATCATTAGAGCGTTAGGATTTTATCAAGCTCCTTACATGTGATGGAGAGGCCGTTTCCTCTGATTAGCAGACCGCGGTCTTGAAGAATATTTCTCCGATACGCACCTATATTCTTGATGAAACTATCGAGTTTGCGACTTGTAAGTGGAGTGCTCGCTTGTCCGAATGTGCCTTGTCGTACGATCTGTGCATTCATTTGCTGTTCGTAGAGGTTTAGCGGCAATGCATATACGGGGATTCCTAGATGCATGACCTCACTCAGAAGGGAGTGTCCCGCCGTTGCTACAATCCCGTGACACGATGCCAGATGCCTCAAAAACAGGGCAGAACCATGCTTATAGAAGCGAACATGATCTGGCTTTTGCCCGACAGTGACGCCTTGCGGAAGATATACTGCATAACGTGCGCCTCTGCTGGATGATAGACTATTAATAAGCGATTCTATTTGTCGTACGTCTTTCATCTGTTCTGATAGATAAACGAGAATCAGCGGATCTGAATCGGGCTGAAGCTGCAAATTGCATATTTCCTGATCGAGAATGGGCGGAATTATTTTTACGGGTTCAATCGCGGTTTCATTCTGCTCGAGGGCGAAGAACGAGCAGGCAAGACGCTTCTCTGCTTTTGGAAAAAACATACGCAATCGCATGACTTCATCTGCAAACCCGGTTCCGGCGAGTTTGCTTGGCAAGCAGGCGCCTAGATATTTACTTTGCTGGTCGAGTGTGACCAGCGGCGCCTGAAATGCATAGGCGTATTGTGCCGCAATTGGCTCGTAGTCTGAGACGACAAGGTGTGGTTGCCCGATTTGCCTGTGGGCTAGATCCATAGCCCGTGCATTCGCGGCAAAATTCAAATCGGCATTCTGCGGATGCTGTGCTGACCCCGCAAAGTCCAGCCCCTCGGGGCTTCCGAGCCAATACGGGACGCTAACCTCGTGGATTTGAATATTCGGCAACCCCTGAAATTGCTTCCTAAAGAAAGATAGTCCGGTCCCGTATGTGAAAATGCAAATCTCTGACGACTGGGCGAAATGTTGAATGACGGGGAACTGGCGACGCGCATGGCCAAGACCAATTCCACATACGCCCCATAAAATCCTGAATTTCTTCATGGAAGCCCTCCAATTTTGTCGCGCAAAAAGGAAAGGCTTCCGACGCCTCTGTAAACAGGAAGTGCAGCCAGTGCGGAGGCTAAATGTGTTGATAGCATCTGTCTGGCAAGCAGATTGACCGCGCCATCAAAGACAGCCTTACCGTCGTCAACCAAAACATCAGCATTGGCTGTGTCCAGACAGAGCGGAAACAGGGAGTGCAAGGCACTGCGCGGGCTCAGCCGTCTCCAGCTGTCATGCCCATCATTCAGATAGGGCAAAACAATAGCCCCAACGGGAACGGGGAGCGTTACATCAAGCTCGACTTGCATCTGCATTCGCGACCCGTCTGGCTGTAATACACTCCGGGTTCTGTTTGACTCAACTGCAAGCATCTTTTTCCAGCCAATTGAGAGCAATGTCTTGTTGCCTGATAAGAAGAGGCCGGCCTTTGCTCCGACTAACGCATCGCAGAGCGTTGTCTTCCCAACGCCTGAATGGCCGGCCAACAGGATAGCCTTTCCCGATCTGCCAATCACTGCTGCGGCATGGATTGGATATTTTCCGCTCTCAATCCAGTGCTTACGGGCAATGGCATAAAGAAGATGTGGAACGTCATCACATCTCGCCATAGACCATTCTCCACCCAAGGTCAGAACATCTTTCTCGCAGAGTAATGCACGAGATTGTAACTGATTGTAGATGATGGACACATGGGGCAGACCCCCCGTCGATTTGCATAAGCCCGGAACATGTGATTGCAGACTAACCAGCGCCGGTATATCAGGCAAGCGAAGTAACACCCGTCCGAAATCAGGAATAAAATATTGCTCTTCAGGCATGTTGCGCCTCTTCTCGGCGAAGAGATCGGCAAAAACTCGTTACGGCCATCGCTGCCTTCTGTGCGCCGCCTTGGCCAAACTCGTCTAGCAAGTGACGGGGAGCACTCACCGGTTCTTCCAGTTTTCTACTGATGATATGCTGCAGTGTATCTTGCAAAGAAGCATTTTTCGAGAGACTGGTACTCGCCGCGCTGATCTGCGCCAAAACTTTCTCTTGTGCCGCAGCATAGTTAAAGGCCCAACTTGGATTGATGTCTTTCCAGTCAATTCGGGCGACATCGGCGCAATGGTTTGCCATCAGATCAGCCTGCTGGCCTTGGCTGTCATTTGCAGGTGGAAGCCAGATCGTGGCAACATTATCAGCGGCGGCATCAAATATATTGCCCAGACCTGGCGTCATGAACGCAATAAGACACTCACGGCGAAGAGCGTGCATGTCTTCTACCGAATATGTTTTTACATCCGGATCATCAAGGCTTGTGGCAATCGCCTTGCTGGTGGCGACGATCAGTTTTTTACCAGCCGGAAGAGCTCTGCGCACGGCATTCAGAATCGTTCGTGCATAATCCACAGCCTCATCCAGCGGCCAATGCGGGTTCTGCAATCCGCCGAGATTCAGCAGAACACCCTGCCGCGGGTTAGCGTCTGGCGGGCTGATCGTTACAATCGGCGGAACGACTTTGTAGCCGGAACATCCATTGAAAACCTTCTGTAGCCTTGAGCGCGCACCGAAAAAATCCTGTGCAATATAGAGGTCAGCTTCGCGGGCAATTTTCGGAAACTTCTTCCAGTACCAGACCAACGGGTCGTAAATGCAGAGTTTCAGACCCGCCTGCTTTGCTGCGCGGGCGAGATCAAAATCAGAAGCAGTCAGCAGGACATCATAGTGTCGCAAGACATTCTGTTGTTCTTGCGCGCTCATCTGGCTCTGGTCGTACACCTTAGCATAGGGTAATTGCCGCTGTAGATCCAGAGTATGGCCGGAACCGATATAGGCTATCTCTTCAATTTCTTTATCAAGGTACGGATGTAAAGCAGCAATCGCCGCGGTTGGTCCAAAGCCAAACGGTTCAGCATTAAGCAGAAGGCGGATACGATTCTTGTCCATACAGATACCTTCCT
This sequence comes from uncultured Pseudobdellovibrionaceae bacterium, assembly GCA_964429685.1. Lineage (GTDB taxonomy): Bacteria > Pseudomonadota > Alphaproteobacteria > UBA2400 > UBA2400 > CAYSDE01. The sequence goes on from CAYSDE010000094.1 coordinate 5,628, forward strand.
AGCAGGTTGAGCTGTTCAACTTCACGTAAATTCGCGATCAGGTCCGGATCAGTAAACCGGGGCTTCTTGCTGGCATGCATCAACGCATCACGAACATTGCTGCCAAGGCCGTTAGCAAAGGCAGTCTGCCGGGCTTTCACTGCCTCAGCATCGTTCGGGCGCGCCGGGCCGGCTGACACATAGGCCACATATCGCGTTTGGTCGGAAACGTTGGGGGTATTGCCATGAGTTGTGCGGCTGTCCCATGTCACAAGATCGCCTGCGCGCAAGGCCAGCGGCTGCCTGTGCTTCAGAAGTTCGGCTGCGACAGAGTGAGAGAGGTCAAGCTCTACATACTCACCTTTGTTCCTGGCCATGTCTGCATAGACAGAGAACTGCTCGCGGGAACCGGGAACGGCCATAAAGGTGCCTCGCTCAATCGGGCAGTCAACCAAGGCTAAAACACCCTGCGTCGTTCGGAAATCGGGATGTACCAGCGGGTTCTGGTCCACATGAAGCGGCAGACCGTCAGCACTTTCTCCCTCAGGCGGCTTGATGCCAAAGCGATCAAAGCTGCACCACAGATCGGCACGCTGCCAGATCAGAACATGATGCAGATAAAACCGCAAACCTTGCCTTATGTTAGCAAGTGATGGGTCATGGTAGATTTCAAGAAAGCCGCGAGAAAGCACCGGTACATCTTGTGAATCGCAACGCATCCCCTTGTCCAGAGATCCCAATAAACCATGAACCCGTTCCAGCACCTTCCGGCAGTCCAACGGCCCGAGGATTTGCTTGCCAACGACGATTCCATAGTGCTGCCAAATTGACATGAACTCAGCAGGCTGCGTGAGGGGGCAGTACGATCTGGCATAGCCTTCTTCATCGACCGGGTAACTTTTACCAAGTTCGCCGCTAGGCTGCGAGATGTTCAGGGGAAGGGTTTTTTGCAACTCACAGACGAGGCTGCGAAGGGTGTCGTCGAGTTGCTTTAAACTAAGGGATCCGGTTTCAATCGACTGTATGAGCGATTTGAGAGGTTCTTGATCCAACAAACGCGCCTGCGCTTTCTCCCTCTTGGGATTAATCTTTACCTTGAAAAACATGCCTTTTCAACAGAATTATTTACAAGGGGCGTGCAGTTCATCCTTTCTTTCAGAAGACAGAATTGTTATTCTGATTCAAATAATCCCATGCAAAGAAGAGCGCCATAAAGATCGCTCTGGCTTCAACCAGTGCCGTAAAAGTCGAAGCTTGCAGAAAAGCTTTTGGTCTCCCAAATATGGCATTCATAATTTTCTCTTACGCATTTTTGATTTCATTGCACGACGCTCTTTTCTATTCATTCCGTTATGTGAGGCCTGAGAGCCAGGCCTAATAAAAATTGAATGTACTTCCGGAAATTCCTGACCGTCCCAATGCCGGGGCTTTAAATCTTGCAAAAATCCAGCTTTCTTACAGTCTTCCCGGATTTCAGCTCTTTCTTTTTCTGTCCAATCTGCTTGCTCCACATATACTAAATCTTCAGCCCCCCCATGACCCCGCTTTGGAGGTTCACACGAAATCCCCACCACTCTCTTTAAATGTAAATTTCTCTCCAAAAGTCCTAGGGCATAAAGCACAGCAGACGTTGCGCGATGCCTTCTATATTTTTCATAGCCACCGGATTGCTCCTGTAATGCCCCCCATTTAGCAAGCGAGATTTAAGAGAGTCTCCGGGCTGTGGGTG
>CAYSDE010000095.1:0-7325 GCA_964429685.1 uncultured Pseudobdellovibrionaceae bacterium
AATTTCGTCGGCAAATTTGCCTGCGGCCCGGGCCTTGGCGGCGCGGGCATGGCTAAGGACGGCAAGGTCTTGTTGCTCTTCGCGGCTGATCTGGTATTTGCGGGCCAGATTTTCGGCGGTGATGCCCATTGCCACAAAAGCTTCGGGATAGTCTTTGGCCAGACCGGGATGGGGCAGGAAGTTGTAGCCGCCCATCGGAATGCGGGTCATCGATTCAACTCCGGCGCAGATAAACACTTCGCCCGCATTCATCTGGATCGCTCCCGCCGCCATGTGAATGGCCTGCATGGACGAGCCGCAGAAGCGGTTGACGGTTGCGCCCGCCGCCGTCAGCGGAATTTTGGCGAGGAAGCTGATAATGCGGGCCACATTCATACCCTGTTCGCCTTCGGGGAAGGCACAGCCCACCAGCACATCTTCAATATCGGACACAGCAACGCCGGTCTGGGTGAGCAGACCGGCGACGGTTTGGGCAGCCAGTTCGTCGGGTCGGACTTTAATCAGGTCACCCTTGTTTGCGAAGTGAAACGGCGACCGGGTATATCCGGCAATGACAACTGGTTTCATGCTTTACCTTCCTTGCGCGCCTCCTGCACTGTGACCAGCCGGGAGGGAATGGGTTTTCTTGCCTAGCTCTTCCTTGATCTCATGAAGTTCCTTAAGAGTTAGTTCAAGGTCGAGACGTTGTTGCTCAAGAACTTTGATGCGTTCGTCCGCTTTGTCCAGCACGAAACGCATCTGGCTTTCCTGACGGTCATCTTTATCGTAAAGATCCAGAAAGGTTTTGATGGTTTTGAGCGAGAAGCCCAGACGCTTGCCCCGGCAGATCAAAGCCAGCCGCGCCCGATCCCGCCGGTTGAAAATCCGGGTGGTGCCAATGCGAGTTGGCTGCAGCAGAGTCTGATCCTCGTAAAAGCGGATCGACCGCAACGTCACGCCAAACTCCCGGGCCAGTTCGCCAATCGAGTAAGTGGCTGTTTCGCCTTGGGCATTTTTGCCAGCCAGATGGCTGAGAGCGTTTTCCATGTTCATATCCTTTCGGCTTTGATCCCGACAGACAGGGCAGAGACCATTCCCTTTATGGCAGTACATTACTAATACGTAATGCGTCGCCTGTGAATAGTTTTGAGAAGCTTATTTTGTCACACACCTAAGACGTGTGGATGTGGTTTCTTATTATTTTACAAATTGTTAACTAGCCTTCTCATAGAATGCGAAGATGATTGGCCCCAATATCCTGACGCCCCGCCGGAAAAGGGGCTTTTCCCTGCTGGAAGCCGCTGTCGTTCTCGGCGTGGTTGGGCTGGTGATTGGCGGTATCTGGGGCGTGGCCGCCAGCGTCCGCGCCAGTATGCAGGCCAACCAGTTGCATCAGCAAACCCTCAATCTGGTCAGCTCTATCCGCGACTACTATGCCAACCGGCCTTTGCCTGCGGCTGCGGGCGCCATCACAACCACGTTGCAGACGAAGGGCAGATTTCCCGAAGAGATGTGTCCAGCCAATTGCGTGGCTGCCCCCATACCCGGTATTATCATCCGTAACGCCTATGGTGGCACGACAAACGTGACCATTCCCAACCCCGCTACGTATTCCAACCAATTCTATATCATCTATACCTCAGTGCCTCAGAAGGGCTGCATGGAGTTGGGCATGAAGCTTTCGGCTCGCGCTCCTGAAATTGGGTTGGTGAGCTTTGCGGCGGGGGGAGGGGCACGCACGACTTTCCCGATTCCGCTGACTACCCTTAAGGGCGACTGTCCGGGAAATAGTATTACTCTCTATTTCAAAATCCGCATGTAAGATTACTGCCCCGCTGCAAGGGCTTGAGCTTTGCCAAAAGCGTGTTTAACTTGCCGTATGATTCGCCTGAGGAGGGTTTGATGAAAAAGGTTCTGGTGACACTCGCGCTGTTGTTCCTCCCGCTGCTGCTAACCGCCTGCAACACGCTGCAAGGCATGGGGGAAGACATGAAGCAGGGTGGGCAGGCCCTTGACCGGGCTGTCAAGTAGCGGCGGCTACCTTCTCCGACTTCCGTGGGTAACAACTCACAGTAGTTCCGTACAGGCGGGAATCCTGTTCCGAGCAGTTAGGGGCTTGAAAAATGGGAGTGGGATAGTCATATAATGAAGCATCGGGGCCATGGGGCCCGTAGGGCGTTTGTGGAGATGAGCAATGCTTGAATATGGTAATAACCGGGAGAGCAGTTTTGGCCGCGTTGGCACTGTCCCGGCTGTGCAGTTCGATGCGGGTCTGCGGGCCTTCATGCTGCAGGTCTATAACCTGATGGCGGTTGGTCTTGGCTTGACCGGGGTGACGGCCTTGGGGGTCAGTGCTTCTCCGGCGCTGGTGCAGCTGTTCATGCAATCGCCGCTGCAGTGGCTGGTCATGCTGGCACCGCTCGGTTTTGTGCTGGTACTCAGCTTCGGAATTAACCGGCTGCAGGCAAGTACGGCGCGGATGGTCTTTATTGCCTTCAGCGTGGTGATGGGCATTTCGCTGTCGACCATCTTTCTGGTCTACACCAATGAGTCGATTGCCCGAACCTTCTTTGTCACCGCCGGTACGTTCCTTGGTATGAGCCTGTATGGTTACACCACCAAGCGCGATCTGGCCGGGATGGGCAGCTTTCTGACGATGGGTCTGATCGGTCTGGTGCTTGCCTCGCTGGTAGGGATATTCTTTCAGTCCACGGCGCTGCAATTCGCCATTTCGGTGGTTGGGGTGCTGATCTTCACCGGTCTGACCGCGTGGGATACCCAGCGTCTGAAGGAAAGCTACTCGGCTAGCGCCGGGCTTGAGGCAACCAACAAGCTTGCCGTCTATGGTGCCCTCAGCCTCTATCTGGACTTCATCAACCTGTTCATGTACCTGCTGCGCTTTATGGGCCGCCGCGAGTAGGATTGGTTGACCCGTTCAACAAAAAAGCCCGGAGCTTGCAACTCCGGGCTTTTATTTTGCATTCTGCCACAGTCAGCGGTTGACCGTCGGGTTAAAGCAAAGCAATTTGAAGACCATGACCCAAGACCGCTCTTCCTCTGTGCTGATTGTTGAAGCCGATCCGGCGCTGGTGGAAACACTGGTAGGAACCCTCAAGCGGGAGAAATATCCGGTTGTGGTAGTTCCTGATCTGGGGGCGGCTTTCCGTGCCCTCAAGACGGATCATTTTGCCGTCGTGCTGATTGACCTTGGCAGTGAAGGGTTTGAGGCGGTCGGCAAGTTGCGGGCCTTGCCGCACGGGCCCGAGATCATCGTGATGACCGCCAACGGCTCAGTCGGGCTGGCAGTGGAGGCGATGCGCGCCGGGGCTTATGACTTCGTGTTGAAACCAATCTCCTCCGAGCGGGTGATGGTTACGGTGAGAAACGCGGTGGAGCGGCACCAACTGCGCGATACGGTCGAAACCTATCGCCAGACGGATCGTCCCGGCTTTCAGGGGTTCATCGGCTCTTCTCCGGCCATGCAGGCGGTCTATCGCATGATCGAAAGCGCGGCCACCAGCAAGGCTACGGCTTTTGTGACGGGAGAAAGCGGCACCGGCAAGGAAGTCTGCGCCAGCGCCATTCATCAGCTCAGCCCACGGGCCAGAGGGCCGTTTGTGGCGCTCAACTGCGCCGCCATTCCCAAAGACCTGATCGAGAGTGAAGTGTTCGGTCATGTCAAAGGCGCTTTCACCGGGGCAACGGCAGATCGGGATGGTGCGGCCCGGCAGGCTGATGGCGGCACGCTCTTCCTTGATGAAATCTGTGAGATGGATCTCAACCTGCAGTCAAAACTGCTGCGTTTCCTACAGACCGGAACTTTTCAGCGTGTCGGCGGCAGCAAGCCGGAGACGGTTGATGTGCGTATCATCTGCGCCACCAACCGCGATCCGCTGGAGGAAGTGCAGGCGGGACGTTTCCGCGAAGATCTTTATTACCGGCTGCATGTCATTCCCATCATCCTGCCCGCCCTGCGGGAGCGCGGGGACGACATTCTGGAAATTGCCCGTCACCTCCTGAAAACCTATTCCAGCGAGGAGAAAAAGAATTTTACCGGTTTCTCGCATGAGGCCGAGCAGATCCTTCGTCATTATGACTGGCCGGGCAATGTCCGCCAGCTGCAGAACATCATCCGCAATATCGTGGTCATGAATGAGGGTCCGCTGGTACAGCCCGCGATGATTTCTGCGCCAGCAGGCGGGCGCTGGGCCCGTCCGCAGGGATTTGGTAACGCACAGAATTCCCCGTCAGCACCAGTAATGTCTGCGGCAAAGGCTCATCCGGCCATCCGGCCTCTGGTGGAGGTCGAGCGTGAAGCCATTGAATCGGCTATCGCTGTTTGTAACGGTAATATACCAATGGCTGCGGCCTTTCTTGGTGTCAGCCCGTCGACGCTCTATCGCAAGAAACAGGTTTGGGATGCGAGGTCACAATCGCTGTGAGAGCCATTCGTCTTAATCTTTATGAATAAAGTAGAAGTAATACTTATTAATAGCGGGTATTTTAGGCGTTAGACGTTGCAGCGGGCCGCTGTCTATGCGTAACCTCTCTTCAGATCTTGAAATTCTGGAATGAGGTGCATGAAAATGCCAACACATGATTTTCTTCGCTGTTCTCTGCAAGCAGAGATCGGCGGGGGTGAGGTACTGAAGAGAGCGCTAGAGGTTCGTCATAACGTCTTCGTAGAAGAGAAAGGATTCGAAAAGGAAGCTCGTTGTATGCATGATGCCCACTCCCTGCATATTGTCTTCAACTTTGAGAAGCAGTCTGCCGGGTCGGTTCGGCTGATTCTTGCTAATCCGCAGCAGGAGGGGTACCTGTTTCCGTTTCAACAGGCGTTCAGGAGAAACGGGAGCCGCATTCCACGCAAACCCGGGGTCAAAGCCGATCTGCTGGCTGAAACATCGCGGTTGGCGGTTGTCTCCTCTTTTCGTACGCAGGAGACTCAAGCCAAGATTGCAGATGCGCTGATCTTGGCGGCTCTTCATTCGGGGGTCAAATTGGGCTTGCCTGGAGGCTATATTCTGGTTGAACCGCGCTTGGCGCATCATCTTATCAACCATGTCGGATTGACTCTCCAGAAACTTGCCGGGCCGGTTAACCTGAATGGCCAGCGTTTTGCCTATTGGGTGCCCGGTGGGGATCATCAGCATCCGTTCAGTCCGCGTGTTCGCGACGTCTTTACCTGGGCCAAGAGTGAGCTAGCCTCTTGCTGGCCTCAGATACAAAGAACGGAACTGGTTGCGGGGCTTACCGCGAGATTGCCGGAGCAGCCCAAAAAGACCGTACCCCAAGACCAAACTTTCCGGCTGGCAGCCGCGTAACTGTTTCAGCGGGTCGGTACTGCTTTCTCGCCGCTGTAATCGTAGAACCCCCTGCCGGTTTTGCGACCGAGCCAGCCTGCTTCGACATATTTGACCAGCAGCGGGGCAGGGCGGTATTTGCTGTCGGCAAAGCCCTCATGCAGCACGCGCATGATGGCGAGGCAGGTATCAAGGCCGATGAAATCCGCCAGTTCCAGCGGGCCCATCGGCTGATTGGTGCCGAGCTTCATGGCGCTGTCAATCGAGGTGACGTCGCCCACACCTTCATAGAGGGTCTGGACGGCTTCATTGATCATCGGCATCAGGATGCGGTTGACGATGAAAGCGGGGTAATCGGCAGCAACCGCCACTGTTTTGCCGAGTTTCTCGGCGAAAGTTCTGGCGGCGGCAAAAGTGGCGTCGCTGGTGGCAATGCCCCGGATCAACTCAACCAGTTGCATCACCGGCACCGGGTTCATGAAATGGATACCGACAAAGCGGTCGGGCCGGTCGGTGGTGGCGGCCAGACGGGTGATCGGAATCGATGAGGTATTGGAGCCGATAAGCGCCGAGGCTTTCAGGTGCGGCAGCAGGGATTTGAGAATCTGGATTTTTATTTTCTCGTTTTCGGTAGCAGCCTCAATCACCAGATCGCATTCATTGAAAGCGGCGAGATCAGTGGAGGTGGTGAGACTGGCCAGCGCGGCGGCCTTGGCCTCGGCGCTCAGCTTGCCCTTGGCGACCAGCTTGTCATAGCCGCCGCTGATATGGGCGACCGCTGCGGTCAGCGCATCGTCCTTGATGTCATAGAGATGAACGCGGAAACCGGACTGCGCACAGACCTGCGCAATCCCCCGGCCCATCTGACCTGCCCCGATAATGCCAACGGTCTGAATGGTCATGCGCTTACACCTTTTCTGTCAGTTCGGGCAGGGCGACGAAGAGGTCGGCAACCAGCCCGTAATCCGCGACCTGAAAGATCGGCGCGTCAGGATCCTTGTTGATGGCGACAATCACCTTGCTGTCCTTCATCCCGGCGAGATGCTGGATGGCGCCGGAGATACCAACCGCAATATACAGCTCGGGGGCGACGATCTTGCCGGTCTGGCCGACCTGCCAGTCGTTCGGCGCAAACCCGGCATCAACGGCAGCGCGAGAGGCTCCCACGGCAGCGCCCAGCTTGTCAGCCAGCTTTTCAATGATTGCAAAACTTTCTTTGCTGCCCACGCCGCGCCCGCCGGAAACGATGATGCGGGCGGCGGTCAGTTCGGGGCGGGCGGATTTGCTCAGCTCCGCCGAAACGAATCTGGATAACTGCATGTCGCCTTCGCCGGTGGTGACCGCTTCAATCGTTGCACTGCCGCCAGTAGAGGCAGCAGCGGCAAAGGCGGTGCTGCGCACGGTCAGCACCTTGATGGGGTCGGCAGACTGCACGGTCGCAATGGCGTTTCCGGCATAAATCGGGCGTTTGAAGGTATCGGCGCTTTCCACCGTCATGATGTCTGAAATCTGCTGAACGTCGAGCAGGGCGGCCACACGCGGCATCAGGTTCTTGCCGAAACTGGTTGCTCCCGCCAGCAGATGCGTATAATGGCGGGCCAGATTGACAATCAGCGGGGTCAGATTTTCAGCGAGGCCGTTGGCATAGCCCGGCGCATCGGCGTAGAAAACCTTGGTGACGCCCGCAACTTTCGCTGCCGCTTCGGTCACGCTTTTCGCATCCTGTCCGGCGACCAGCAGATGAACCTCGCCCAGCTTAAGCGCCGCCGTTACCGCATTCAGGGTGGCAGGTTTAAGAGTGCTGCCGTCATGTTCGGCAATTACCAGAACGGTCATGGCGCGTTCTCCCTAGATTACAGCTTTGAGTTTGGCCACCAGTTCATCAACCGAGGCCACTTTGATTCCGGCTTTGCGTCCGGCGGGCTCTTCCACCCGCAGGGTCTTGAGACGCGGGGTCAGGTCAACGCCGAGCGCCGCCGCTTCCACGGCTTCCAGCGGCTTCTTCTTGGCCTTCATGATGTTGGGCAGCGAGGCATAGCGCGG
>CAYSDE010000096.1:0-7161 GCA_964429685.1 uncultured Pseudobdellovibrionaceae bacterium
TGGGTTGCCCTGTTCGATATTGTCCGCCGCGAAGGTCGCAGCGTTCATGAAGTCTGCACCCTGATCTCGAAAAGCAAGCCTGAGGGCTGCTCATTGACGGCCGCCATCCGGGTTTTCATCGTCGCCTATTTCCGCGCTGCGGCGACTGAGGAGGGGCATGCCCGCGCTCGTCACGGCTATGGTGAAGTCAATTATCCACCTACCACGACCATTCCTCGTCGTTTTACGCTGAAAAACGGCACGCATGGTCTGCCGTGGCGATAGATAATACCAACAGTCATAACTCAGAAAACTATAGTCATGCCAGCAAAAGCTGGCATGACGAAAACAAGAAGAGGAAGAGCACCACACCACCGGACACAGTTGGATAAAGCCTTAAAGTGATTCGAGATACGGGACTTTTTCGTTCAAAGAAGGAGCCCGGAATGCAAGGATTACTGTCAAAGGCCTCATCCAGTTTGGTAGAGAAGCACATCAGTCTGTCGTCGTCGAGACGGGAAACGCTGGTCTGGTTGGTGGGGGCGATGCTGGCGGCGGGGACGACGAGTTTGTGGCGGCTGGGGCTCTGTGCCGGCGCGGCGGACGCGAAAGTGGCCTCAGTCTATCGGCGGCTAAAAACCGGAAAACCACCTCAATATCGGCAAAAACAGGAGCAAAGTTCAGCCTTCAGGCCCCTCCCGCACAACCTCATCCTCTCATAAGGGGCGCACGACCCTTCCAGTCATGGGGTTTCTCAGCAGACTGTTAGGATGAGGTACTTTATCGGGGAGGGTATACTCAAACTTAAAATGCGTTAGGCCAGATCAAAAAACAGGAAGCTGGCGCCCTCACCCCCGGCAGAAAAATCGATGCCGCGTACAGCGCTGATGGCGAGGCCGTCGCCGGGGCCGAGGGTCTGGTCGCCGACTTTCAACTGGCCAGCCACCATCTGCACCCAGCCGTGACGCGCCAGCGCCAGCGGATAATACTGGCTTTGATTGGCCGTGAGCTGAACGCGGAACAGCTCGACATCCTGATGGATGTAGATAGCACCTTCCTGTCCGCTGCCGGAAGCGACCCGGATCAACCCATTCCTGAAGTCGAAGGCTTTCTGCTCATAACCGGGCAGATGGCCCTTGCGGTCAGGCCGCAGCCATATCTGCAGCAGATGCACCGGCTCGGTGGCAGAGGCATTATATTCGCTGTGGCTGATGCCAAGGCCGGCGGTCATGCGCTGCACCTCGCCGGGCGTGATGGTGGTGCCATTACCGAGGGAGTCGCGATGCGCCAGAGCACCACTGATAACGACAGTCACGATTTCCATATCGGCATGGTCATGTTCGTCGAAGCCCCGTCCGGGCGCTATCACGTCCTCATTAATGACTCGCAGGCTGCGAAAGCCCATATGCTCACGGTCGACATATTCACCAAAAGAAAAGCTGTGCCGGGTTTGCAGCCAGCCAAATTCAAAATGGCCCCGCTCGGACGAAAGACGCGGTTTGAACATCGGTTCTCCTTTTACAGATGCTACCATACACCTCATCTATATTTCTGGCGCTGGCTTTCAAGTTGTGCTTGATTCGGCCAGCTTCGCCATTCATTTTTTCCTCTTGCCAACAGAGCCATGTCCCAGCGCGCCACCGATCTTCTTGCGGCCCGAGCCGCCCCCCGGGACAGTGCCCGCTTCATTCGTCATCTTGCACATTGCACCGGACGCGGACGCCTGCTGACAGCGCTGATCCTGCCGGTTATAGCCGGTCTGCTTGGTCTGCCAGTGCTATGGCTGACAGCGTTCCTGATTGCGGTCATCCTGCAGCCAACACCACAAGTGATCGGGCCTTATGCGGCTCTGGGCCTTATTCTGGGACTCACCGGGCTGCGTCTGGCGCTCGACTATACTGGAGGGCTGGCTGCCACTCATAGCGCCGCCGCCACCCGGGTTGCCCTGCGCCACCGGCTGTATAATCGCCTCCTCCATGAAGGCCCGGCCTTTACCGCTCATACCGAAACCGGTACGCTGACCACCACGCTGGTGGAGCGGGTGGAAGCGCTGGATGGTTATATCAGCCGCTTTCTGCCGCAACGCATGGTAGCTTTCTGCGTCCCGCCGGTTTTTCTGCTCTGCTTTGCGTGGTTTGACTGGGTGATCGCACTTGAGCTGGCGGTTCTGGTGCTGTGTCTGCCGGTTTTCTTTGTCCTCTTCGGCTTTGCCGCTCATCGGGCCAGCCTGAAACAGTTTACCTCGCTGGAGCGCATGAGCGGCCTTTTCCTTGACCGGCTGCGCCAGCTTCCCCTGCTCCGCATCATGGGCGCAGTTGAGCGTGAGGCCATCACCATGGAAGCCGCCGCAGACGAGTTCCGCTCCCGCACCATGAAGGTGCTGCGGCTCGCTTTTCTGTCCACTGCCGGGCTTGATCTGGTGGTTGCGCTCGGGGTGGTGCTGGTAGCGCTGCGGGTGGGCCACCTCCTCGGCAGCGACTCACCGAAAATCGACCTGCACACCGGACTCTTTCTGCTGCTAGCAACGCCGGAATTCTTTGCACCCTTCCGGGCCCTTTCAGCCAGCTATCATGACCGGGCTTCGGCTCTGGCCGCTGTGGAGCCGCTTCAACAACTGCTTGAAAAGCCGCAGACCCATCTGCTCGGCCGTCGCCCGCTGCCTGAAGACGTCCGCCAGTTGCCTCTGGAATTCTGTGCGGTGGATTTTTCCTATCCGGGACGACGGCGGAAAGTTCTCTCCCGCTTCAACCTTCGCGTTGAGGCCGGAGAGTTTGTCGCCATCACCGGACCTAGTGGCGCGGGCAAAAGCACCCTTCTGGCCCTGCTGATGGGTTTTATCTGCCCGGATGACGGATCAATTGCGCTCGGGCAAGAACAGCTGGACGCGCTCGACAGCGAAGCCCGCGCCCGGCTGTTTAGCTGGGTTGGTCAGCGCACCCATATTTTTTATGGCACCCTCTATGACAATATCCGTCTGGGAGTTGATGCCGCTGATGAAGGGCGGGTTTATGCCGCCGCATGCAAGGCCGGGCTGGGCCCGCTGCTGGAAACCCTGCCCGAAGGTCTACACACCCTGATCGGGGAACGCGGCTTCGGTCTTTCCGGGGGTGAAGCCCAGCGCGTTGCCCTCGCCCGCGCCTTCTTGCGCAGCGCCCCCTTCCTGCTACTGGACGAACCGACCACCGGACTTGACCACGACACCGCCACCGCCCTGCTAGAAACCATCAAAACACTGGCGGCTGATTGCACCGTCATTCTGGTTTCGCATGATCCGCTGGCGCTCAGCGCGGCTCACCGCCTCATCACACTGGAGGGCGTTGCCTATGTTGCCGCCTGATCTCCTCCGCCTGCTGAAAGTTTTCCGCCCGGCCCGCTTCTGGTTCGGATTGGGTATTGTCATGGCCGTTTTCAGTTTTCTGATCGGTCTGGTACTAACCACTGCTGCCCTGCTCTATTTCGCAGCGGGCGTGACAGCGGCGGTTATCATTCTGCGTGCTATTGCTCCGCTCCGCACCCTGTCGCGTTATGCTGAAAGACTGGTCACTCATAACGCTACTTTTCACGCGCTGGCAGCGCTGCGGCTATGGTTCTTCCGCCAAGTAGCACCACTGGCTCCGGCCCGGCTTGGGTTCAGCCGCAGCGGAGATCTACTCAACCGCATTACCTCGGACATTGATGCGCTGGACGGTTTTTATCTGCGTCTGATTGTTCCCACTGCAGGGGCGGTGATCGCCCTGATGACTTTCGTCACCTTTGGCCTCAAGCTGACTCCCCCGCTGGTGCTGCTGGTGATCTGCTGGGGCGGATTACTGTTTCTGCGGCTGCGCGGCGTTATCAAAAGCGGCAGTCAAGCCTCGGGCGTGGCGGTGGAGCGCCTCGCCGACCTGCGGACTCATGTAGTCGACGGCATTGACGGCCTCAGCGAGTTGATGGCCAATGAAGCAGGCCACCTCCAGCAGGTGCGGATTGCCGAAAGCACGCGGGCGCTGGTGCAGCAACAACTCACCGTCTCCCGTGCCACGCTGCACACCACAGCTCTGATGGGTCTTTTTTCCGGTGGCACGATGGTGCTGCTTTTGATGACCGGCCTAACCCTGCCGCAAGAAACCAGCTGGCGCATTTTGCTGATGCTGGCGGTGGTGATGGCGCTCACCGAAGCACTGGGCACGGCGCTGCCGGGGTGGTTAGCCAGTGGACGGCTCGCCAAGGCCGCCCAGCGTCTGCTGGCAATCACCGATCAAACGCCCCTGACCAGCGAACCCACCACCCCCCTGCCCTTGCCGGAAAAACTTTCATTGCGCTTTGAAGATGTCGAACTGAATTACGGGCGACCCCGTCCGGCACTCGAGCATCTGTCGTTCACGGTGGACGCAGGTGAGCGCATAATTCTGACCGGGCCCAGTGGTGCCGGAAAATCCAGCATCCTCGGCCTTATCCTCGGCTTCTGGACCCCCGAGACGGGACGCATACTGGTTGGAGATATTGATCTGGCCTTGCTCAGCCGCAATGCCCTGCGCCGGAAAATCGGCTATCTCAGCCAGCGCACCCAATTGCTGTCCGGTACGGTACGCGCCAATCTGCTGCTGGCCAACCCCAGCGCCAGCGAGGAGCAAATCTGGGCAGCGCTGCGGGCAGCAGAAATCGACACCGTCATCAAAAGTCTGCCCGAAGGCCTCGACACTTGGACAGGCGAGGCGGGAATTCTGCTCTCGGGCGGGCAAGCCCGCCGCCTCGCCATTGCCCAGTTGATCCTGCGCCAGGCCGACATCTGGCTGCTGGATGAACCAACCGAAGGACTCGACTTTGATACCGCCCGTTCCGTTCTGGGCAAGCTGGGCCAACTAGCCGGAACCCGCAGCGTTGTGCTGATTACCCATCAAAACGAGCTGATCGAAGCCTTCGGCCCGGCCCGCACCCTTAAACTGGCCGCTGGCCGGATTCAGGAAACTTGACCCCACCCTGCAGCAGCCCCTTGCAGAACCGCCCCAACTTGGCTAGTTTCCGCAGTCACGGCGCTGAAGTAGCTCAGGGGTAGAGCAACTGATTCGTAATCAGTAGGTCCGGGGTTCAATTCCCCGCTTCAGCACCAGTCTTTTCAATAGCTTAGACAAATTCAAAGAACTGCCGGATCAAAGCTGGCAAACACATGGCAAACACTTGGCGGAGGTGTGGCGGGCTGTCTGCCGTCTTTTCAACTCTCCGAAGATTGCGAAGGTTGCGAAGATTTCATGGTTTCGGGGCTGCTACCTTCGGGGCTGGGCTGCGATCTTCGGGGTAGTCAGTTGGGGCTTCAGTTTTCCCCCGTTTCTTTAATAGCACCCCATATCGCGCACGCGCACCCGCGCGATGTGTGTGCTTATTGATAAGCCGCCCTTTTTATAAGGCCGGTTTTATTATCCAATTTTATAGCACCCCACTACGCGCGCGCGTAATGCTGGATAAATATCCCCCCAGCCCCCCCGTTCGGCAGGTGCAATTTCCATCCACCTCTGTATTATCCCGCCGAGTGCCACAACGGGCAGGGGAAACTGGCGAGCCATGACAACCACCACCATTCACAGCATTCTCGAACAATTCCGGCAGGATGCCGCGTCCAACCGGGCGCTGGGGGACAAGTTCGAGCGGCTGATTGCCAATTACCTTGTGACCGACCCGCTCTATCAGGATAAATACAGCGACGTGTGGTTGTGGGGTGAATGGCCGGGGCGGGGCAACAAGCCGGATACGGGAATTGATCTGGTCGCCAAAGAACGCCATACGGGCGAATTTTGCGCCATCCAGTGCAAGTTTTATGACCCAGCCTATACCCTGCAAAAAGCTGATATTGATTCGTTTTTCACCGCGTCCGGCAAAGCGCCCTTCACCAGCCGGATGATTGTATCCACCACGGACAGGTGGAGCAAACACGCCGAAGATGCCCTGAGTGACCAGCACACCCCTGTTACCCGCCTGCGGGTGCAGGATTTGGCGGATAGTCCGGTGGACTGGAGCAAATTCAGCATCAGCCGCCCGCAGGATATGCGGGTGCTGCCCAAAAAGAAGTTACGCCCCCACCAAAAGACCGCCCTTGCCAAAGTAACCGAAGGCTTTGAAACAAGCGACCGGGGCAAGCTGATTATGGCTTGCGGCACAGGCAAAACCTTTACCGCCCTCAAAATAGCCGAAGAAATGGCACCGCCCACCGGGTGCGTTCTGTTTCTGGTGCCCTCTCTGTCCCTCATGTCCCAGACTTTGCGGGAATGGACGGCAGAAACCGCCCGCCCCTTCCACAGCTTTGCCGTCTGTTCAGATACACAGGTGGGAAGGGGCGAAGACATCCGCACCCATGATCTGGCCTTTCCTGCCACTACCAATCCCCGGAAACTGATTCAGCAAATCAAAGCCTTTGCCCAGAAAAAGCAATGGACGGTTATTTTCTCCACCTATCAATCCATTGAAGCGGTGGCAGAAGCGCAAAAGCACGGCCTGCCAGAGTTTGATCTGATTATCTGTGATGAAGCCCACCGCACCACTGGCGTAACGCTGGATGGTGAGGATGAAGCCGCCTTTGTCCGGGTGCATGACCAGAAATTCATCAAGGCCAAAAAGCGCCTGTATATGACCGCCACCCCCCGCATTTATGATGACGGCACCAGAACGCGGGCGCAGGAAGCCAACGCAACCCTGTGTTCCATGGATGACCAAGCCATCTATGGGCCGGAGTTTCACAGGCTGGGCTTTTCCGAAGCCGTGCGTAATGACCTGCTAGCGGATTATAAAGTCATGGTGCTGGCGGTGGATGAAAAGCACATTACCGCCGCTTTCCAGCGCCAAATCGCCGACACCGACAACGAAATAAAACTGGAAGATGCCGTCAAAATCATTGGCTGCTGGAACGGCCTGTCAAAGCGCATGGCCGGAAAGCCGGAAGATCACGGCATAGAAGCCGATGCCAACCCCATGCACCGCGCGGTGGCGTTTTCCCGCTCCATCAATGATTCCAAAAAAATCCAGCGCCTGTTTTCCACCATCATTGAAGAGTATGTCGGCAATCACCCCGAAGATGAAAACGCCCTCACTTGCCAAGTGGAACATGTGGACGGCACCTTTAACGCCCTCAAGCGCAATGAAAAGCTGGATTGGCTAAAAGCCGACACCACCGATGAAGGCAACATTTGCCGCATTCTCTCCAATGCTCGCTGC
>CAYSDE010000097.1:0-7154 GCA_964429685.1 uncultured Pseudobdellovibrionaceae bacterium
GCGAAGGGCCGCTGCAGTGTTTCAGACAACTGGCGTTTGTTAAAGCGTTTATTGAGCGCATTCCCGATTCCGGGGAACAGCAGCGGGTTAAGGGAGTCATTAACAGAGCCACACTGGCAGTTGGAGAACAGGTGCTGCGATAATAATCAGGAGCAGGGAATTATGATATATCATGCGAACGGTACGTGTAGTGTTAGTCCTTCAGCGTGGGAGTCGCCTGGCCGACGTCGGCCTAGAGGCGAGACAATACCGCCGAGCCCGTCTTACCTTCGTCCGTGGGAACGTGAAGCCTGGGCCCGCCTTCGGGATGAGCAGGCCCGGGATAGCAGCCTCAAATGGCTAAGCCGGTTCGAGTCCAAACCTGTATCTGCTATATCCGATGCCGATCTGGACGGATTTTACGAAGAAATGCGGATTCTGTGCAAAACAGAGACGGAAGAACAGCAGGTTGCCAAGCGTGCAGTTTTCAGATTCTACACCACTTTGCTGGATAAGGGGCGGGTGGAAGAGGTCGCGCAGAATATGACGATGGATATCGAGAACAGAGATCGAAGAATCGTTCACGCCTACTGCTTTGATGCCGTTCTGCAGCTTGTGGCGACACGCGATCCTGAAACGCTTGATCTTCATCAGCCGCTGGTTCAGCAACTGCTGCGCTTCAGTCCGTTCTCCCGTCAGGGGCCGGAGCTGCCGAAGCCGGCGGCACGGGAAGTTCTGATGAGGCTGCCGGAAGACATTATCGGGAAAGTCCCGCAGCGGCGGGCCGCTTTGAGGGTGTGGGTTTCTGATGAAGAATGCCGTTTAAGGGCTGCTTCCTCATGCGATACATACGAAGTGTACTGCATTATGAGGGGCATTCCAGACAGGGCTTACCCCCAAACGCTGGTCAAAGCGTTTGGGGGCCGTGGTCAAGGCCGTTACACAGCGCTGCTGATACAGAACCTCGCTCCGGCGTGTGAAAGCCTTTTTTCTTTCAACAAGCTGTGTGACCAGTGGAATCATGTTCCTGCAGCTAAAGATGTGGTGCTGGCTCTGCAGGCAACGGCGCTGAAAGAGGTTAAGAGGTGCGGCTTGATTTTCTTTGACCGCTCCCTTGAAACCGTGCAGCAAACAATTTCCCGCATTCCGAATGAAGAAGGCCGTCAGCAGGTACGGGATGTGGTCGCGAGCACCCTGATTAAGGAAAGTACATCGTCTGTCCAAACAGACAGTATATGCCGGACCTTTAACCATCAGCGGACTCTGGAGGATGTCAGGGAGTGTACCCACGGACTGATTGCCCGGCGCGCACAAGAAGCAAAGGGGGCAGTCCGGAATCTGGCAGAAGGTTATCGCCACTCGCTGGGCTTGTAACAGATTCAAACAGGAAGGAAGCTTGCATTTGCCGCCCGTCCTGTGCATAGTCGAAGGCAGACAGATTAACTATTGACGGGTAGGCGCATAATGGACGCCACACAGGTTCTGGCTGCTCCGGCGTTTGGTCGGAGGGCCGACGACTATTCTTTTAACCGCTTCTCCTCGGAGTTTGAGGAGATTGCGCCGCTGTTCCGTATCAGCACGCTTGATACCCTGATCGAAGCTTATGACGAGCCGGGGCGGCGTTATCATACCCGCTGGCATATTACGGCGCTACTGGCGCTGTTTGCCAAGTTGCGTGATCTGGCGGATGATCCGGCCGCAGTGAAAGCGGCGATCTTTTTTCATGATGCGATCTATCATATTCCGCTGGATCCGCAGTATCCGCCGCCGCACGACAACGAGGAACGTAGCATCAAGTTGATGAACATGATGGCGCGGGACGATCATCATCCTTCACTGCTCAAAGCGGTGCGGCTGGTGCGGGCCACCACCAACCATCACGCCAGCAAGGATATTGACGTGCGGCTGATTCATGATCTGGATTTGTCAATTCTGGCGACCAGCCGCCGCCGCTATGCCCGCTTCGAGCAGGAAATACGGGCGGAATATGCGGTCTATCCTCACCCGCTATGGGCGACAGCGCGTTTGGCCCAGTTGCGCAGCTTCATGGAGCGCCGCCGTATTTACGCGCTGCCGCCCCTGTCTCTGGCCTGGGAAGACCGGGCGCGGGCCAATCTGGCTTGGGCCATTTCCGAACTGGCAAATGGTCGCACACCCGGCTCTTAACGAAGTTGAACGTTTGGTTAAGATCAATAAAAACGGGCACTTCCGGTGTTTTATTAACGGACTCTTTCCTGTCTGATTCAGGATTTGGTAATCAATTTGAACTATTTTAACCCTAAGTGGATCGCAGGATTCGCCGGGATTGGGGGTTAAGTGTCCGTGAATATCGATCTGATTGCAGGAAACCGGGTTGCGCCCTGTATTGCTCATGATGCGCCCTTTGCCATACACCCGCTGTGGGTGCGCTATGAGACGTCGGCGCGCCGCCTCCAGATTGTTTTTGAGGATGGGCGGGAGCAGGCCCTGACAACCTCGGTTAATGACGATATTGCCCAGCATCTTAAAGGTGCCCGGAAGATCATGCTGGTGCGTCTGCATGACGGTCGCCCGGTTGAGGGTTATGAATGTTATTTAAGGAAATTCGATAATGACGGCCAAGAACTTGCAACAGCGTGAGCTGGAAAAATACTGGACTGATCTGGGCGCGAGCAACCCCAGCGTGCAGTCTCTCGCCGGGAACGGCACCGGCGCGCATTTCAACGTGAGTGAACCCGCAATTGTTGTCAGACCGCAGCCCCGCAACCCGCGCGGGCCGCAGCTGGGCTGACGCGAGTTTTCGCGGTTGAAAAGACCCCATATCCTCTATACGCTGCCTGCATGTCAGGAAAAGGGCACACGGTTTCCACGGCCAATGCCTCTCTTCATCGGAAGGGGCAGCGTGTTTATGTTCTCAGTGACATTCATGGCTGGAATCCCGTTCTTCTCAGCATGCTTGATCTGATCGAACGGGACATGCAGACGACTGGCAGTAACGTGCAGGACGGACAACTTGTTTTTCTAGGCGACTATATTGATGGCGGCCCGGATTCCTACGGTGTGATAGAGCGGGTGTGTCATCCCATGCCGTGCGGTTTGAAGCCCACCTTTCTCAAAGGCAATCATGAGGATCCATTGATCGAATTCCTGCGGACGCAAGGGAAGAAGTATACCAAATGGTTTGCGGAGAAAGCGGGCAGAACGACCATCCGCAGCTATTTCAACGCCCTGAGGCCGGACTATCTCCGAACAAGGACGCAGGATGTTCCTGTTATGCTAGGCCGGAGTCTCTTCGAGGTATTCAATGCCCTTATGCCGCCTGCTCACCAAGATTTTCTGAAAAATCTTGCAGACAGTCTGACTCTTGGCGATTACCATTTTGTCCACGCAGGCATTGATCCATCCAGACCGCTGAGACGACAGGATCCTTGGGTCTGTCGGCGTATTCACGGGAAGTTTACAGAATGTGCAACTCCGCTTGAGAAGGTAGTTGTTCACGGCCATACCTGCACGCCCGGTCGTTATGTCGTTGGCGTCAATCAAATCGGCATTGACTCCGGTGCCCGCAGAACAGGGATTCTCACTGCGCTGGTTCTGGAGGGGAATACACGGCGTTTCCTTCAGACTGCTCCTTTCAGTGCGGCGCCGTAACTATTTCAGCAGGCCCTGCAACCGGTCAGATTGCTGCGGAGGGTCAGGCGGGTGGTGTGGTCTTTGCCCATGACGGCGTGATAGATCTGCAGGCCAGCCAGAACCTGATGAATGTAGAAGCGGGTTTCCCCGAAGGGATAGGTTTCAATCACGTCCATCGCCATCCAGTGTTCCGGCTCACCCGGTTTGCGGCCTTTGATATAGCGGGCAATTGGCGGGGAGGGGCTGCGCGGGTCGCCAATCTCGTCCACCCAGCGGGCGACACGGCCCGGCCCGCCATTATAGGCGGCTGCAGCCAGCACATAGGAGCCATTGAATTTTTCGATCAGGCTGGTCAGATAATAGCTGCCGAGGCGGATATTATAGGCGCCGTCACTGAGCAGACGGTCTGTGTCGCCTGTCTCGCCCATTTTGCGGGCCAGTTCGCGCCCGGTGGCGGGCATGATCTGCATGTAGCCGAGCGCGCCAGCCGGACTTTCCGCATATTGATAGACGCCGCTTTCCTGCCGGATGATGGCATTAATCAGCGCAGCTTCCGGGCTGGAAGGTAGCCGTAACATCTGGGGATAGCCCTGCTGCCCAACCACAAAACCCTTGCGGCCACAATTCTTGGCTGCCCATGCGGCGAGGTCGGGCCTCCGCATTTCGGTAGCCAGTGCAACCGTCAGGCTGGCCTCGGCCTGCGTTTTGACGTCTTCTACCTGCGCCTTGAAGAAGATGCGGACAATTTCAGCATTGCCCATCTGCCGGGCGGTGCGGATGATGCGCACCAGATCCTTCTGCTCAAAGGCGGCTGACTCGGCGGCACTGGCGTGCAGGTCAGCGGGAGCGGCAATGTTGACCTGACCATAGAGGTCAACAGCGGCCGCCTGCCCATAGAAAGACGTTCCGTTTTTGGCGGCGACCTGATACCAGCCCTTGGCTTTGTCGTTTTCTCCCAGCGCCTGAGCAGCGCGCCCCAGCCAGTAAGCGCCTCGGGCGCGGGAGACGACGGAAACCGCGACATCATACATGCGCTTGAAATGGCGGGAGGCGGTTTGCGGATCATTTTTGAAACGCAGGGCAATCCAGCCGGACAGCCATTCGGCTCCCATGTAAGGCTCGGTGGTGGCCGCGGGAAAGCCATGCTGGCTGGCGAGGCGGTAGGCGGTATCAATCTGGCCGTTGCGAAGCGACACCAGCGCCAGATTCTCCCGTTGTTTCCACCAGTCGGCAATCTTGCCGTCGGCGGGGACGGGGTGGGTAAGCAGCAGGTCAATTGCGCCGGCTTCATCATCGTGCGTGTTGCGGTAGCGCACCCGGTCATGGACCAGACCGGGATCGTTGCGCTGGTTGCTGGGGACGGCGGCCAGCAAGCCTTCAATGTTCCCGCCGAGGCCGCGCAGGGCGAGGCGGGCGCGCAGGATGGCGCGTTCATGGCCGGAGACTTCGCCGCTGATGGCCTGGGCCGCACTTTCCTTGTTCTCCCAGACCAGACGGCTGGCCCGTTCATAGACCTCATGGGAAGAAATCTGGCTGCGATACTGGTTGAGATAGGCGGCCTGATCACGCTCGCTCATGTTGCCCGCCAGCCAGAACTTGCGGATCTCGGCTTTGGCCTGAGTGTCCTTGCCGTCGCGCTTCAGGGCCCCGACATAGGCATCAAGCGCTTGCGGGCTGCGGGGAGTATAGGCAGAGAAGTAGCCAAGAATCTCGCGGTCGCTCTCGCTCCCGGTCAGGCGGGACTCGGCGATTTCGCGCAGATCCTTTCCGCCACGATCTGAGCTGTTGCTTTTGGGCCAGTTGGGGTGTTTGACAAGAAAAGCTGCCGTATCGCTGAAACTGCCGTTTTCGAACAGGCGTTGCCATGTTTCAATCTCGCTTCGCAAATTAACCGTTGAACTCTGCGCAGCTTGGGCAACCGGCTGGCGGGTTTCGGCTAGAGCGGGCTGAATCAGGGTGGCCAGAACGGCAAAGGTCAAAGCCAGCTTGCTGCGGGCGGCTCGCCGCGCTAAACAGACAGTCATGTCCACGATCTCACAGAATTCACTCACAATGTCCCACATGTTCTCCGGAGTCCTAACTGCGCTACTGACCCCTTTCAAGGGGGCGGATGATCCTGTTGTCGATATGGCAGCGTTCGCCCGCTTCGTCGAGTGGCAGATTGGCCAAGGCGTCAATGGACTGGTGGCCAATGGCACTACCGCCGAAACGCCGACGCTGTCGGATGCCGAGCAGGATCAGCTGTTGGCCGAAGTTATCCGCATCGCCGCCGGGCGGGTGCCGGTGGTGGCAGGGACGGGGAGCAATGATACAAAACATGTCATTGCCCGCACCCAGGCCGCGCAAAAGGCGGGCGCTGCCGGGGCGCTGGTGGTGACGCCGTATTATAACAAGCCGACGCAGGAAGGGCTCTATCAGCATTTCAAAGCTGTGCATGATGCTACCGATCTGCCGATCATCATCTACAACATTCCGCCACGCTCGGTGGTTGATATGACCATTGAAACCATGAAGCGGCTGGCCGAACTGCCGCGCATTGTCGGTGTGAAAGATGCGACGGCCGATCTGGCCCGCCCGCTGCGGGCCCGCGTTGAAATCGGCGCCGACTTCCTGCAATTCTCCGGAGAGGACGCTACGGTGGGCGCGTTCATGGCGCAGGGCGGGCATGGGGTTATTTCCGTTGCCTCCAACATTGCGCCGCGTTTGATGAGCGAGTGGGTCAAGGCTTTTGCGGCGGGGGATATGGTCACTTATGCCCGTCTGCGCGACCGGCTGTTGCCACTTCATCTGGCCCTGTTCTGCGAAACCAGTCCGCAGCCGGCCAAATACGCGCTGTCCAAACTCGGCTTCGGCAGTGATTTTGTCCGGCTGCCGCTGGTTCCGGCTTCGGCCAATGCGCGGGCGCGGATAGATGCGGCGCTGCAGGCTCTGTCATGAGCAAGCCCCTTGATCCCGATCGCTACAAGCTGGCGGCGCAAAACCGCAAGGCGCGTTTTGACTATCATATTGTCGAAACCTTTGAGGCCGGGTTGGCCCTGACCGGCACTGAAGTCAAATCGCTGCGGCTGGGCCGGGCGCAAATCACCGAATCCTTCGCCACCGAGCGCGGGCGGGAGCTGTACCTTTATCACGCCCATATTCCTGAATACCATCAGGCCGCCAAGGGCCAGAGCCATGACCCGCGCCGCCCGCGCAAACTCCTGCTCCACAAGAACCAGATCAACAAGATCATGGGTGGTATCCGCAAGGACGGCATGACGGCTGTTCCGCTTGATATTCACTTTAATGATCGCGGCATCGCCAAACTCACCCTCGGCCTCGCCAAAGGCAAACAGAAAGCCGACAAACGCGAAACCATCAAAAAACGCGAATGGGAACGCGAAAAAGGCCGAATACTTAAGAGTAACGGGCGAAGTGACTAAGCCGTTCTCACACAATTAATCCCCTCCCCCGCCCCTTTGCGGGGGAGGGTTAGGGTGGGGGAGGGATGTTGATAAAAATCCCGAATTTCCGACATGGCGACCAGCAGCTTGCGGAAATTCTCGGCCTGCTCGGCCCCCTGC
>CAYSDE010000098.1:0-7085 GCA_964429685.1 uncultured Pseudobdellovibrionaceae bacterium
CCAGCGTAATGCCCAGCCATGGAACAGTGACGAGGATGGCGACGCCCAGCACGGCACCCAGCAGAATGAAGACGGCAATATCGCTGGCGACTCGCATTTTCTTGAAGGAGAAGGTAGGGAGGCGGCTGATCATCAGGGCGCCAACGGCCAGCATCCACGGAATGATGAGCCAGTGCCAGCCCGCCAGCGTGCCAACGCCGTTTTCCATCATGCCGACCGACAGCACGAGCGGGAAAACGCAGAGTCCGGCTCCCGCAGGCGTGGGGACGCCGGTAAAGAACTGTGCGGCATAGGGTGGCGGATTGGGATCGGCCAGATGGGTGTTGAAGCGGGCGAGGCGCAGCGCCGAGCAGCAGGGGAACACCAGCACCGCCAGCCAGCCCAGCGGCCCGGCTTCCTGCAGCGACCACAGATACATGACAAGAGCTGGCACAACGCCAAAGGCCACCAGATCCGCCAGACTGTCCAACTCGGCCCCGAACTGGCTGGTGCCTTTGAGCAGACGGGCGAGGCGACCATCAAGGGCATCACAGATGCTGGAAGCTAGAATGGCCAGCAGGGCCAGTTCCCAGCGCTCCTGCAAAGCAAAACGCACCGAGGTCATGCCTGCACACAAACTGAGCAGGGTAATGAAATTGGGCAGCAGGTGATTGAGCGGAATTCGGGTCAGGTGAAGCGGGGCGCGAAGTTTCATGCGCGGATGGGGCAGCTTCTTGAAGGCGTTCATCGCACCTCCCCCGTTCTGGGGGCTTCACTGCCGGTCAGATCGGCCAGCACGGTTTCACCGCCGACCATGCTCTGCCCGACGATGACCAGCGGGGCCACGCCCTTGGGCAGATAGACATCCGCCCGGCTGCCAAAGCGGATCAGGCCGAAGCGCTCGCCCGCTTTGACGGTTTTGTCGGGCGAGAGAGTGCAGACAATGCGGCGGGCAACCAGTCCGGCAATCTGCACATACGCAATCTCACGGCCATCAGGCAGACGCTGGCGCACCGACATCCGTTCATTGTCGATGCTGGCCTTATCAAGCGCGGCGTTGACGAATTTGCCGGGGCGGTAATGGGTGGCGATGATGATGCCGTCACAGGGAACGCGGTTGATATGCACATTGAGCAGATTCAGGAAGATGCTGATGCGGGTCAGCGGCTCGCTACCCATGCCCAGTTCTTCCGGCGGGACCGCAGGTTCGATCCTGCAGACCTTGCCGTCAGCCGGACTGATGACAAGATTGGCTCCCAGCGGCGTGGTGCGTTCAGGGTCGCGGAAAAAATAGGCCACCCATGCCGTGATGATGAAGCAGAGCCAGAAGGCCGTCTCTCCCAGTGTCAGGGCCAGCAGGAGGGTTACCCCCGCGCTGATGGCGATAAAGGGAAAGCCAGCCTTGTGGATGGCGGGAATGTCGAAGGTTTTGGTTTGTTCGGTCATGATGCTGGCAAAAATAGCAGGGTTTGGGCGCAGCGCCAGAGGCAAATAGTCATAATTTTTAAGACTTTTGCGGCTAGGCTGCTAATCTCGGGTGTTTTCAGGAGATGTTCTGTGCAGTTGAAGTCGGTTTGTGTCTATTGCGGTGCCTTCAATAGCGCCAAGCAAATCTATAAGGATGCGGCGGTGGAAACCGGCCTCAGCATCGCCCGGGCTGGTCTGGGCATGGTTTATGGCGGCGGCAATGTCGGTCTGATGGGGCTGACGGCGGATAGCGCCATCAAGGGGGGCGCTCGCGTTACCGGGATCATCCCCACCTTCATCACCAGCCGTGAGCCCCAGCATGAGGGCCTGACTGAACTGGTTGAGGTGGGCGATATGCACACCCGCAAACGGTTGATGGCCGAGCGGGCTGACGGTTTCCTCATCCTGCCCGGCGGCTTCGGAACGCTGGACGAATTCGCTGAAATCCTTACCTGGCGCCAGCTTGGCCTGCATCACAAGCCGGTGGTGGCGGTCAATATCAACGGCTTCTGGAACCATCTGCGTGGTCAACTCGACTTCATGCAGGAAGAAGGCTTCATCAAACCGGCGCACCGCGCTCTGGTCGGCTTTGTTGACACCGTGGCCGAGGCCATTCCGGCGCTGGAAGCGCTGATCCTACAGCACGGCCCGGCCCCGGCAGACGGGCCCAAGCCTGCCCATGATGACACGCTGGAAGCGGGCGGCACGTTAGGGCGGGTGTAATACCAAACCACTGTCATTGATAACCCGTAGTCATTTTCGCGCAGGTGGAAATGGCTATGGAGGGGGGTACAATCTTTCTGATTGGCCTCTAAATTAAGGTAATCTTAATCCGTTTCGGTGCAAGTGTTAGGGTGGAGGAGAAGGATGGCTAATATTGCCTTCATCGGGCTTGGCGCGATGGGACTGCCGATGGCGCAGAACCTGATCGCAGTCGGTCATAGCGTGACGGGGTATGATACCCGCTCGCTGCAGATGTCGCGTCTGGCTTCCGCCGGGGCCAGAGCGGTCGATGCTGCGGCTTTTGCGGTCAGGGATGCTGACTTTGTTATTACCTGCCTGCCGGATATTCAATCCCTGCGCGCTGTCTATGTTGATTCCTCGGAAGTACTGAAGGCAGCCAAGCGGAGCGCCATTCTGATTGATTGCTCAACTGTCGGCATTGATGAAACCCGCATGCTGGTTTCAACTGTGGAAGCCTCAGGTCTTACCATGCTGGACGCGCCGGTGATTGGCGATCCGGCGGATGTGAAGGCGCGGATGCTGAGCTTTGTGGTGGGCGGGAGTCTGGCGGCTTTTGCCGAAGCCAAGCCAGTTCTTTCCGATATAGGGGAGCGGGTTATTCATGTCGGCAAGACCGGCATGGGGCAGGCCGCCGCTCTTTGTACCAACCTGATGACCATCGTCAATCTGATCGGGGCGGCTGAGGCCTTTGCCCTGTCCGAGCGGCTGGGGCTGGCTGCCGAGAAGCTTTTTGAGGTTGCCGCAATGTCGACAGCCAGTTCGTGGTCGTTGATTGACCGCTGTCCCCAGTCCGGTCTGGTGCCGGAGGCGCCCAGCAACAACCTCTATCAGGGCGGCTTCCCGGCAGAGCGGGCCCTGAAGCAGCTCAAGCTGCTGGAGACGTCGGGGGGGAAAGTAGATGCCCGTACGCCACTGACCTCGCAGGCGGTCGATCTTTTTGCCGAATACTGTGACGTTCGTGACCCACGGCTTGATTTTTCCGCGATAATCCAGATTTTACGACGTCGTTAGGGCGGTTTTAGTCCCCCGCGATGGAGGAATTCGTACCCTTGTTGTCTGCAACCTCTTGTCAGTCAAGGATTTGTTAGCTATCCAAGAGGATGATGGTTTGCGGAGAGGCTCCCAGTGGGGGGCGTCCGCCCGGAAGGAGACCCTGTAATGAAGTCCGCGTATTTTGATACTATCGGTCTGATCGAACGTTTGCACCGCTACTTTCTTGAAGTGCTGAAAACGGCACTTGATCGGCGCGCTTTCCTCGACATCAACAACGTTCAGGCCCTGATTCTCTACAATATCGGCAATGACGAATTGACCGTGGGCGAGTTGACGGCGCGGGGTTACTATCTCGGCTCCAACGTTTCCTACAACCTCAAGAAGATGGTTGAGAGCGGTTATCTGGTGCAGGAACGCTCGACGCATGACCGCCGCTCGGTGCGGGTGCGTCTGACCGAGAAAGGCCGCAAGTTCCACGAAATCATTGCCAAGCTGTTCGAACAGCATGTCAAGAATCTGGGGCGCGCCAATCTCGACGAAGTGGGGATTGCCAGCACCAATGAAGTGTTGAAGCGGCTGGAACGTTTCTGGCTCAATGCCCAGCAATATGACCTGACCTGAATACAGTCTTATATCTGATTGGCCAAGCCCGTCCACAAAGCGTGGGCGGGCTTTTGGTTTGGTAACCAAGTGTTAGGAATTCTGCGACAGACTCCATGCCGTCGTTGGGCGCAGGTGGCGCATTTCTCTGCAGGAAATCGAGGGCAAAATGCCGGATCTGGATCACGAGTTGCATCAGCAGTTCAAGGATGCTTTTGAACCCTCTCTGGATGCCATGCAGTCCGCTCTTGATCATATGGGCGAGGCCGGTTTCGATTTTCCGGGATCACTGGCCAAACTCAAGGCTGGTCAACAGGCCATCCGGGTGGCGGCAGCGGGTCTGGCCTGTCACGCCATGGAGCTACTGGCGCAACGCCTTGGCGATTATATTTCAGATTTAGCGTCGTTGGAGCCGCGCACGCAGGCGGATGTGCAGGTTTTTCTCGACCGTATGCGCGAAGTGGTGTCGTTGCCGGTTGATCTGCCGGTTGGCGAAGTTGCCAAACTGCTGCGCGGTCTGCCGGTTCACCACTCCTTTGATGTTGAAGATATTGATATCCGCGATGTTGAAGTGCTGCTGGTTACGCCGAGCAAGACGGTAGCCCGTATGGCTGGAGCCGAGATTGCGGCCTGCGGTTTCCGCGTTCATACCTGCTATTCGCCAGTGCAGGCCTTCGTGGAAGCGATGGATACCCGGCCTGATTTTGTGGTGGCTACCCTGACCATGGACAAGCTGTCCGGGGTTGATCTGGTGCGGGCGCTCAAGGCCACCAGTATATTCAAGGATGTTCCGATGGCCATCATGACCAGTCGTGACAACGCCGACCCTGCTCTCACCACCGACCTGCCCCCCGGTGTTGTCATCGTCAACAGCGGCACCAGCTTTGCCAACAGCTTTGCCGAGGCGGTGACCAGGTTTAATCTGGGTTGACACACGCGCCGTGAGCAGTCAGCTTTAAACGACGGTTAGCTGTCTCATAGCAGGGAACATTTCGAAGTGCCAATCCCCCCCCCGATAAGAGGTGCAAGGACAAAAGGTTTTAGCCTGATTGAGGTAGCTGTCATTCTTGGAGTGGTTGGGCTGGTAATTGGAGGGATATGGGTCGCTGCAGCGGAAGTAAGAGATCAAATGAGGCAGCGGCAACTTGTAAATGGGTTATCCTATTACATCCGGTATGTTTCGGAGAACTACCCGTTATCAATGGCCAGCGCTATCGGTAATCGGGACATTGATTTTATTCTGGCAGGCTCAATACCGCTGCCGGATGGGTGGACAAGAAATGTCAATCGTCCGGTTGACCCCTACGGGAACCCCCTTTACATGCAAATTCGCGCTGACGGACGAATGTACTTTGGATTCGGTACTGCTCTCACCGGAGGGGCGTGTCGAGCGGCTATGGATTACGTCTTCGGTTCTGTCATCAACAAGATGGCAAAACTGCAATACCTTGGCTCTGTTAGCAGCAATTCTGCTTGTACGCTGGATGGAAGTAATCTGGATACTTTCTCATCTAACAAGGTTAGCTACTTGCATAACTGCTGCCCCTTCACCATGGGTTTTTATCTTTGGCTTCCCAATAATTAGTGGATCTACAGATTCTTTAGCGCGACGCAACGCGGTGCAGCCACCAGCTGTTTTCATTGATTGAATAGATCGGGCGGTAGTGCCGGATGGCGTCAGCGCGGACGATGTCGCTGACCTGATTGTCGCCGATATAGACCCCCTGACTGGTATAGACGGCCAGCACGGCATGGTTGAGATCAAGTTTGGTATCGCGCAGGATGACAATGCGCAGCTTGTCGGCTGGCCAGCCTAGTGCCCGCAGGGTGACGTATTTGGCAATGGCATAATCTTCGCAGTCGCCGTTTTTGCGCAGAAACTCGAAAACGGTGGCCCAGTAATCCTCAACGCCCCAGTTGATCCGGTCAATAACGTAGCGGCGATGATTCATCTTGCGGTTGACCGAGCGTAACTGTTCCATTTCGCCCTGACCCCGATAGGCACTGATCTCCTGTTGCCACAGGTCCCAGCTGCAAGGGCTTGAGGTGCCAGCCCCCGCCGTGGCGCACAGGCCTTGCCCCAGCGTCTTGCCCTGATTGAACCGGCTTAACATCCCGGTCCAGTTGGTAAAACTGACCAGATTGCTTGAGCGGATTTCGCTGGAGCCGAACAGGGGCGGGGGTAAAACCGAGGCAGTCGCAGTCGAGCCCGCAGCCTCCCCCGCGTAAGCAGGACTCGGCGCAGAACAGGCAAAAAAGGCCAGAGCGAAGACTCCGGCTATGGCAAAGAGGACACGAGCCATAGCGCATTCTTGCAGAATGAGCTTAAGCCTTGGTTTACAAGACACTAAAAAAGCTCCATTTTAGGGCGGCCAGCTTTCGCTCGCCCTGAATCTGTTGCCGAGAGGATTTTTTCATGAGTTTCTCGCTTACCCCCGAAGACGTCAAGAAAAGCACCGAAGGCCCGGTGAAGCCTTATGCCGTTGGTTTCATCGTCTGGCTGACGGTCGCGGTCGCCGGTCTGCTGCTGATTGGTACCTACGCGATGACCGAGCGTGAAAACGCCAGAATCAACTTGCAGGGGATGTTGGGCGGGGTGGCGCAAGTACGCGCTGGCGCTCTTACTGGCTGGATACAACAGCAACAGGCGCCGCTGACCCGCTTTGCCGGGGATGAGGATGTGCGCCTCTCCATCACCCAGATTCTGCAACCCTCGGCTGATCTTGATCTCGCCAGCCGTGGTTATCTGCGCAACTGGCTGGCCAGCCTCGCCCGCGATAACGGCTATCTGCCCGATCCGCCCTCCGGGGAGGTGACTGGCAGTGCGCAGACTCCGGAGCCGAGCGGAGTTGCCATTCTCAGCAAGACCGGAGATGTACTGGTTTCGGTCGGTATGTTTCCGGCCGAGGCGGAGGTCGTAAAATCCTTTGTACGGGAATACCGGGTAGGCGACAATTCGTTGCTGGACATGTTCAAGGGCAGTGATGGCAAGGTCTATGTCGGTTTTGCCCAGCCGCTTTTCGGTCTTGGCGGCGGAGAAGGCGAAGAGGCTCGCATCGGACTGGTTCTCGGCATCAAAGCGGTTGAGCAGGATGTTTATCCGCTGCTGCGTCAACCCGGTGCCATGCTGCAGACGGCAGAATCCGTGCTGCTGCGGCGCGTTGGCGGGATCGTCCAGATCATTTCTCCAGTAGGCTCATCGGCCCCGCTGACCCTGCAGTTTGATGCTGATACGCAAGGTCTGGTTGAGGCCGATGCCATGCGGCGACCCGGCTCGTTTTCGATCGGCATGAACTACAACA
>CAYSDE010000099.1:0-7078 GCA_964429685.1 uncultured Pseudobdellovibrionaceae bacterium
TACGAACTAGAGCCGCAATATGCCAGTCAGCGTGATAGGAAATGTGTAGAAGAGACCGACACGCTCATCTCGGAATTTGAAGTAAGGCAGATCTACTTTCAACAGATTGCTGAGGCTCAGAGCAGAGCATCGCGTTTAACGCATCAAGGCTTTCTCCGTGGAGACAATCAAGGCTATTCTCCTGAAGCATATCAGGCCGCCTTCCAGAGCGCGCTTTATATAGACTATTGCATACAAAAGGATCAGCTCCGCCGAGGACATGTTCACGAGGGGCAATGCGGTTTTATAGATCAAAGAGTGTTCGATGGCCCTTGGAAGCCGATTCCAGATTTATTTGAGCAAGCAAACCATATTAACGAGGCAGTCCACAAGAATCTCCGGGATCAGGTAAATAACCTTTTTTCCCAAAACATTGTTCTTCCATTACCCATCAATGATCTAGTTTCAAAGCTGGAAGCTCAAGGGTTTACTTGTGAAACATCGACCTTATGTAGGGTGGACAGCCTCATGCTTCCATATAAGGATGGAAAGCTCGTTGCACTTGGCGGACTTTATATCGGATACAAATTTACCTTGAAAGACAACATGGTTATTGGCGCCGAGGCCTATTCAGGCGGGGGCGGATTATAATAATATCCGGTTTACCATGACCGCCCTCACCCCCACCCTCATGCTCAACGCCTATGCCAGCGGGGTTTTTCCGATGGCGGAGACGGCGGAGAGTGAGGAGTTGCATTGGTTCAGCCCGCCGCTGCGGGCCATTCTGCCGCTTGAAACCTTTCACTGTCCGCAAAGTCTGGCCAAAATAGTCCGGCAGAAGAAATTTGATATTCGTTTTGACAGCGATTTTGCCGCAACCATTACCGGCTGCGCCACGGCCCGCCCTGAAACATGGATCAACACCACCATCCGCGATGTCTTTTGCGAGTTGCACCGCATGGGCAAGGCGCACTCGGTGGAAGCATGGCAGGATGGAAAGCTGGTCGGCGGGCTTTATGGCGCCTCGCTGGGGGCGGCGTTTTTTGGCGAGAGCATGTTCAGTCTGGTCAGCAATGCCAGCCGGGTCTGTCTGGTTCATCTGGTCGAAAAGCTGAAACACGACGGCTTTGAATTGCTGGATGTGCAGTACCGTAACGACCACCTCAGCCAGTTCGGCATTATCGAGATTCCACGGGCAGAATACGAAGAACGGCTAAAAAAAGCGGTCAGGAACCGGAATATGTGGAGAAGCCCCCTCCCTAACCCTCCCCCGCAAGCGGGAGAGGGAACAAATAGCTAAATCGCCATCCTCAGAATATCCTGATAAGCGCCAATTACTTTGTCGCGAATGGCAATGATAGTGTTGAGGGCAACATCGGCATTCTGGGTGGCTAAAATCACGTCGTTTATGTCGGCTTTGCCGGTGATGGACTGCTCGGACAGCGCCTCGGCCTTGTGCTGGGAGCCGATAGCGGATTCAAGGCCGCTTTCGAGCAGATCAGCAAAGCTGGTACCCTGAACACCTTCTGCCGGGCCGGTGCCGGTGGCAATCTTCTGGGTGGCCCCATAGGCGGCACTGGCAATCTGGTTCATATTGACCATTCTTCAGCCTCCTCTTCCGCCTCAGACCCGCAGCAAATCAATGGTGCGCGAGGTCATCATACGCGAAATTTCGATAACATTCAAATTGGCTTCGTAGCTGCGCTGGGCCTCGCGCATATCCATCGTCTCGGTCAGGGTATTGACGTTGGGATACATCACGTAGCCATTGGCATCGGCGCTGGGATGTCCCGGCAGGTAGCGGCGCTGGAACTCGGAAGGATCGCGGCTGACCTTGCTGACGCGAACCATATCCGCTCCGCTGGCCGCATCCAGTTCATTCTTGAAACTGACCACCTGACGACGATAGGGCAACGCCCCCGGTGCTTCGGCAGTTGAATCGGCATTGGCGATGTTTTCGGCAATCACCCGCATCCGGAAGCTTTGCGCCTTCATGCCCGACGTCGAGATGCCGATTGAGTTGACCAGTGCATTCTGTCCGTTGATGACGTCCATGACCGCTTCCTCCCTGCCTTACGCTGTCGAACCGCGACCAAGCGCGGTTTTGACCATGCTGACATGTTTGCGATAAAGATTGGTGAGCATCTGGTATTCCATGCCGGTATCCGCCGACTTGGACAACTCGTCTTCCAGCGACACCTGATTGCCCATCGGATTGGTTTCTGTCGCATCGGTGCTTTTTTGCACCACGGGGACTACCGAGCTGTTGCCGCCGGTCAAATGGGCCGGGCTGGTGCTGACCAGTTGCAGACCTTCGGCCAGTTCCAGATGATGATTGAAGCTGAAAGGCTCCAAATCCTGCGGCTTGTAGCCCGGCGTATCGGCATTAGCGATGTTCTGGCTCAGCACTTTTTGCCGGGAAGCCAACCAGTTCATTTTGTGTTCCATCTGCTGGAACAGGGTCAAACTGTTCAAGTCCATCTTCGCCCTACCCTTTTCCGGAGCCCCTGCCGCCTTTTGGCTTTGTCAGTTGGCCGCCGTCCTGTTAAAACAGTGAAGCCCATTGGGGGCTCAGAACAGGCATTGCAGGAAGCGGGCCAACTCCGTGCTGTACTTGACACGAAAAATCGGCGAAACCATCGTGATCGACGAAAACGTTGAAATCACTGTGATTTCAGTCAGCGGCAAGGTTGTAAAACTGGGGTTCAACTTCCCGCCGGAAGTCTCCGTTCTACGCAAAGAAGTTCTGGAACGCATCCAGTCGGAAAATCGTGCCGCGGCAAAAACTGCCTTCGATCTGCCCAAGCTCCGCCTGCCCGAGACTCCGGCAGCGCTCCCCGACATGCCCCCCTCTCCCAAACCCGAAGCGGAGGAAGACAAGTCATGACCAATGGCGCCGACCGCGACCCCAACGCCCCGCGTGACGAGGAAGCTCAGGGCCAGACCGCTGGCGACATCTACGCCAAAGTCTTGCAACTTTCGCGCCGTATTCTGGTCGGCAACGGCTATCGGTTGGATGAATTAAATCTGGGACAGCTGGAAGCACGGGATATTCACCTGCCCGGTCGGTTGGCGCTCACCATCACTGTCAACAGCCAGATGTCCAAACGGGTCGGGCTGGCCCGGGGGGGCGAAAAACAGGTTTTCCAGACCCGGGAACTGATGTCTCAGTATCTGGCAGGTGCCGAGGCTAGGGTTAGCGGAGACGAGACATGGGTAAGCGAAGTCCGCACCATGCTGGCACAAACACCCGGCGCGGGTTGGGGCATGAGCAACGCCCAATTCCCTCTGAAACGTCTGACCGAGCGTGTCGCACTGGTGCTGCCCTGCGACCTTTGTCGGGGTCTCAAATACGAATTCTGCCAGATATGTAATGGCCAGCGGGAAGTCGCCTGCCCCCAATGCAACACCCAAGGCCGCCTGACCTGCCCCGGTTGTTTTGGCAGCGGGCAAAGCCAGCAGGACCGTAACCGTCCCTGCCCGCAATGTCACGGCACCCGCATGGTCGGCTGTCAGCGTTGCATGGGTCGTGGCCGCATGCCTTGCCAGAACTGCAATGGCACCGGCCAGACCTTGTGCCGCGAATGTCAGGGCCATGGCTCCTTTACCGAGGAAAACATCATCACCGCCAGTGCCTCTGGCAGCTTCACGCTTGGTGCCGCTCCGCCCGGCACACCAATGGCTGTAACCGCCATCATCGACCAGCTGGGGGCTGAAGGGCTGGCACAGGGCCATGCCGCAATCACTGCCGACCCCGCCCCACCGGCAGACGATACCGCGCTTTATTTTCTCGCCATCGTGCCTTACGGCAAGTTCATTCTGAAAGCGCGGGACCTTGAGATTTACGTGGAAGCCGTGGGAATGAAACCAGTTCTCGCGGGTTTTCCGGCCATTCTGGATGATTTGCTCAAACCCTCTTTTGAACAGCTCGACATGGGTACCCTGCCCAAATTCGGGCGGCAGTTCCGCATCATCCGCGAACTGGCCGAGGCTTTGGCCCAAGGCCGCAATCCGCGTGAGTTTTTCAGCCGGAAATATCCTTACGGCCTCAGCCCCGAATTTGCTCTGGCGCTGGCAGCGCGTATCCGGGAACTGTTTGACGGTGTCACCCTGCGCCCGCGCCTGATGGTGGCAGGGGGCTGGTTTGCCCTGTCACTCGGCCTTTACGGGTGGTGGCTATATAACCCGAGGCCGGAATTCCTGCCGATTAAGGTGCCGTCTTTTGTCTGGGATACCTGCCTTGCCGCCATTCTTGGTCTGCTCGGCTGGTTTCTGGTCGGCTTTATTGCCAAACGTACCCTTAAGGGGATGTTGCCACCCAATACACAGGTGGCGGCCTCCGGCGGCTGGGTCAGTCTGGTTACTTTCACCGCCATTCTGCTCGGCGCGGCGGCCCTGTTGATCTGGCCGGAAACCCGCCCGGAATGGGTTGGAATGCTCCTGCGATGAGTGAAGAGCAAAACCGCAGACAGGTTGCCGCCGCCCTGACCAGTACAAGCAAACTGCCGCAAGTCGTCGCCAGTGGCTATGGCAAGGTGGCCGAAGACATTCTGGCGCTGGCTTTCGCTAACGGCATCAAGGTGCGGGAAGATGCTGATCTGGCCGAAATACTGGTGGCACTCGATATTGGCAGCGACGTCCCGCTGGAAGCCCTGCACGCCATCAGCGAAATTCTCAGCCGGGTTTATCAGGCCAATGGGCAGAGTTTGCCGGGGGAATAATTATGAGTAACCAAGAATCTTTCTCCGAACTGTTATCTGCCGTGCAAGGAGAACTCACCACCCTTCGCAGCGCCAGCGCCGCTGGCACTCTGACGGATATTGAAACCTTGGCGCCCAAGCTCAAGGCTCTGGTCGAAGCCCTGCCGACCCTTACCGCTGAAGACGGCCAGCACTACAAGGCTGCCCTCGAAACGCTTTGGCAGAATCTGGGCGAATTGTCGGCTGATTTTGGCCGGATCAAGTCTGCCACCATGCAGGAACTGCAGACCATCAACACCCGGCTCAAGGCGGCAACCGCCTACGCGCAAAGCTCGGCCTCGGAAGATCGTTAAGCCTGACCGCGAGTCGGTGGCTTGCCACATCCCGCAACACGGGTTAACGATTGAGCATGGAAAGTCATGATCTTCTGCGTGCAATTTCTGCCTTTGGCCTGACGCTGGCCCTGATCGGCGTCTGCGCGTGGCTGGTGCAGAAATTCGGACGCAGCCACTTGATGCGCATGGGCAAGAGTGGCACTTCGCGCCTGAGTGTGGTGGAATGGCGACCGCTGGACGGGCGTCACCAGCTTTTCCTTATCAAGCGCGACACTGTTGAGCATCTGCTGGTACTGTCGCCGCAGGGGCGGCCAACTGTTGTTGAGCGCAATATCCGCCCTGATCCATCCTCTGCCGTACAACCCTCGTTGCCGGTCGGGGCTGCCGATCCACTGGCCCGGAGCTGACCTGTCATGCGTTATATTGCCCGTCTGCGCGCTCATCTGCCCCTGCTTGGCAAGCTGCTGCTGGTTCTGCTGATCTGCGCGGCAGCGCTACCTGCCCTTGCCCAGACGCTTTCGCTCAATATGGAAGATGGTCAGGGTGGCTCCAGCACCGGCCGCATCGTACAGCTAGTGGCCCTGCTCACCGTGCTGTCACTCGCTCCCGGCATTCTGGTGATGGTGACCAGTTTTACCCGTATTATCGTGGTGCTGTCGTTTCTGCGCTCGGCACTCGGCGTGCAGCAGACTCCGCCCAATCAGGTAATGATTTCGCTGGCCCTGTTTCTGACTTTCTTCATCATGGCCCCGACTTTCGAAAAAGCGTGGGAAAACGGCATTCAGCCGCTGATGGAAGACAGCATTGACGAAAAAGCGGCTTTTGAAGCCACCACCCAGCCTTTCCATGATTTCATGATGCAGCATGTCCGCGACAAGGACTTGCTGCTTTTCCTCGATATGGGCAAGATTGAAACCAAAGACCTCAAGCCCAAAGATACTCCGCTGCAAGCGCTGGTTCCGGCCTTCATGATCTCCGAACTCAAGCGTGCCTTTGAAATCGGCTTCCTGCTGTTCCTGCCCTTTCTGGTGATTGACATGGTAATCGCCTCCATCCTGATGGCGATGGGCATGATGATGCTGCCGCCGGTAGTCATCTCCCTGCCCTTCAAAATCATCTTTTTCGTGCTGATTGACGGCTGGTACATGCTGGCCGGGTCGCTGGTGCGCAGTTATGGTGGTGGTTAACGCCGATTTTCGTTGCTTTCGTTTGCCTGAAAAGCTTATAAGAATACGCTAATAACAATTTGAACCTGTCGCTGGCGACTACCCTAAGGTCGCCAAGGCGCTTTTTTATACAAAGGACACCTTATGAACCATAAAAGTAGCGCTCTTGGTGATTTTGCACGCCTTCTGTCTCCGATTTCCGGGCATCCAGCCGCTCATGCCGCTTTCTTAACAGAAGAAGTCATCAAATTTCCTGAGTTAATGGCGCTTGTTCATCCCACGAATGTCGTCAGCGCCATGTTTTCCCTTCTCGGCACCGGTAATGCTGATAAATTCTCAAGCCTGTGGAAAATGAATAGTCAACGTTCTGATGTGACCGCTGCATTCTCTGCCCAACTACCGGAAAGAATAGCTTCATCTCTTGGGCATATAACCCCGACCTATTTTGAGAGAGAGCTGGAAGCACTGGACAAAATTCCATCGCTTGTTGCCCCTTTGAATACGGGCCTGCAGCAGGGACTTACCAGACTGGCCAATGCCGACTGGGCCAGCAGCGTTGATCTTGCGTCTGCCGTGAGAAAGGCACTGGAACCTTTGGGGAAACGGCCAGACTTCTTTGTTGCTGATAATGATGACCAGATGACCGCGCTAAAACAAATAATCGCAAAGCTAGAAGAGTATCCCCAGCAACACCAACGCCATTCCACCGTGTTCAGCCTGCCAACAGCCGCCATAGAGATGGATACCCCACTATCTGAAATTGCAGTTGAGGCCAGTGGTTTCTCACGTCTTCTGTCTCCGGTTTCCGGGCATCCAGTAGTTTATGCTTCTTTCATAGCGGACGAAGTCATCAAATTTCCTGAGTTAATGGCGCTTGTTCATCCCACGAATGTCGTCA
>CAYSDE010000100.1:0-6766 GCA_964429685.1 uncultured Pseudobdellovibrionaceae bacterium
CGATCACGGGCGGGACGAGCAGTGACGTGGTGGTGCTGGCGACGGCGCTGAGCGGGACGGTCAATCTGGGCAGCGGGACGGATACGCTGACTTTGGGAGACTTTGCGAACACGGTAACGATCTCCGGGGTGGAGACGATCACGGGCGGGACGTCGGACGACACGGTGGTGTTGGGCGCGGCGGTGACGACGGGAACGATCAACCTGGGTGCGGGGACGGATGCGATCACGCTGGGGAACTTTGCCAATACGGTGACGCTGACGAACATTGAAGCGATTACGGGCGGGACCAGCACGGATGTGGTGACGTTGGGGAGCGCGGTAACGTCTGGCAGCATCAGCCTGGGTTCGGGAACGGATACGCTGGTTCTGGGGAACTTTGCGAATACGCTGACGGTGTCGAATATCGAGACGGTGACGGGCGGGACGTCGGATGACATTGTGACCCTGGGCGCGGCGTTGACCGGTGTGGTCAATCTGGGTGCGGGGACGGACGAACTGGTACTGGGCGACTTTGCGAACACGGTCACGGTCAGCAATGTGGAGACGCTGACGGGCGGAACCAGCAGTGATGTGGTGGTGCTGGGTACGATCATCAACGGTTCTCTGGATTTGGCCGCTGGTACCGATACTCTGACGCTGGGCAACTTTGCCAATACGGTAACGGTTTCGAACATTGAGACGGTCACCGGAAACAGCAGTAATGATGTGGTCGTCATTGCAACGGCGCTGACTGGACGGGTTGATCTGGCAGCGGGGACTGACACGCTGACCTTGGGCGACTTTGCCAATACGGTGACGGTGCTTAATGCTGAGACGGTGACCGGCGGCACGTCGAGCGACGTCATCACCATCGGGGCGTCCCAGTCGACCGGGGTTATCAACCTTGGTGCGGGTACGGACTCGGTCACGTTTGGTGCGTTCAATACGACGGTGACGGTGACCAATGTTGAAACCATTACCGGCGGTGCCAGCAATGAAACCATCACGCTGGGTAGCGCGGCTCCTGCTACGATTGACCTTGCCGGTGGTACTGACAAGATCACGCTGGGGAGTTTTGCCAACACGGTAACCTTGAGCAACATCGAAACCATCACTGGTGGTGCGCTGGGCGATGTCGTGACTTTGGGCACGTCGGTAACCGGGACGATCAACCTTGGTTTTGGCACGGATACGCTTAATCTTGGCGCCTTTGCCAATACAGTGACGGTTTCCAATGTTGAAACCATCGTTGGTGCAGGCGGTGCTGATATAGTGACGCTCGCCACTGACTTCAGTGGAACCATTGATCTTGCTGGTGGTACGGATCGCCTTGTTACTTCCAACGGCAGTAACAACATTACCGTTCAGAATATCGAGACGGTGACCGGTGGCTCGGGTGCTGACACCATTACCATCAGCACAACCGCTGCTGTGGTTATCAGTGCGGGGGCTGGCGATGATACCATCTATGCCGGTCAGGGCGCGGATACCTTTACGCTGGGGACTGGTAGCGACACGCTGGTCTATAGCGCGACCAACCAGTCGCCGACCGGGACGTCTGATACGGTTTCCGACTTCAATGTCAGCGCTGATCTGCTGTTCTTCAGTGGTCTGCAGACCGGAACCTTCAGCTATCTTGGTTCGGGGGCCTTTACGGGTGGCTCGGATCATTCGGAAGCCCGCATGGCCAGTAACGTCTTGCAGGTTGATACCGATGGCGATGGCACAGCGGATATGAACATCACTCTGACCGGGGTGACGTCGGCAACGCTGACGGGGGCCAACTTCATCTGGACGTGATGTCTTCCTGTCCATCGGCAAAGAAACATGCAACCCCCGCCCTTACCGGCGGGGGTTGGTGTTTGTAGAATCTTTCGTCTGTGCTAGCTTGCCGGGGTCAAAAGTGCCGGAAAAGGAAGTGCGATGACAACAGTACTGAAAGCTGACACGGTCGGTCAGGATTTGCAGGCAGAATCCCTGATGCATGAGGCCGGACTTATCCGCATCCGGCGCTGCCGTTATGGCCCGATGGCTTATATTCGCCATGACAGCTATATCGGTCGTTCTCTTGATTTGTATGGCGAATTCTCGCCGGGTGAGGCCGAATTTTTCAGTCAGGTTCTTCGTCCCGGTTCCTGGGCGCTGGATGTGGGAGCCAATATCGGGGCTCATACCGTACTTTTTGCCCAG
The DNA here is from genome assembly GCA_964429685.1 of uncultured Pseudobdellovibrionaceae bacterium. Classification (GTDB taxonomy): domain Bacteria; phylum Pseudomonadota; class Alphaproteobacteria; order UBA2400; family UBA2400; genus CAYSDE01. The sequence continues at coordinate 2,172 of CAYSDE010000100.1, forward strand.
AAAGTCAGTCCCAAAGGAGCGGTTATCGCGTTCGAGCCGCAGCGGGTGATTCATGAACTGCTGTCAACCAACCTGATGCTGAATGGTCTTCTGAATGTTATCCCCCGTCACGCGGCGGCGGGTAGCAAGGAAGGCACGCTGATGGTGCCTGCGGTCAATTACGGGGTTGAGGGTAATTATGGTTGCCTTGGTTTGGGCAAGTATACCGAAGGGGAGCCGGTGCCGATTGAAGTGATCGATCGGCTTGACCTGCCCGCCTGCCATTTGATTAAAGTGGATGTTGAAGGGATGGAACTGGAAGTATTAAAGGGGGCCGAAGCCACCATTCGTCGCCACAAGCCGGTTCTCTATGTCGAAAATGACCGTGAGGACAAGTCGGCGGCGCTGAACGCCTTTATTCTCGGGCTTGACTATGATCTTTACTGGCACATGACCCCTTACTATTCGCCCAAAAACCTGTTTGCCAACCCGCATAACGAATTTGTCGGGATTGCCTCCATCAACATGATCGGGCTACCCAAGGGCAGCCCCCTGAAGCTTAACGGGGTTCCGCCAGTTGAGGGCGTGGATGATACTTGGGTGAAGGCCCGTGACCGTTTTTCTTCCAAGCGCTGATTTTGTCCGGCGCAGCGGGAGAGAGCAGCAAGACAAGAGCTGTCTGGCGTGGTAATTTCCACGCCGGAACAAGTTTATGAGGTAATGCGATGACCCTGTTCGGCGCCAATCCGGTTGATGTTGTTGTGCTTCTGGTTCTGGTGGTTTCGGCCCTGCTCGCCCTGCTGCGCGGCTTTGTGGCGGAAATTCTTTCGATTGTCGGCTGGGTGCTGGCGGTTTTTGCCGTCATGTATGGTCTGGAGCCGCTGCAGCCTCATCTGGAGTCCTATATGGGCAAGGGGCTGCTTTCGATGGCCAGCTCTGCCGGGGTTCTGTTTGTCGGCACACTCGCGCTCATGTCTTCGGTCAGTTACGTGATTTCACGGCAGATGCGCGGCCATCATCTGAGCGCCATTGACCGCTCCCTCGGTTTTCTGTTCGGGTTGCTGCGGGGCGCTCTGCTGGTGTGTCTGCTGTATATCTGCGTCTCTTTTGTCTTCCCGCCCAAGAAAGAGGGGGAGGTTGATCCCAACAGCATGCAGGCTACCCTGAAGTCAGCCCGTACCCAGCCCGCACTTGAGGCCGGGTCGCAATTGATTATCGCTCTCGCCCCCAACAAGAGCCTATCGATTGAAGACCTGACCAAGGCTTCGCCGCTTGAAGCGCTGATGCAGCCCAAGCCCCCTGCCGAAGGCGATCCCAAGCCGGATACTGGTGAACGAGGCTACACCGGCCCTGCTCGCGAAGACCTTGGCCGCATGATCGACCTGATGGGAAGCAGCAGGAACAACGACCCCGCTGCGCCAGCCAATTCTGGTAGCGATAGCCAGAATCGTTGAAATTACAGGCTGCCGGTTAAAATCCGCTCTTTCAGGACATGATCTTTCTCGACGATCCGTCCGGTCTGGTGAGGGCGCAGGCGGGCCAGCTCTTTGCGCAGGCGCAGGACTTCCTGCAGTTCAGGCGTGATGGTCTGGCCGGTGGGGGGGTGCGGTTGTTGCTCCGCCATATGTCGATCCAGCAACTCTCGGCCCCGGCTGACCAGCTCGAGGCCATAGAGGCGGAATCCCTTGGGGGCTGCCGTGGCAGCGGCTTCGCCCTTAAAGCGTACCCAGCGCTGCTGGAGAAGGGCCAGACGCAGCTGCAGGGCGGAGAGGATGCGGGTTTCAACCAGGATCTTTCCCAAGGGCTGTCGCGCTGCCTTCTGCACGGAGAGGGCAACGCCCAGCTGATAGGGTTTGATGCGCCGGGTGCGAACCAGAATGTCGCCCAACCGGTAAGACCGTTTTTGATTTTCCATACCCGTTCCTCCGTAACGTCGAGTCAGAATTCAGTCAGTCTTTGTCCTTGCCGCCCTCGCTATAGGGGTTCTTGCCCTGCCGGACTTCCAGACGGATGGGAACGCCCCAGAACTCGAAGCGTTCGCGCAGACCGTTGGTCAGATAACGCAGATAGCTTTCCGGCGGCACGGCGTGGCTGCCGCAGAACAGGGTAAAGGTCGGCGGACGGCCCTTGCGCTGGGTCATATAGCGCAGCTTGACCCGGCGTCCCTTGACCATGGGGGGCGGATTGGTATCAACCATCACTTCAAGCCAGCGGTTAAGCTGGCCGGTGGTTACCCGCTTGTCCCAGACCTGATGAATGCTGATGACTTCCCGCATCAGCACATCCAGCTTTTTGCCTTTGAGGGCCGAGATCGGCACGGCTGGAATGCCTTTGCCTTGTGTCAGCGACTCTTCAAGCCGGAGCTGGATTTCTTTCAGAAGAGGGCCCGGTGCCTTGATGGTGTCCCATTTGTTGAGGGCGAGAATGACAGCGCGGCCCTCGCGGTAAACCAGATCGGCGATGGTCAAATCCTGCGTTTCGAGAGCCTGATTGGCATCCAGCACCAGCACCACCACTTCGGCGAGGCGGATGATGCGGAGTGTTTCGGCATTAGCCAGTTTCTCAAGCTTTTCCTCAATGCGGGCCTTGCGGCGCAGACCGGCGGTATCGACAAGGCGGAAGGCCTGTCCTTCCCATTCAAACAGCTCGGCCACGGTGTCCCGCGTGGTGCCGGCAATCGGACTGACCAACGCCCGCTCTTCGCCGAGCAGGGCGTTAAGCAGGGTGGATTTGCCGACATTGGGGCGTCCGACAATGGCCAGACGGATGGGCTTTTCGCCATCCTCATCCTCATCCTCATCATCGTCGCCGTCATCGCTTTCCAGATGGGGCTGCAGGGCTTCATAAAGATCGGCCAGACCGCTGCCATGAGCGGCTGAAATGGCAATCGGATTACCAAAGCCGAGGGCATAAATATCCTGCAGGTCGGTGCCGCTTTCGCACTTGTTGGCAGCCAGCACTACCGGCATGTTCTGTTTGCGCAGCCATTTGGCAATGGTGCGGTCAACTTCGGTCAGGCCGTCACGACCATCCATCATCAGCAGAACCACATCGGCGCGCTTGAGTGCGGCCTCAGTCTGCTTACGCATGCCGACGCTGATAACATCGGTAGCGGCGTTTTCAATCCCGGCGGTATCAATGGCGATAAAGCGCAGATCACCAAGCTTGGCCGACGCTTCCTTCCAGTCCCGCGTCACCCCCGGCGTGTCATGGACAATCGCCAGCTGCTTGCCGACCAGCCGGTTGAAAAGCGTAGACTTGCCCACATTGGGGCGTCCGACAATGGCAAGGCGTTTGGTCATGGCTCAGCGCCACGCCGTCAGGGTGGCGGAATCGTCAAGGGTGTAGAGGGTGCCGTCCGCGACAATGGGGGTACGGTTGATGGGGGTGCCGGTTTTGATGACGTCAAGCTCCTTGCCATCGGCGGGGTCGAAGGAACGCAATTGCCCTTCGCTGTTGGTCAGCCACAGCTTGCCGCCTGCGAAAATCGGGCCATACCATGCGATGACGCCGTCGTGAGTGTCCGGATGTTTCCACTGGGTCAATTGGCTGAGCCAGCGGATGCGGCCATCAATCAGGTTGAGGGCAATCAACTGGGCCTGATTGCTGACCATGAAGACCGTGGTGCCGGAAACCCACGGCATCTGGTTGCCACCGATGCGCTGATCCCAGACCCGTTGGCCGGAGCGGGTATCAATAGCGACCATCCGTCCGGAATTGCTGACGGCGAGTGCCGCCTGACCATTGGCGGCCAACACAGGCTGGCCCCGAATAGCGGCAATGCTCATGACGCCTCCTTCGCGGCGGGAGGAAGCCAGATTATCCGTCCACATTTCGCGGCCATTGCTCAGGCGCAGGGCGAACAACTCGCCAGAAGAATAAGCCACCAGCAGCGCGCCAGTTCCGAGCGCCGGGCTGGGGGCGCCAAGCAGACCGGCTGTTTCGATGATTCCGGCATGATTCCAGCGCACATCCCCGGTGGTGGCGTCCAAAGCGTGCAGGCGGTTATCAATACTGACGACAAAAACCAGACCGCCGCCAGCAGCTGGAGCGCTACGGAGTGGGGCCTGTACTGATTTACGCCAAAGGGTCGCGCCGTCTGTCGGATTGAGGGCCAGCACTTCGCCATAGCCGGTGGCGACAAAAAGCTTGCCGTCGGCGAGGGTCAGACCGCCGCCGGTGGCATCGCCGCGCTCGCTGGACGGGGCCACATCCATATCCCAGAGTTTCTTGCCGTTCTCGGCGCTGAAGGCACGCACGGTGGAGCCGCTGTCGAGTGAGTAGACGATTCCTCCCGTGATAACCGGGGTCGGGATCAGGGGTTTGTCAGCGCTGGTGCCGTCGCCAATATCGGCACTCCATGCTTCTTTGGGCGTGGTGGAGAGCAGGGTATAGCTGCCGCCGCCATGATCGGCGCGGCCCCCGGCACTCAGCCAATCAGTATTGCTCTCGGGCGGAGTAAACTTCTGCGGCTCGGTCTTTAATGTAGGGTCAGCCTGTAATTGCTGGTCATAAACCAGCACCGGCAGCCGCTCGCCCGGCAAAGGCGGGGCTTCCTTGGCACCGAACCAGCCCCCCTCACAGGCAGCAAGCAGAAGCAGGGCCGGAACAAGAGC
>CAYSDE010000100.1:6776-7061 GCA_964429685.1 uncultured Pseudobdellovibrionaceae bacterium
AACCTCAGCCAGCCAGAGTGGCAAGAATTTGTCCGGCCCGGCTCTTCAGGCTGGCCGGGACATCAGGATCGGTGGTCAAGGCATTGAGCGTTGCTTTGGCCGCGGCGATGTCATTGGCACGCAAATCCAGCATCGCCTGCATTTCCCGCGCCGAGAAGCGCCACGGCGCTCCCTCTGCCGCCAGCGGCTGCAGCTGGGCCTTGAGGGCGGTGATGTCGCCGGTATCAAGCTGAGCCTGCACTGCCAGCAATCTGGCCAGATCGCGGTAAAGCGTTCCGGCGCTGT
>CAYSDE010000101.1:0-7039 GCA_964429685.1 uncultured Pseudobdellovibrionaceae bacterium
CGACCTGCGCCGAAACGGATTTGAGGGCATGGGCACTGTCGGCCAGCAAGGCGGCATCACGGGATGTTACGGCAGTTTCGATTTCGCCATAAAGACGCGCACTGTCCTTAAGGGTCAACTCGATCATGCGTCGGGCTTTTTCAGGAGAGGGGCCGTTCAGCCAGTCGGTCAGCGGCGCCGGATCAAAATCCGGTTCAGCCGGAGCTACGACTGCTTGTGCCGGTTGATCTGCCCGGTCAACCGCACTCCCGACATGCCACTGATCAAGAATGCGAGCCAGATCATGCTTCCTGACCGGTTTGGAGACAAAGTCGCTCATCCCGGCATCCAGACATTTCTGTTTCTCCTCGGCCATGGCGTGTGCGGTCACGGCAATGATCGGCAAAGCAGCAAGTCCGGCCTCCCGCAGACGACGGGTCGCGGTATACCCATCCATCACCGGCATGTTACAGTCCATGAAGACAACATCAAAATTGCCGGAAACCGCTTTATCCAGAGCGACCTGCCCGTTTTCGGCAACCGTGACACTGCACCCCAGCCCCTCCAGCATTTCAGTGATAACGAACTGGTTGATCTCGACATCTTCGGCAAGCAGGACCTGGCAACCACTATGACTGTTTTCCCTGATTTCAAGCTGCGCCACAATACGGGCATCAGATTCAGCAACCGGTACAAGAGGAATCCAGAAACTGAAGGTCGAGCCCTGCCCAACCTGACTTTCAACGCTGATCTTGCCGCCCATCAGTTCCACCAGTGATTGACAGATCGGAAGCCCAAGACCAGTACCGCCAATCGCCGCATTACGGTGAATCTGGGTGAACTTGTCAAAAACGAGTCCGAGACTTTCTTTCGGAATGCCCCGTCCGGTGTCTGTCACAGAGAAACAGAGCAGCGGCCCGTTCTCGCTGTCGCGGGCCGTCAACAGGACATCAACATGTCCCCGCTCGGTATATTTGACCGCGTTGCTGATAAGATTGGCCATCACCTGCCGCAAACGAAAGATGTCTGCAATCACGTAAGCGGGCACGCGTGCATCCAGTGTGAAGCTGAACGCCAGTGCCTTGCTGTCGGCCTGTGCCGCAAACAGGGTGCAGGTATCTTCAAAGGCCTGCTTAAGATTGGATATTCCGGGGTGTATCTCAATCCGCCCGGCCTCGATCTTGGCAAAATCAAGAATGTCATTCAGAAGGCTCAACAGCAATTCGCCTGAATTGCGGATAATGCCAATGTATTTTTTCTGCCGGGGGCTGGTTTCCGTTTCCGACAGAAGTTCAGCCGTCGCCAACACCCCGTTAAGCGGGGTACGAATTTCGTGGCTCATGGTGGCGAGAAACTGACTCTTGGCTTGATTGGCGTCTTCAGCCACCTTGCGGGCCGTTTCGAGTTCGCCCTGCAGTCTGGTTCGGGCTTCAATCTCGTGCGCCAGTTCGTCAGCGCGCACCGCTGTACTGCGAAAGGTCTGAATGGCTATAGCCATCTGGCCAATTTCATCACGCCGGTGCTGCGACGGGATGGGCACCCCGGTTTCTCCCTCGGACAGACGCCGCATGGTCGCAGTAATGGACTGGATCGGATGCAACAACCAGTTCAGCACGACATAGAACAGCAGCATCTGGACAATCAGGGCCGCTGCGATAAAGATCGCCCAGTATTTCGTTCTGGCCATGATCTTAGCTTCAAGACTGTTGTGGCTGACATACAGTTCAACCTGCCCCAGTTTCCGCTCCGATCCGGCAAAGTTGTAGATAACGGGATATGCAATAAGCGAATGAGTCCCAGTCCATTCCGGCGTCCAGATTGATTTGGCAATTTTGCCGTTCTCATCACGGATAACAATTTTCTCGAGATCCGGCGTTTTAATCGCCCGTTTAATCACCTCATCAATATAATTGGTATTCATGTCCCACATCGCCTGACCGATCGTGTTGGCCAGCAACTCAGCCTGCACCTGCATGCGATCAAACAGCATCTGCTTGTACTCAATAGCGTCAATCCGGTGATTCTCGTACAGCAGCCCCCCCATAAACAGAACCGGTACGGTTCCCACCAGAAAGAGAGCTTTGGTTTTTATGGAGACGTAGAAAGATTTCTTACGCTGCCTCACCGGGATCATGGCTGCACTCCATAGGAGTCATATATCCTGATTATTTCTCCGTTCTGGCGCAGACGGATCACCCCTTGATCATAAGCCTGCGACAATGCGGCAACCCCGGCCCGCGCCGGAGAAAAAGCAACATAAATGTCCCCGGAGGGAATGTCCCCGCCCAGCCATTTGATTTCTTTGGTCAGATTGAGCTGCTTAAGGGTGTGATCCATGATGATTGAACTCTCACAAATCACGGAAATCCGCCCTGCTCTCAATTTGCGGATATTCTGGTTCAGGGCATCCTCGCCACTTACGGCCTGAACAGCACCAGGAATTCTGGCATTTTCAAACAGCAAGGCGGTGACGGGCGTAGAATAGCTGTAGTCGGAAATAATACCAATTGCCACGCCCTTTAACGACTCCAGCCCCGTGTAAGTCTGTTGGCTGTCAGACAAAACGTAGAAATCGTCGGTAATGGAAAGCAGCGGCTCGGCAGGAAAAACCAAATTCTGTGCGTCTTCCTTGAGCGCCCCCACAACCCCGTCGATTTCACCCGCTTCCGCCCGCTCAACCGCACGAGCCCACGGCATGGTAATGTAATTGATCTTGTATCCGAGCGGCTCATATATCTGCTTCAACAAATCAATAGAAAAGCCCGGTCGGTCGGTGTCAGCCTCACAATTAACAGGACACCAGAGATCGGCGGCAAAGGTCAGAATTTTGTCATCTTGTGCAGGTAGCTGCCCACCAGAACTGGCCCATGAAGGCTGTCCCGCTAGGGTGGCGAGAAAGAGAAGAATCAATAAGGTGGCACGAAACATCACCAGCTCCCTTAAAATCAGGAGCCCAGCTTAAAAAAATAGGCTTAACAATTGGTAACTATTTGACCGGATAATTATCCGGCAGCTTGGTTGCCGCGTCCGTTTTGAATATGCTGATGTCGACGCCGCGCAGATCAAGTCGGCGCAGGTTGGCCCCGCTGAAATCAGCCCCATCCAGCTTGGCCCCTGTTAAATCGACATCATCAAGGGTACTGCCTGCGAAACTAACCCCGCTGAGATCGACACCTCGCAGGTTAACCGCCCGCAGCCGCGCTTTCGAGAAATTGGCTCCGCTCAGTGTCGCTCCGGAGAAGTTGACGTGAGCCAGAAAAGACTGCGAAAAATCAGCCCCGGTCAGATTGCGGTTCTCAGCTGAAACATGTTCCAGCCAGCTTTTGCTGAAGTCTGCAGATGTGAAATCACCGCCAATTTCGCCACCACGCAACAGCAGATTCGAGAAGCTGACACCCGCGCCAACCGGTATTTCACTCCAGCGGCCCAACTGGGCAAGTGCACGATAACGACCGCCCCAGGCCCCCTGATTGGTGGACTGAATTTCCAGCACATCGTCAAACTTTTCCAGCGCCAGCTTGGGTAAATAAAGCTGCAGATAGGCTTCCCCCATAGTGGCGACATCAATACGCGAGTTGCGTGAAACCTCGGCAGCGCGCTGGGACATCAGCAGGGCGGGCTCGGGATTTCTGCTCTCAAGCAGGAAGTTGACGTACTTGCGCAGAGCCTCCAGATCCTTCATTTCATAACCAATACCACCCCGCATACCGCTCCCGGCAATAAACTGCAGACTGAAAAGATTCATCAGACTCTGACGTTCTGCATCGTCGCCATTGGCCTGAGTCATCATGCAGAAATCTGTCGCATAGCCGGAGTCATAACTGCCGCGAGCTACCACAAAATAGTCTTTTCCAACCTCAACATCGGCCACACAGGAGGCTTCACCCTCGGCATAATTAAGGGCAATGACCGGACTCATCAACTCGACGCCTTTAAAGATGACTCCGCGAGCAAAAGTCATGCGCGCTGGCGTTGTGCTGGTGTCAAGTTGAATGGCTCGCCCGGTAAAAGCCAGAGTGCTGGAACGCACCAACTCCTCCAGCGGCACCGTCTCACATTGACAGGCCCAGGCCGGAGATGCCCAAACCAGTCCAAACAGGACGAGAAAGACTGTCCGGGTCATCATCATACCATCGCTCCCGCCGCTGCCGACCTGCGCTCGACGGCCTTGGCCAGCAGGAGATAAAGCTGTCCCACTTCGCCCTGACGCCAGCGGGTCGCCAGAGTCACCCCATCGGTGCCCCGAACCACCAAATCGTACTGAGCTTCAAAGCGGAGCAGATAGCGATCGACATACTGCTTGAACTCGGCATTCGTCTGATAGAGGTGGCGCATATGAGCCCGCAGAGTCTCCGGCCTCTGGTCAAGCATGGTGCGGGTATAGGCGCGGGCGTCTTCAGGTGTCATTGGCTGACGGCGTGCCGCCGGAGGCATCATTTCACGGCCCAGTTCAGGGATCTCGGTGTGCAGCAGACGATACAGATCAATCGCCATTGCGTGCAGCGCCTGCGCCGCCAGTTGTCCCGTGTTGGGAACACTGGTGACTTCACTGGCCGGAACCGGAGCAATCCTCAGTGACTGGCCAAGGCTGGGCGGCAATGGCGGCAGGGCGACGACTGGTGCAGCAGGTACCGGGGCAGCCGCAGCAACCGGACGGGCATTCCTGCTTGCCTGCTCTGCCACTTCGTTGGCCAGCCCGGTCAGCCGCCGTTTCAGATCACTCTGCCATTCGGTCAAATCGGAACCAATCGCCCCCATCATGTTCTTGATGAGCGCCCGCACCTGCTCAAGGCGGACGACCAGACGCTGTGTCTCTTCATTGGCCTGCAGCAGCCCGGCCTGCGAGAGCTGGCTGCCCTTCTGCAACTGGCCCAGCGTGGCATTGAGCGCGGTGCCCACTTCCAGCATCTTTCCGGTTGAGCGCTCGGCCACGGTATTGATGCCGTTCTCGGCAAATTCAAGCGCCCGGACATCTTCCTGCAAGGAGGTGCGGAGATGCCCCAGCACTCCATCCATCCGCGTTGCCTGCGACGACAACCGGTCAAGATGACTGTCGGCCTGCTGGGCCTGCTCAAGCGCCTGTTGCAGCCGCACCAGTATCGATCCGGAGAGCTGGCCATCGACATGACCAAGGCTGCCCTCCAGCTGCTTGGCCAGTGACAACATGCGGCTTTCCTGCTCCTGCACCTGATTGGCAAGATCGAGATGTTCATGAGACAGGGTTTTGGCCTGACTTTGCAAGGAAGCCACCTGATTAAGCGTGCGGTCAAGCGCTCCGAGGAAGCTTTCCAGCCGCGACTGCTGCGACCCGAAAGCCGGTTCGACAAACTCAAGCCGGGCTTCCAGACCGGACAGCCCATCGCGCAGCGCCTCAAGCTGAACGGTCACCCCGGACAGACGTTCACCCAGAGTCTGGGCGGTCGCCGTCACCATGTCCTGATGTCTGGCCAGTTGCTCGGTGGCCCCGGACAGGTTGTTTCTGGCCTGAGTGCTGACCGCTTCGAGCCGGTTGACGCCGGTATCCAGCAGGCCGCTGAGTTTCTCGAAGCTGCCGAAGCCGTCGCGGGTCACATCGTGATAGCGCTGCGAGAGATTACTGAGTGATCCTTCAACCAGCTGGTTAAGGGTATAAATCCGCTCCAGCAGGGTTTCAATCGAGCTGCGGGCCACATCGGTAATGTTACCCAACTGGTCACGGGCGCCGCCCAGCGTATTGAGCAATGCGCTCAGGTTATCGCCCCCGGCCCCGGCCGCCTGCCCGATCATGTCCCATGCCTGTTGCGAAGCCGTAATCAGCTGATGACTGGCCTCATCCAGCTGAGCGGCGCTCACACGACTCTGCGTGCCAATATCCCGCATATTGGAAAGCAGATGACCGGCGGAACCGGAAGCAGTGTTGACCGAAATCTCAACCTGCTGACCAATATCAAGCAGGTCACTGCGCAGCCGGGCAATCTCGGCCCGGGCGGCTTCAACCTGAGCGTTCAGCAAGCCCTGAGCCGTTTCCATCGCCTCCGGCAATGCGGCCAGACGCTCAACCCCATGCTGCAACTTGCCGAAAGTTTCCGAGGAGCGGCGATCCAGATCAATCAGTGCGGTATTGGTGCGGCTGTCAATGGCAGCCAGTTCCCGGCCAAACCCGTCGAAATAGCCCTGCAGATGCCCCTTGGTTTCATCCAGACTGCCCAGCCGGGATTTGAGTTCGCGGTCAAACTGCTGACCGGCAGCGGTCATATCAAGAGCGCGGGTATGCATCTGACCGGTAATGTCAAGCAACTCGCTGCCAACCAGATGGCTGTTTTGCTGCAGCTCATTGGTCGACGTGGTAAAGCGCTCCACCATCTCGCCAAACTGCTGCATCATTGCTTCATTCTGCTGGCTGAGGCTGGCCATGCGCTCGGTCATCGCAACCAGCACATCACTCATCCGTGCTTCGCTGGCTTCGATCAGGTCAACCCCTTCGCCGCCGGACTTCATCAGCTGCGCCTGCACCGACTGCAGGACCGCAACCGCCGCTTCGGCCGAATGGCGGATGGCCGACTGCTGCTGTTCAATCCGCTCGGCAACCCCGCTCATGCGCGTACTGTCCTGCGCGGCCTGCTGGGCCAGCATGGCCATACGCTGACCGGTGCGCTCCAGCGTCTCCGTGGTACTTTCGCTGAGCGTAGCCAGACCGGAAAGCAGATGCTCGTTCTGCTGCACATCGGCAAAAAGTTTGGATTGTACCGCCTCTGTCCGAGACACCGTATCAGCGAAGCCTTCATTGACCATGTCGAGGCGCATCAAGGTGCTGTCGGTTGCCTGCATCAGAGCCGAACGACGGCTTTCAACCGCTGTTACCGCCGAGGTCAGACGCTGTTCAACCCGCTCGGCGACGTTTTCAATCAGGGCGACCTGCTCGCGGGCGACATCGCCGCTCTGCTGCAGACGGTTCGCCACGGCTTCAACCGAAGCGCTGCCCTTGTTGGTCTGTTCATCCAGCAGCAAACTGACCGCAGTCAGACGCGCACTGGCATGATCGGTGACGCGGGAGACAATGTCGCGCACGCTGTCAACCTGC
>CAYSDE010000102.1:0-7029 GCA_964429685.1 uncultured Pseudobdellovibrionaceae bacterium
CCTGTTGTGAACACCTTCGCAGCCCCCGAAATAGCTAGGCTGCGCGGAGCCTTGGAGGGTTTCAATGCGCTTTTATTTGAGCGCCTCTGGCACAGGCTCAGAAACAGGTCGATCAGCTCCGGATAACAGCGGGCAAGATAAATATAACTCAGTAAACTCGGCATATTCCGTCCCTCATACCATGCCTTCACTGTTCTGGGGTTACCTACCCTTCGGGCTAGTGACCAAATAACAGGTTTAGCATGTCCCCCGCAGTCATCTCCGCGAAGGCCGGCATGACTATGGAGTGCCAATGATGGTGGCTTCTTAAGACCCGCAAGCTCCCGCCCACTCTTCCGGCGTGTTGAAATTCTGCATGGCAGGTTTCCAGGCTTCTGGCAGGTCGAGCGGAAGGGCCGCACAGGCGGCAATCAGATCGCGCACCGAACGCACTTCCCCTTCTACTTTTCCCGTTCTCAGACATACCGGCAATGGATGCCGGATAAAGTAGCTGCTCCCCGGCTGCTGCAGCAGGTGAATGAGGACATCGGCTGTCAGCAACGGCATATCCACCGGCACAACCAGAAGTCGGTCATAGGTGCCGCTGAACTTTTCCAGCAGGTCGGCAATAGCCTGCGCCGGGCCCGCGTGGAGATGTCGGTCAGGAATCGCTTCAGCCCCCGGTACTTCCCCGCTGAGATAAACATGGCCCAGACCGGCCTCCCGCAACATTCTGCTCATATGCTGATGCAGAAGCCCGTCCTTGTAAGGCAGCAAGGCTTTGCTGCGCCCCATCCGCGACGAGCAGCCGCCCACCAGCACAACGCCCGCATCCCGCTTCAAACAGCCTTCTGTCAAATGCCTATCCTCCGATTGACGCCAGAGTATGACGGTCGCCAACATTCCCGTCCTGCAGCGCATGACCCGCCGGTTTATACCGCAAAGCTGCAATAATGGCATCTTTCAGATGGCCGCACTGTGCCGGGGATTGCAGCAACGGACGCAGATCATGCCCGCCCTGCCCGAACAGACAAAGCTGAAGACTACCCCGGGCCGATACCCGCAACCGGTTACAACCTTGACAGAAGTCTTTGGCATAAGGCGTTATGAACCCGATTCTTCCGGCATAGTCAGGGTGAGAATAGGTCACGGCAGGCCCGGCCCCTTCCGAGCGAGTGACAGGACGCCACCCTGCCCCGATCAGTTGCGCAATCATCGTAGCCGCCGGGATATGCTGACGGGCAAAATAGTCCTTATTATCCGCAGTCTGCATCAACTCGATAAAACGAAAGACCAGCGGACGGTCTTGCACATAGGACAAAAAGTCCGGCAGCTCCTGCGCCGCCGTCTCCCGCAGCAGAACGGCATTCAGCTTGACTGCTTCCATGCCGGAAGCCAGCGCCGCCGTCACGCCGTCAAGGACTGTTGACAAACAATCGTGACCGGTAACACGCTGAAACCGCTTCGGATCGAGAGAGTCAACGCTGACATTGACGCTGCTCAGGCCAGCCGCCCTGTAAGCAGCGAGATCATGGCATAACCTGTACCCGTTTGTCGTCAACGCAACATGGCGGACTCCCGGCGTTGCAGCGATGCGCCGGATCAGTTCCGGCAGGTCTTTTCGTACCGTCGGCTCTCCTCCAGTCAAACGGACTTTCCACAAGCCGAGTTGCGCCAGCGCTGCAACAAGGTGGCTGATTTCATCAGCTGATAGAAAATCATGCGACGATTGCTTCTGATAGCCATCCGGCAGGCAATAGCTGCACCGGAAATTGCAGACATCCGTCACCGACAGGCGCAGATACGAGAAGCGCCGCCCGAATGAATCGCAGGCAGAGAAATGAGTCCCCATTTTCAGTCTCCTTTCCAGACGTGGAGGCCGCAGCGTTTCCACTGCAACCCCGGTCGCACTGCCATATCAATGCCGACTTAGGCAACGCGACTTCGGAGCAAACCCCTTCTTACGACGGGGAAGTCATGATATGTAGGCCAGCATTGCTGCACACATCTTGATTAGGATCAAGACCACCATGATGCCGACAAATTCCCTGCGCATGGCCCCCCTGTTTTCGGAGCTGGATGACGAGACGCTGCGCTATTTCATAGAGGGGAGCCAGAGCCATACCTACAACAAGGATCAGGAGATTTTCGCGCTGGGCGACCCGGCGGACGCCCTCTGCTTTATCTGCGAAGGGTGGGTCAGGCTGTATCGCATGAACCGCAACGGTGGAGAGATCACCATCAACGTCTTCGGCCCGCATGAGTCCTTTGGTGAAGCGGCTGTCTTCAGTCGCCAGCGTCGTTATCCGGTCAATGCGCAGGCTGCCGACAGAACGGTTCTCCTTCATATCCCCCGCCAGCTTTTTATCGACAGAATGCAGAGCAACAGCGATTTCAGCCTGCAACTGCTCTGTTCGGTTTCTTCGCGTTATCGCATGCTGGTGCAGCAACTGGAGCAGATTACCGTTCGCACGCCGCCACAGCGTCTGGGCACCTTCCTGCTGCATCTCTGCCCGATGGTGAAAAACGGCCCGGCTGAAATCAGTCTTCCTTACGAGAAAGCACTGATCGCCCGCCGCCTCAACATTGAACCAGAAACTTTCTCTCGCGCCATCAAGAAGCTGGAACCATTCGGAGTCACCGTGAGCGGACGCATGGTTTCCATCGCCGATATTGAAAAACTCCGTACCTATTGTGAAATTGACGAGAATTATTCCTTTGATTAAGGCAGCTGCCCATCCGGTCTGGCCCGCAGCAGAAGCGGGGTAAACACAACCAGATAGAGTATGAAGCAGGCCGACCACAGCAAGGTGGCTCCTTCAATCCATTGCAGATAAAGCTCCGGCCACAGCAGCGGTCCCAATACCCGCACCGCCGCCGCCAACTGGATCAGCCAGAATGACAGAACCGTAGCACGACCGCACAGCAGCGCCCGGCCTGTATGCCCCAGCGCCACCCGGCACATCATCCCCAGCGTCAGGCTGCCGATGGCGCCGACCGTCAGCGCATGCAGGGCAACCGAGAGCTGTAAATGGCCACCCAGTGCCACCCCCAGCAGGAATAGCCCCACAACCAGCCACAGATAACCCGCATGCAATATCCACAGCAGTGGATCAACCAAACTGCGCCGACTGTGATAGTGCCGCAGTCGCAGCCCATGAAGAAATGCCGCCAGATAGGCAACACCAGCCGGAATGGCTCCAGCCTCACTGTAAGAAATGAACGACAGCGTCAATCCCAGCAGGGACAACAGGCATAAACTGTCGAGTTGCTTCTGGTCTGTCACCCGCACATCCTGCCCGCGCTGACGCAGAGCGGCAACCGTAAAGGCCGGAATGATGCGCCCCCCCCACCACCGAGACCATCATCAGAATGAACAGCAGCGTGACATGCAGAATCCGAAGATCCTGCAGAACCATAAACGCCATATCCGCCACAAACAGTCCGCCCAACAGAAACAGGAAAATGAAATTGCGCACATTACGGCTTTTATAGAGTGGTACCAGCAGGCTGATGGCCAAGGCAGGAATAAATAGCCCTTCGATAAGGATCGCCAGATGATAGGGCATCTGCGACATATTCAGGGCCACTCGCCCCAGCCCCCACAGACAACACAGAAAGAAGAGATGGAAATGCCGTACCGGCGCCCACCCGGTCCAGTTCGCCACTGCCGTCAGCAGAAATCCGGCCACCACAGCCATCGTAAACCCGTACAACATTTCATGGGCATGCCACAAGGTCGGATCGGGGAAATAAGACGGACGGCCTACAAAACCGCCCAGAAAACCACCCCATGCCAGCAGACAGAAAACACTATACGCCGCCGCTAGCAGGAAGAACGGGCGGAATCCCCGCCCCCATAATGCCGACGTTGAGAAATATCCGAACAGCTTTGACATCCGCTTACTGTACCAGCGGCGTCTCAGCCCCGGCCAGACGGAAACCGATAATCTCGGCTTCGCCGGCCAGCAGCTGGATATACTGGCTGACAGCGCGTTGCCAGCTCTGGGCTCGCAGATGTTTCCCTATCCGCGCCGCGACGGCTTCATAGGGCATCTGCTCGCTTTCAACGCGACGATGAAGATGGATGAGATGGTAGCCAACCTCGCTGGCCACCGGCGCCGCCGAGATTTCACCGGCTTTCATTTTCTGCAGGGCCTCCTCAAAGGCAGGCAGGGTCTGGCCCGGCGCGATCTGGCCGAGGCTGCCGCCCTCCCGCCCGGACGAGCAGGCTGAATCGCGCCGGGCAATCCCGGCAAAGAGAGCCGGGTCTGCGGTGATTTCAGCCAGAGCCTGCTCGGCCCGCGCCAGGGCGGCACGGCGGGCCTCGGCATCTTCCGGCGGGGCCAGATAGAGGATATGCGAGACTTCAAAGAGCGGATCGGTATAAAACTGCTTCTGGTTGTTGTGGTAGTAGCGGCGGGTTTCTTCGGCGGTCGACTCCGGCACTTCTATTTCCTGCTGCAAAAGCCGGTCGATCACGGCGTCGGAGAAATCCCCCTCGACCAGACCAAGGCCTGCCGCCCGCTGTGCCAGCAACTCGCGGACAACCAACGCCTGCATCGCCTGGTATTTGGCTTCCAGCAGGGCCGGAGCCGGATGGTATTGCACCTCAGCATTGATCTGCTCTGGTGTAATAGCGACGCCGTTAACTGTAATCATTACACTTCCCGACGCCGGACGATCTGGTACTGACGCCGGAAGACATAGAACACCGGCGCACTCCAGATATGAACCAGCCGGGTGAACGGAAAGACCAGAAAGATGAACATGCCGAGTACCAGATGACATTTGAAGATCGGGTGAACATCCACCAAGTAGTCAGAAGCCCCGCTGCGGAAGGTCACGATGTGCTGCGCCCAGTCCATGAACTTGACCATCTCGTGTCCGTCCAGATGATCCAGCGAAACGAAGATGCTCGCCAGACCCAGCAACAGCTGACCAAGCAGTAGCACCAGCACGGCAATATCGGCAAACGAACTATTGATGCGGATACGCGGATCGAAGAGGCGACGATGCAGCAACAGCAGCAAACCAATCAGGCAGAAAATCCCGGCAATTCCGCCAACACTCATCGCCATCACCTGCTTGAAGCCGTGCGAAATACCCATCGCGTCAAAAATCCAGATCGGGGTCAGCAGACCGACCGCATGGCCGCCCAGCACCACCAGCACCCCGACGTGAAACAGCACGCTGCCCCACATCAGCTGACGCTTTCTCAGCAACTGACTTGACTTGCTGCGCCACGAATAGGGGTCGCGGTCGAAACGCAGGATGCTCCCCAGCAACAGCACCGACAGGGTGATGTAGGGCAAAATCTGGTACAGGAAGAAATGGATATTCCCGTTCATGAGCGCACTCCCGCTTCTGGTAGTTTGTCCTGCATCCGCGCCAGCATGTCTTCTACCTTCGGACAGCCAGCCTCGCCCTGATCCAGCGCCGCCAGTGCAAACTGTTCCTGCCACGCGGCATCCAGCGCTTCGTTATCGGGAATCTCTCCGGCATCAGCAGCCAGCGCCGACTGCAAGCGGGCAGGATCCGGCTTGCAGGCCGCAGCCGCCTCCAGCGCATCAAACAGACAGGCATAGCGGCTCTGCCGCTTCTTCAGCCGAGCCCCGATGGCACCGATAACCTCAATCGCGCCAGCCAGCGTGGAACGGGCCTCCTCAACCGGCAGCAGGGCCAGATATTCGAGGAACATCGGCAGATAGTCCGGCGTATGTTCAGACCGGTTTTCCAGTCCCCGCTCCCGGTAGAGCGTATCCAGATCAACCAGCGCCCGCCCCCGCTCCCGCGAGTCCCCATGCACATGTTCAAACAGATGCAGGGACAGCGACGGCGTCCGGTCAAACAGATCGACATAGGCTTCCTGAGCATCCAGCAAATCCTGTCCGGCCAGATCCTCCAGCAGGGCAGAAACATCGCGCCGCAGCGCCGGAGGCAACCAGCCTTCGCACTCCAGAAGCCCCTTCATCTCGCCAGCGGCCTCAAGAAGCCCACTGGTTGGATAGGTCAGCGCCAGACCGATGATCCTGAGGGTCTGACTGGTCATCTGCTGTGCCATTACCCGCACCCTCCCGATTTTCCACCGCAGCCGCCACTGCCGCAACCGCCGCCGCTGCCCGCATGATCCCGGGCAAAAATGGTGTTAACCCGGTTATCCGGCTGCCCCCCACTGCGCCCGCGGGACGCCTTGGTGCCTTCGAACAGATCGGAACAGCCATTGCCGAACGAAAAGCCGCAGCCGCCACTTTCGCCGAAAGCGTCCAGAGTTTCCTCACGATGACCGGTCGGAATGACAAAGCGGTCTTCGTAATTGGCAATCGCCATGATCTGATACATGTCCTCCACCAGCTCCGGCGTCAGCCCGACACCCGCCAGCACCGACATATCCGCCTGCCCGTCAACAAACTTGCTGCGCATGTAATGACGCATCGCCATCATGCGCTTGAGGCCGGTCACCACCGGCTCTTCCTTACCGCCGGTCAGCAGGTTGGCCAGATATTTGACCGGAATCCGCAGCGCGTTGATGTCCGGCATGATTCCGTCCTCATCCATCGGGATCGCTCCGGCTTCAGCCGCCGCTTTCAGCGGGCTGAGCGGCGGAATATACCAGACCATCGGCAAGGTGCGGTATTCCGGATGCAGCGGAAATGCTACTTTCCAGTCCATCGCCATCTTGTAGACCGGGGAACGGCGCGCCGCCTCCAGCCAGTTCTCCGGGATACCGTCCTTACGTGCCTGTGCAATCACGGCGGGATCATGGGGATCAAGGAAAATATCAAGCTGGGACTGATACAGGTCTTCGACATTTTCAGTGCTGGCCGCCGCTTCAATCCGGTCGGCATCGTAGAGCATGACGCCGAGATAGCGGATGCGCCCGACGCAGGTTTCCGAACAGACCGTCGGCTCGCCATTCTCGATGCGCGGATAGCAGAAAGTGCATTTTTCTGCCTTGCCGCTCTTCCAGTTGTAATAGATCTTTTTGTAGGGGCAGCCCGAGATGCACATGCGCCAGCCACGGCACTTGTTCTGGTCGATCAGGACAAT
>CAYSDE010000103.1:0-6949 GCA_964429685.1 uncultured Pseudobdellovibrionaceae bacterium
GTCGCCTTGGTAGGCCATTACCCCACCAACTAGCTAATCCAACGCGGGCTCATCCTTTAGCGAAAAACTTTCCCCCGAAGGGCGTATCCGGTATTAGCACCAGTTTCCCGGTGTTATTCCGAACTAAAGGGCAGATTCCCACGTGTTACTCACCCGTGCGCCACTAATGTATTGCTACATTCGTTCGACTTGCATGTGTTAGGCACGCCGCCAGCGTTCGTTCTGAGCCAGGATCAAACTCTCAGGTTTGATGCGCCTACTGAATACACCGTAATCAGCAGACGATTGACGGATACCGTCACCTGTACACTTACTTAACTTCAACTGCCCCACGGAGGTGAGACAGCTGTATTTACGCTTGCGTTCACAGATTACGTATCCGTATGTGCCGGTTAAGGCTCTTACAGACCGCCATCTGTGCATCTCTTCTCTCTTAACAACTTGTCCAAGAACCGCCCGGTTTTCGCTGCGTTTTCGTTCGCGCTGCTTGCCGCCGAGGAGCCGGTATATACGCGGGCCCGCTGGCGGATGCAAGCACTAATTTTCATTAACCCTAAAAAACTGTGGATAAAAAGTTAACTATCGGTAAACGAAGGATTTTTTAGCGAAATATTAGGGTGAAGAGCGCAAACTCAGCTGACTGACCGATGAAATTTCTTTGGTCTGCCCTCCTGAAAACAGGGCCGTGGAGGCAAAATGAGCGAACAGAACCACATGATTCCGGAAGAATCCCCGGTAAACTGCCCATTTACGCCCCCTCAAATCAGTCTGGATATTGCCTATCAGGCCCCCAAACGGGCCGTTTATAGGGTTTTGCTAGTTTCTTCCGGCACTACAGACCCTGGTTATGACAGCATTGCCGTCATCCGCTCCGATCATATGGGCACTTACGGCATGAAAGATGTTGGTGTGCATATGTATATCAATGCAGAAGGCGGCATTGAATGGGGCCGCTCACTGGAACGTGCCCCGGAATACCCGAAATCCTCGCAAGAGAATGATCTGGTCATTCTGGTTCATGGGCAGGAAACCTCCCTCGCCCGCAACGCGGTTCAGACCCTGCGCCAGCTTCTGCCGGTAATAAACGCCGTTCATAACAACGAACTTACTTTTGAAGGCCTGACAAAACACCAAGCGCGCTTGGGCATTGGCCGTGACAGCAGGTTGATTGACCCGGCCTTACAAGCACCGCCGGAGCTGCTTTGAATTCGGCATCACCACGCCCTCACTATCGCGCGCGGTAATCTGCACTACCGGCAAGAGCCCCGCTTGAAAACTGACCATGTACCGGAAGATGCGACCGCTTCAACACTACATTCACTGTTGTCAAACAGCCTTGCGGGCAAAGGCTCGGTGTGACGCACAAAAATATAATCAAAGCGACGGGCACCATACTCCTGCCAGTCGTATCCCCTGCCTTCCGACCTGAATGGCGGGATACTCATGTAGTCGGGATTTGGGGGCTTTGCTTCGGGCCGATAACGCACAATCTGCGGGAAAAAGCTGGCAAAATTGAACTCTACCCACCCCTGATGCTCAACCTGATACCACAAGGCCTGATTGGCATAGATCAAACTTCCACGCAGTGCTTCACTCCGTGGCGCGTAGGCTAAACTCAGCACGCGCTGTCCGTCCGGAACAGTGGCAGTAGCTTGCCAGTAATCCCGACTCTCTTCCTCAAACGCCCTGAAACGTCCCACCATAACCAGACTCTGCAAAGCAAGGCACAGCAGAAGCAGACCAAGACCGGTATAACGCACATAGCCAGCCGGACGCTTCGCAGAAGGCACAAACAGCAAGGCATAAAAAGGGAGCAGCAGCACGGCAAAGCGGGGATAAAGCCAGACCACACCCAGCGCCGCGTCCGGTGTCATCATCCAGAACAGCACCAGCACGACCAGCGGCACCCAGCGCAGCTTGTCCTGCCGGTCAAGCCTGCCCCCATTCACAATCCACGGCACCAGCAACAAAGGCAGCACCAGCAGAGCCAGCGGATCGGCTGACAAGGCAAGGACATACAGAAAAATGGATATAATCCGATCAGCGCTACTGCTTTGCCAGAGCACGTCCCCGCTCCCGGCACTGCCCGATGCTGCCAGCAACAAACCATTCCCGGCAATCATGACCAGCAGCAGCAGATAAGGCCAGAAGGACAGCAAAGCCGACATGAACCGTCTGCTGCATAAAGTCGACCAACTGGCCACCAGCAACATTCCGCCGCCGACCAGTCCGGCGAAGAGGCCAAGCAGCGCATGGGCCAGAAAGGTCACGCCCCCCATCACAAGGAGGCCAAAAGCCCGGTAAGGATTTTGTTGACGGGCATAGCGTAAAGCCAGTACCACAAAAGCCAGCGCAATCGGCAACGCGACCAGAAAAGTCATGAAACCGAACTGGAACGCCAATCCGAAACAGCCCGGCACCGCCAGCAACATCAGGTCAGGATCACTCTTCAGATCGGCCAGCAGCCGGGAAAAAACCCAGAGAAAAGCCCAAAAAGACAAAGTAAGAACCAGTTTGCTGGCAATCAGCGGGCCGAAGAGAAAAGCCAGCATCGCTGCAGGCAGGTATCCGGCCAGATAGGGAGTGGCATAGTTGATTTCCAGCATTCCCTGCCACACCGATTTTCCCGCCCATAAATCATGAAGGGCGGCAATCTGTGCCACATGCTGTGGATAGTCGATCAGCGGCAGATAAGGAACGTTCCAAAACATCGCCGCTGCGACAAGGGCCGGAACGATCAGATGCAACAGCATGGTATCTCCCCACCCCGGCCCGATCAGCCCAAACGGAATCGGAACTTGCCTGCCTGACAAGCTTGGACTACATCTTGTAATCTGTTTTTTAAACGAGTCGAGAGAGTTATGGCCACATCCTCACACAAACCCCTCAGCCTGCAAGGCATGATCCTCAAGCTCCAGAATTTCTGGGCCGAACAGGGTTGTCTCATTCTCCAGCCTTACGACATGAATGTTGGCGCTGGTACCAGTCACCCGGCCACCACGCTGCGCGCGCTGGGGCCGGACAAGATCTGGAACTGCGCCTATGTGCAGCCCTCGCGCCGCCCCAAGGATGGCCGCTACGGCAACAATCCCAACCGCCTGCAGCATTACTACCAGTTTCAGGTGGTGCTGAAGCCCTCGCCGCCGGACATTCAGGATCTCTATCTGAAGTCGCTGCGCGAACTCGGCATTGACCCCAACGAACATGACATCCGCTTTGTCGAAGACGACTGGGAAAACCCGACGCTGGGCGCCTGGGGCCTCGGCTGGGAAGTCTGGTGCGACGGTATGGAAGTGACCCAGTTCACCTATTTCCAACAGGTCGGCGGCATCGACTGCTTTCCGGTCGCGGGCGAAATCACCTACGGAATCGAGCGCCTCGCCATGTATATTCAGGGCATCGAAAACGTCTTTGATCTCGACTTCAACGGTGTACCGAAAGAGAAGGGCGGCAAAACCTATGGCGATGTTTTTCTGCGCAATGAACAGGAACAATCCGCCTATAACTTCGAGCATTCCAACGCCGACACCCTGCTGAAGCGCTTCACCGACTGCGAAGCCGAAAGCAAAACCCTGATTGAAGCCGGCCTCGCCCTGCCCGCCTATGACCAGATGCTTCTGTGCGGCCACACCTTCAACCTGCTCGACGCCCGCGGCGTCATCAGCGTGGTCGAACGCGCCAGCTATATCGGCCGCGTCCGCGCCCTTGCTAAAGCGTGCTGCGAATTGTGGCTGAACAAGCCGAGCAATTTGCAGGGGGTTAAGTGATGGAGATGGGTGCCTGTTATTATGGTTAGAGTACAACCAAATTCCAACCAGAGACTTCCATGAAGCCATTTTCACTGTCTGTAAAAGAGTTCTCTTCTGCTCTTAAGCTGGCATCCAGACGGAGCCTCAAGGATATTCTTTCCTTGAGCCTTATGCTCGGTGTCATCCAAGCATGCTTGGCTTATACAATAATCCCTAAAGATACTCGCATCCTAAGCCCTGAAGGATTTCATATATTCCTCAAGGAATTCCTTGCCTCTTATCTCTTCCTTATGCTGGGTTATTTCCTAGTCATATATCCTCTAGTGTATTTCGTCACCCATGCGAAACACATGGCGGGTTTTAAGGAAGATGCGCCCTTAAAAAGCATTCACCAGTATACTTGGACAGAGTCAGAATTTAAAGAAGCAAGCGCACAACATCACTTAGAGCTTCCATGGAACGATATTCGTTATATCCGCCAAAACAAGAACTTCATTATCCTTTACCTTTCCCGCGTTCGCTTCATCGCTATTCCCAAAGACAAGTTTGAGTCTGACGCGGAGTTATCAGAGTTCCTCTCTCACCTCAAGAAGTGCCCTCGCATATAGGAAATTCACCATGCCCCAATTCCTCCTCGAACTCTTTTCCGAAGAAATCCCTGCCCGCTTCCAGAAGCAGGCTGCTGACGATTTGCGCACGCTGTTTACCGACAAGCTGAAGGCCGAAGGGCTGAGCTTTACGACCGCTGTAGCGCATGTCACCCCGCGACGTCTTGCGCTGGTAATTGACGGTCTGCCGCTGGAGCAAGCCGCCCGCAGCGAAGAGCGCAAAGGCCCCAAGATTGATGCGCCGCAGGGTGCGATTGACGGATTTCTCAAGGGGGCGGGCCTGTCCTCGCTGGATCAGTGCGAGCAGCGCGATACGCCCAAGGGCAAGGTCTGGGTGGCGGTTACCAACATTCCGGGCCGCAAGACAGAAGAAGTTCTGCCCGCCATGATTGACAGTGTGCTACGGGCGATGCCGTGGAGAAAGTCGATGAACTGGGGCGAATCCGCGTTCCGCTGGGTGCGTCCGCTCCATAGCATTCTGGCGATCTTTGACGGGCGCCGTCTGGAAAGCAAGTTTGAGTTGGGCGGCGAGCAGCCCGCCATTACCTTTACCGATCACGTGCAAGGCCACCGTTTCCTCTCCAGCGGCAGTTTTGCAGTCAAAGACTTTGCCGACTATCAATCCAAGCTGCGTGACGCTGGGGTGATTCTTGACCGCGACGAGCGCAAGAAAATCATCGTTGAAGGCGCCCGCAAACTGCTGGCCGAAAAAAGCCTCACCCTCAAGGAAGACGACGGATTGCTGGAAGAAGTCTGTGGGTTGGTCGAATGGCCGGTGCCGCTGATCGGCAAAATTGACGACCAGTTCATGAGCATTCCGCCGGAAGTTCTGGTCACCACCATGCGCAATAACCAGAAGTATTTTGCCTCGCTGGATGCAAACGGGAAAATGTCTCCATATTTCGTCGTTACCGCCAACATCACCACCGAAGACGACGGCAAAGCGATTATTGAGGGCAATCAGCGCGTGCTGCGGGCCCGCTTCTCGGATGCCAAATTCTTCTGGGATCTGGATCGCGGCATAAAGCTGATCGAGCGCCTCCCTGCCCTCGCCAGCATCACCTTCCACGCCAAACTCGGCAGCATGGCCGACAAGGTGGCTCGGATGGAAAAGCTGGCAACCTCGCTGGCCAGTGCCATTCCCGGCGCCGATGCCAAAGAAGTTCACGCCGCCGCCCGCCTCGCCAAATGCGACCTCACCACCGGCATGGTCGGCGAATTCCCCGAATTGCAGGGCATCATGGGCGGCTATTACGCCCGCCACGACAAACACAGCGAAGCCATTGCCAACGCCATTACCGAGCATTATTCCCCGCTCGGCCCCAATGACAAATGCCCCTCGGCCCCGGTTTCGGTAGCGGTCGCGCTGGCCGATAAACTCGACACCCTCACCGGCTTCTTCGGCATCGACGAAAAACCCACCGGCAGCAAAGACCCCTACGCTTTGCGGCGGGCGGCGCTGGGGGTGCTGCGGTTGATTGAAAGCAACCAACTGAGCTTCCCGCTCCAAGGCATTCTGAGAACTGCCTATGACAGCTACCAGACAGCTCTATCCGCCTCAAAAGAAGATTGCGTTGCCGAACTTTGCTCCTTTATATTAGACAGACTGAGCGTCCTTCTCCGTGAACGCGGTATCCGGCATGATGTCACTAAAGCAGTCCTTAACAACGAGGCTCTAGGAAACAAAAATACTGGCGCCATTGGTTCTGAACCTCTTCCGCTTCTTATCAATCGCGCCACAGCATTGAATAAAGCATTGAAAACAGAAACCGGGAAGGCTTTGGTCGCGCTTACCAGACGCGCAACAAACATTTTGCGTATTGAAGAAAAGAAGGACAGCCGAAGCTATGAGCCTGTGGAGTTAAGCCTTCTGACAGATGAGAGCGAGCAAAAGCTCTTTGAAGCTGTTAAACAGGCTTCCACCCATATGAACACAGCCCTGAAGAAAGAAGACTATGCCTCTGCAATGCAGGTTCTGCTGAGTTTGCAGCCTCTGCTAAACGCTTTCTTCGAGAAAGTCATGATTAACGTACCCGATACTAATCTCCGCCGCGAAAGATTATGCTTGCTGGCATGGGTACGCAATATAGCCAGCAAACTCGCCGACTTCAGCCAGCTGGAAGGCGACGCCGGAGCGGAGAAGGCCAAAGCGTTTTAAAGCCCGATATGGGTCGGTAATCCCCTCCCCCGCTTGCGGGGGAGGGTTAGGGTGGGGGAGGAATGCTGGGAAAAACCCTGAATTTCCTGACTCAACACACCACACTCCCCCCATCCCGGCCTTCCCCCGCAAACGGGGGAAGGAGAATGAAAGACGTCATACCTGCCCACGTCAAACAGAGTTGATTGACAATGGCGACCGAATCCAGCCCTACCAAAGCAAAGCGGCCTGATTGTCGCAGCGGCGTTTGGGAGGGCTGTGCAAGCGCGCTTCGCGCCATAGTGTTACCTGCAGGTGTAACTCACTGGAGGAAACTGACATGTTGCGTCCCCTGCTTTTATCCTGTGCGGCTCTGGTTATCGGCCTCACGCCACAGGCGGCACTGGCTCACGGCCATCACCATCGTACCCATGACCACCGGATTATCATGATCA